>DVMY01000057.1 GCA_018714755.1 Candidatus Aphodousia faecigallinarum | reverse complement strand
TCGCGTTTGCGCCGCGCTTTGCTACTTTATTCGTGAATTTTGTCTGCAAAAGCATATTGATTTGCCCAAGGAGCTTGAGTTGGGAAGTTTGCAAGGCTGGGGTAAGACAAAAAAAGATCCGACTCGCAACGCCTCATGGGGGCAAAACGTCTTTCCGCGATTGGATACGATAAAGAAGCGTCCGATGAGGGAGCGCACCTTTGCGCACAGCAATATTTTGGCAAGCTGGCTTGTGATGGACGCTATCAATAAGGCAAAGGGAGCTTCTTGGCTTAAGGGCTCACATCCTATTCGTAAAGTGGAAGCCGCCTTATTTATGTTGGGAGCGGAACTGCCTGCGCTTGAAAAATCTGAATGTTGATCGAATAAGAAAACCGGATGAAGCTTAAAAATCATCCGGTCGACTAAGGTTTAGCATTATTAGCTCCCCCACGAGTTAAATTTTGGGAGGAAGAGTTTTGCCTAGACCTTTAATTCCTTTAACATAGCCTGTCTCAGGATAGTATTGATTCGAGTCTGGTAGCCTTTCCCTTGAGATTTAAGCCAAATAAGAACGTCCGCGTCAATTCGAATTGAAATAGATTTTTTGACAGGGCGGTATAACAATCCTCGAACCGCTTCGTCAGCGAAATTGTCGGGAATCTGAGCAATGTCAGAATAATCAATATCTTCATCACGGATGTCCAAAAGGCGACGACGTTCTTCTTCCGTCATTGGCTTTTTGTTTTTAAGTTCAAAAGTAACCGTTGTCATAAATCCTCCTTTCCTTTTTATCAGCTTTTCGAGCGCTGATAATCCGAATATTTTCGATATAGTCTCCTTGCTTAGAATATGTGGTAATCGTATGAGCCACTAATATT
The DNA here is from genome assembly GCA_018714755.1 of Candidatus Aphodousia faecigallinarum. Lineage (GTDB taxonomy): Bacteria > Pseudomonadota > Gammaproteobacteria > Burkholderiales > Burkholderiaceae_F > Aphodousia > Aphodousia faecigallinarum. Next base: position 19,114 of record DVMY01000057.1, on the reverse strand, counting down.
ATGAAAAGTCCGTCAATCATACCTATTGATTGCCACCGCTCCTCTCCATCTTTAATACGATCCACACGAGAAATTACGTTTGGATCAAGAAAAATTTCAGCGGCTCTATCAAATGAAATACCGTGCTTCTTTAGATTAATTTCCGCTTTTTCTGGATCCCAAGAAAATATCTGCTTCAACGTCATGGTTAGTTCGTCTTTCTTTTATTTTGTACCTCTAATTTAGCATATACAAAATCGTAAATCAAAAATTGGGAATTTTTAGGTATAAAAAGCGCCATAGAAACACGCTCTACTTTTATAGAGTGTGCTTAAATGACGCTTAAGGTTGTTTATTTAGGGGACCTCGTGAATTCAATAGAGATCCCCGAAAGACATTTTTGTTAGAAGCAGGCGATATGGCCGTCCGTGCGCTTTTCTGTGCCGGCGCAGAGGATGCCGGTCTTTTCATCACGCAGAATCACTTGACCGCGGCCCATGTGGTAGGGATCGGGCTGAACGACGATGTCGTGGCCCATGCGTTGCAGCAAGCGGATTAAGTGGTTGGGCATGTCTTGCTCCACTTCCACTTTCTTGCCGCCGATCCATTGCCAACGCGGAGCGTCCAAAGCTTGTTGGGGGTTCAGGTGGAAGTCAATCATGTTCATGATGACTTGCAGGTGAGCCTGCGGCTGCATCCAACCGCCCATGATGCCCAGGGCCGAAATCGGCTGATCACCCTTGGAGATGAAGGCCGGGATGATCGTGTGGTACGGGCGCTTGCCGCCTTCGTATGCATTGGGATGCTTTTCATCGAAGCGGAAGTTTTGAGCGCGGTCATTGAGCGAAATGCCGGTGCCCGGAACGACGATGCCGGAACCGAAACCTCGGAAGTTGCTTTGAATCATGCTCACCATGTTGCCTTCGGCGTCAGCCGCGGCGAAATACACGGTGGAGCTGTAGCGAGGATCGCCCACTTCAGGCATCAAAGCGCTATCGGGTTTGATGAGTTTTCTGCGATCATCGGCGTACTTCTGGCTTAAGAGCTGTTCAGAGGTCACGATCATGTGAGAGGGCTCGGCCACGTATTCCATCGTATCGACAAAGGCAAGCTTCATCGCTTCGATTTGCTTGTGAAGCGTGTCAATTGTGTCGCGCTCGCCAAACGTGACGCCCTTCAAAATGTTCAAAGCCATCAAAACCGTGATGCCGTGGCTGTTGGGCGGAATTTCCCAAACATCGTAGCCGCGGTAGTCGGTCTTTAAGGGCTGCACCCATTCGGGGTGATAGGCAGCCAAGTCTTCGGCCGACAAGAACCCATTGTGCTCCTTCATGAACGCGTCAATCTTTTGAGCCAAGGCGCCGCGGTAGAAGGATTCACCCTTGGTGCGGGCGATTTCGCGAAGGGTTTCAGCCATGTCATGGCTCTTAAAGATATCGCCCGGACGCAGCCACGTGTCATTGGGCGCGAATGTGTCAAACCAGCCCTTAAATTCGGGACGGTCACGGTATTTGCTGTAGTTTTTATAAGCTTCTTCCCACAAGCGGCTGATATTGGGGGAGACCGGATAGCCGTTTTCGGCGTAGTCAATGGCAGGCTGCATCACTTCTTCGAGCGGCAAGCGGCCAAAGCGTTCATGCATGGCCATCCAACCGCCCACGGCGCCCGGCACATCGATCGGTTCGACGCCATAGGGCGGAATGCTCTCAAAGCCGCGTTCTTTGAGTTTCGCGATGGAGGCGGCTTTGGGCAAGGGACCGGAGCCATTGATGCCGTAGAGTTTGCCCTTATACCAAATGAGCGCGAAGCAGTCCGCGCCTAAGCCGTTGCCGGTGGGTTCCACCACGGGCTGCGCGCAGGCGATGGCTACGGCCGCGTCAATGGCGTTGCCGCCTTTGAGCAAAACCTGAAGGCCTGCGGCGGCGCCAGAGGGGTTGCCCACGCAGGACATGCCGTTTTTAGCGTAAACGACATGGCGCTTGGAGGCGTAGGGGTAATCTTGAGCGTCATATTTAAACATGATAGGACCCTTTCTCTGTTGTCAAAATAATTGTCTCAATTACGGAATAATGAACGTTTCAAACACACCGGCGATGATGACTGAAACCGAGGTGACGGTGGTGAAGCCCGCCACGAGGTACTTGGACATGATCGCATCCAAAACGACTTGTTTTTCCTCTTCATTTTCAGCCGCGGCAGTTGCCACTTCATTGGCGATGAGGTAGGTGGCGGGGAAGCCTAAAAGCTGAGCGGCCGCTACACCCAAGGCGACATTTTTGTGACCCTGAACACGCCACAAGGGCAAAATGCCAAAGCACACATAAAGCAGCACGAAAACAACAATAAAGATAACGACGGTGCTGTAGCCCAAAACAATCAAGTCACCCAAATCGATCTTTGCCAAACTCGGAATAATGGAGGCGAACACGGCGACGTTAAAGATGCCGCCCGATTTGGCTTGAGCCAAAATGTTTTTCGGCACTAAACCGGTGGTTGACATGATGGCGCCCAAAATCAAGCACCAAATCGTGTAGCTTAAACCCGTCACTTGACCGATGCAGAAAGCCACCCAGGAGAAGAAGGCGGTGATGCCCAGGCAGACAAACTGACCGTAGTATTTTTTGTGTCTTTCAAAGAACGTGGGTTTGGGCTCTTCACCGGGTTTGGGAGCCGCTTTATTGGGGTTCACGCCCGTTTGACGATAGACGGCGAGCACTTCGCGCGCTTCACGCAAACCGAAGTAGGAGGCAAAGGGAGTGCCGAAGAACTTCTGCACGGCGTAGATGATGGTGCCCAAAGCCGCGGCCATTTCAAGACCATTTTCCATGGCGGCCGAAGTCATGATTTGCGTGGCGACAATGCCGCCGTTGATGATCGGAATCGTCACGATCGTTTCGTTGTAACCGATCAGGGGAACGAGCACAAGCATGCCGATCCAAATCACGGCCATCGATAAGCAGGCGGTCGCCACCGTGCGCCACTCGGCCATGAGTTCGCGCATGTTAATCGTGGTGCCCATGCCGAAGACCACAAAGCCCACGGCCCACTTGCCGATTTGCGTCAATCCGGCCTGATTGATGATATCGTCCGGAATCCAGTCGGCCATGAAAAAGATCAAGAACAAAAGCAGGCTCACGAACACCGAGGAGACTTTTGCCTTGGTGGCCACCCCTAAGAAGTCGCCGATGGCGAAAAACGCCAGGCAGACGAATATGTAAAAAAGCATGCCCTCAAACATGGGTATTTCCTTTCATTTTTTGATTGGTTAATCCGCAAGGGTTCAACCCCATATTTTGCCCATCGTACGGGGAAGAAACACTACATAACAATAAGGATTTCACTTAGCCATAAGGCCAATGCTTTAAGGGTAACCACTAAGGCTTGAGGTTTCTGTCGTGTTTTAAATACCAGCACAATAAGTCGGTCAAGAATTTTCTGTTTTGACCGACCTCAATAAATATTTTTATTGGACCCGTTATATCGGCAAAGAATGACTGACTTTGTTCTCAGTTATTTCGAATAAGGTTCTGTCAAATCGGCGTGGTGAGACGACATAAATCGGACATTGAGGGTAGCTGTTGCGAAATTCTCCGCCCGCGTTGTCCCTTTGTTTAGGGTCAAGTTTGCATTCAAACGCGACCATTTTGTCATCGCGCACTTCAACAAAATCCAATTCCCGGCTGTATTCAATAGGTTTGTCGGAGCCTAATTTTGGTTTACTGCCGCGAATTCTCCAAAAATATTGCCTGACAAATGTTCTCTCTGTATCGTGCTTTTTGAGCCTTTCCATAAAAAAGAAATTTTCCCAAAGTGCGCCGGCATCATCTCGTAAGTTAAAGGGACTGAAGTCGTCAATAATGGCGTTTCGCAGTCCGACGTCACAAAAGTATATTTTTTTTCCTTTTTTCAGCTCGTTGCTAAGATTTCTGGAAAAAGATCCGCAGCGTTTGATGATGAAGCATTTTTCCAATAAATCGATGTAGCGCTCCACCGTAAGGCTGTGAAGTTTTGTCTCCCTGGCTAAGCTGTCGTATGAGACTTCTTGACCAATTTGTCTCGCGAGCAGTTCAAGCAGGTGTCTTAAACTGTTTGGGCTTCTTATATCCTGTAGCGCGAAGGCATCTCTGAACAAAATGTCACCGCTTAAATCGATCAAGGTTTCCACTGCATTTTCCGGGTTTGTGACAACACCGGGATACATTCCATAGACGAGAAAACGCTCTAAGTTAGATTCGACGAATCCCCAACTTTGAGCTTGAGCGATTTCGTTGAGAGACAAAGGCCAAAGATTTCTATTAACAACCCGCCCCACAGCTGACTCCCGCACTCCCTGAGCTAATTCAAAAGCTGAAGAACCTGTTAAGAAAATTTTGGTTTTTTCGTTGGCGTCGACCAGCATTTTGACGATTCGGCCAATATTGGGAACATTTTGAGCCTCATCAATAATAAGAGTGTCCGCGCTTAAAAGTATATGCTTAATATCGGCTTCAGATTCAATGGAATTCAGACGTTGAAGGTCACGCGGTCGATCGCCGTTTAAAAAATTAACCGTTCCCATGTTTGGTAACGACCGAACCAAAGTGGTTTTCCCGGCTTGACGCGGACCGTAGATAACAACCGCTTTGGGAGGAGTGGACAATAAAATCTTTTGGGATAAGTCGCGCGGAATCATAAGCTAATTTCCAATACCGTACTGAGGATTTTTTCTTGAATTTCCATAATATAGTATAGAAAGTATGACAAATATTCAAAATTACCATAGCTTATTATGGAAATTTAGCTAAATTTCCATAATATAGTATAGTAAATTCAACTTGACGTATAAAAAAGAGAAACCGGCAAGAACCGATTTCTCTTTTGAATTGACGTGGTTAAGAATTAGGATTGATCTTCTGAATTTGTATTCGCCTGAACGCTTTCCGTGGCAGCGGAGGCCCTTGGCTGACGAGGACGTCGAGTTCTCGTTGTCGTTGCGTTCTTTTTAGCAGAACTTGCTCGAGTACCGGTCTTTTTGGGCGTTCTCGGTTTCCGAGTTGTTTTTGTTTTTTGAGTGCCTGTATTCTTTTCAACCGCTTTCTGAGGTGCCTGGGATGCGGCTACGTCAGCGCTCGGTTGAGGCTCGGCTTTAACCGCGCTGTCCGCCTGTGATTGCTTTTGAGTTTCGCTCGCACTTTCGCTGGTGGGCGCAGCTTTCTTAGTTGCTTTTCTGGGTTTAGCCACTTTCACGTTTTTGACGGCTTTGGGCTGCGCGGCCTCTTTAGCCTCAGCGATTGGCGCGTCATCGACTTTTTTGGGGCGTGAAACGGGCGCGCTTTGACGCGTGCGGGGGCGCCTGCTCGTACCGGCTTTTTGCGCTTTTGCCGCTTCACGTCTTCTGTGGGCTTCTTTTTGCGCGGGCGTGCGGTTATCTGTTAAAAGCAACACTTGCTCTTCAACCGCCTCGGTGCTTCTGGCGAAGTAAAAGATTACTGCCGCGGCAATCGCTACGAGGAGAATCCAGACGGAGTCCGTAGGCATTAAAAAACCGATGGTGAAAAAAATGAGCGCACCCCACAAGGCCCATTGCCAAGGGATGCGCTTTTTATCATGGCGGCCCTTTTTATCATGATAGACCTTCAAACCAAAGATATCGCCGAACATGGCCGACCACTGTGTGCCGCTTGCGGCTTTCTTTGTTTGGGATTTCTTCATTTTCTGTCCTTACTAAGAAAATCCAATAGACTCAATATAACACACCGATTTACGCTCGGCGCGCCTTCTTTGATTTGAGACTGAAGGTTTGCGCTACAATCTTCGCGTTTTTTGAAGAAATGTTGCTGCCATGCTTTCGTACGCGTTCATTGCTTTACATCTGTCGATTTTATTTGCGGGCTTCACAGGCGTGCTTGGACGTCTGATCACCTTAAATGAAGGTCTTCTTGTGTGGTACCGCGTGATGATGGCTAGCGGCTTTTTCCTTTTATATTTAGCCATCAGCCGCGGTCAGATCCGTTTGGGCTTTAAAGATATTTTTCGCATCGCTTGGGTTGGACTGCTTCTGTCCATTCACTGGCTTTTGTTCTATGGCTCGATTAAATACTCCAATGTTTCAATCGGCGTGGTCTGTTTTGCCTCGGTGGGCTTTTTCACGGCGATCATTGATCCCTTCTGGAGCAAGCGCGCGTTCTCCATCCGAGAGGTCGCCTTCAGCCTCTTAACGATTTTGGGAATCGCGCTGATCTTTCACTTTGACACTCGCTATCAAGTGGGCATTATTTTGGGTATTTTGTCCGCGATCGCGGCTTCTGTTTTAACCATTGAAACGCGCAGGGTGGGCTCGGACTATCCTCCGATGACTTTTCTTTTCTACGAAGTGCTCTCAAGTTTTGTGATCATGAGCGCGATTTTGCCGATTTATTTGGCGATATTTCCCGTTGAGACGATTGCGCCCTCGGTGTCGGATTTGATTTATCTGCTTTTGCTCTCGTCATTTTGCACGGTGGGTCTATTTTATTTTCAGCTGGAGGCGCTTAAGGATTTGTCAGCGTTTACGGTTAACTTAAGTTTTAATCTGGAGCCGGTCTACAGCATTATCCTTGCGATGATTATTTTTCATGAGGCCAAAGACCTTAACTTTTCTTTCTATATCGGTCTTTTCTTAATCTGTCTTTCTGTTTTGCTTCAAAGTTACTTCCATTGGAAGAGCTATCAAAAACTTCAAAAAAGCGCGGCCGCCCGAGCCCGCTAACGTATTAAAAAACCACCCGAAGCATTGGCCTCGGGTGGTCGTTCATTCAGCGTCAGTCTAAATGATTAACGGGCGCGTTTCTTTAAGAAACCCTTGGTGATGCCATCGACACCGCTCATGGCGCAAGCCATCAGGAATGCCAATTGAGGACCTTGGTAAGCGTCAACATGTTCATAGACTTCATCCAAGGTGTGCATCTTCCAGTTGCGGCCGCCCGCGCCCATTGCCAAGCTCGGTATTCCCATGCTCAAAGACACATTGTGGTCGCCCGAAGTGGAGGCGTACATGTGAAGCGGTAAGCCCAAAGCCAAAAGACCGGCGCGGATTGCCTGGCAAACCGGGCTTTCGTGAGGCTGTTGGCCGGCCGGACGGTTGCCGATTTGGGTGACCGTGACCTTCACCTTGTTAGCTTCATCGGTGATGCCCCAGTGAGCGTTTTCTTCTTCTGCGGCCTTTTCAAAGCAAGGCAGCACCTTGTCGCGCAAAGCCAAGAGCGCGTTGTTGTCGGTGCTTCGCATGTCGATATCCATGGAGGCATGAGCGGCGATTGAATTCACCGTCGTGCCGCCCTTGACCACACCCACCGTGTAGGTGGTCTTCGGATCCTGGGGTACTTCGAGGTCGCAAAGCACTTTGCTTGTGCGCATCAAAGCGTGGATGGCCGAGGGTTGGCCGAAACCGAGGTAGCTGTGTCCGCCTGGGCCGTCAAAGCTCACGCGATAGCGCAAGCTGCCCGTGGCGCCCACGATCGCGTCGCTCGGATCACACCAGTAAAGAGACATAAAGGCATCCACATCCACGTTCGGGTCGCGGAACAAGTTTTTCACGCCGCGCAAATCGCCTTCACCTTCTTCGCCGACCGTGGCCACGAAGATGATGTCGCCCATCGTTTGAATCTTCAATTCTTGGAACATGCGGATGACTTGCAAAAGACCAGCCAAGCCGCGGGAGTCGTCACCGATTGACGGGGCGTAGAAGCGGTTGCCTTCTTGACGAACTTTAAAGTTTGTGTCTTTGGCAAAAACGGTGTCCAAGTGAGCCGAGACGATGAGTTTGGTGCGCGGTTCGGGACCGACGCCGGGGCGGCGGCCAATCACGTTGCCCACTTCATCCATGTGCACGTCTTGCAAGCCCATCTGAGTGAAGCGTTCCACAAAATCCTTTCCGCGGAGTTCTTCGCCAAAGGGAGAAGAGGGGATTTCCGTGATGGCGATTTGTTCTTTCAAGCACAGCTCGTCTTGATCAACAGCCAGTTGCAAGGCCTTTTTGATCAAGTCTGCGGCCATCAAGGTGTCCATGACAGTCTTGGTTTCAGGAAGCAGGGGCGGCAAGCCCGGTTCCAAATTTTTCTTTTCAGTGCTCATGGGTATTTCCTTTAAGCGAGTGTTTAAAACTTAACTATTTTAGCGCTTGTGTTTGTCTTAACGCTTCAACTTATGTCAGTCTTTATATTTTTTAATCCAGAAAAAGATGAGAAAAAATCACATCTAATATAAAATCCTATTAAAGGATTAAGGAGAAGGAAATGCTTTTGTATTTTTCTTTGTCTAACTGGGGAATGATTCGAGACGAGTTGAATCTTTCATTGATTGCTCAGCGAGAGCAAGCTCATGAAGAACGTTTGCGGTCGTTGCTGAAATTTAAAAAGAGGGTATTGCCCATTGCTGCGATCTACGGCCCTAACGCCAGCGGTAAGACAACCATTATCGAGGCGATGCAGTTTGCCAAAGAGTTTGTTTTGGTTGGCACGCGCAATCGTAGTGACAAGATTGCTCGCCAGTACTTTAGGTTAGATAAAGCCTATCAGGATGAGCCCAGCCAATTTGGTTTCGTTTTTACTCGTGATGGATTGGTATATGAATATAAATTCGCGGTTAATGACTGTGAAGTAGTCTATGAAACGTTAAAACAGATAACGGTAAATAGTGAAAAGATTATTTTTAATCGAGAGGGGCAAAAGGGAGAAATTCTGAGTAATCCCTTAAAGGACAGCAACTACGCTCAAGCCTATATTGATGGATGTGCTCCCAATAAGTTGTACATTACCAATTTGATTAGTCAAGGCAATCAGGCCTTGGGATTTGTATATCAATGGTTTGCCAATATTCAGATTTTGACGCCCAATGAGGTTTTTGGGGGATTCACTCAATACTCTAAAAAACAGAGCTTCTTGTCTCAGACGGGGTCTGCCTTTTTCAATCATTTGAAAACAGGAATCTGCGGTTTTAGCGAAAAAGAAGTTCTGTCTGAGCGCTTCCCAATTCCTGAAATGATGAAAAAACAACTTCAGACGAATCCTGCGGCAGAAATTCCCATACGAACGCCGATTGGTGATTTGTATGTCGCTCGATGGGATGGTGAAGAGCAAAAAGTGCGTGTTTTTCAAATCAACACAATGCACCATGCGAAAGATGGGACGGAAATTGATTTCAGCGTGAGTTCCGAATCCGACGGAACCCGAAGATTAATGGATCTTTTGCCAATGTTTTTAGGTTTGTATTGGGCTAATAAAAATAGGCAACCGACTGTTTGCTTTGTCGATGAGATTGACCGAAGCTTGCACCCATTGCTATTGAAACGAGTGCTGACCGATTATTTGGCTACTTTGGATAAGGATTTTGTCGCCCAGTTGATCTTTACTACGCACAACGCAGAACTAATCGATCAGGATATTTTGCGACGAGATGAGATTCTTTTCCTACAACGAGAAGAAATAGGATCTTGCGCATTGAATAAGTTGTCAGATTTTCGAGACGAGAAGGGCAAGGCAGTTCGTTTTGATTCACTGATTCGCAAGCGTTACCTTAGGGGTGATTTTGGAGGAGTTCCGGAATTGCCGTTTGTGAACCTTTTTGAGCTAATGGATGCAGAAAGGGAAGTCTGATGAGTCAATCTGGTAAGACAGTTCGTAAAGGATTATCTCGATTTTCTTCTCATCAGTACAAAAGAGCGAGAAGGCCGATTATTTTGATTGTGGAAGGGAAAAATTCTGAACCAGCATATTTTGATTGGTTAAAACAAAAAAGTTTGATTAAGGAAGACTTTAACTTAAAAGTTGAGAAATCCACAGGAGCGACATCTGCAAAAAACTTGCTTTCTCGTGCCGAAAGAATAAGGAAGAACAATCCTGAGGCGATCGTTTGTGTCGTACTTGACCGTGACAGAAATTCTTCTGAGATTTTGGATGCTTTGCGAAAATGGCAACTACAACATTCAGCTCAAACCCGAGTAGCAATTAGTATTCCAAAATTTGAAATTTTCTTATTAATGCACTACATGTCGGTAGATGGTTTAAATACACCTGAAGTGATAGATGCCACTATGGAAAAAATTCAACCTGGTTATAAAAGACAGAAACTTCCCAAAATGGTCGGATGTGGAATAGAAAATGTTTATCAAGCTATTGATGCGGCTAAATTGAAAAAGAATCAATTGCCCGAAAGGAATGCTTATGATCTGGCGGTATTAGTGGAGTTTTTGATTAGAGAGAAGGTTTAAAGGAATATTACTTCGTGCTAGAGTGTGAAACAAACATAAATAGGACGATTCTCATGCTGAACTTTAATTACTGCAACCCGACCCGAATTCTTTTCGGGCGTGATGAACACAAAAAATTGGGTGAAGCCCTCAAAAAAGAGAATATCGGCAAGGTGCTCATTGTTTATGGAGGCGGCAGCGCTCTCAAAAGCGGGACGATTTCCGCGGTTCAGGCCTCTTTGGAAGCCGTGGGCATCGAGTATTTCACAATGGGCGGTGTGCGCGCCAATCCCACGCTGGAGTTTGCCTCTAAAGTGAAAAAAGTGGCTGTTGACTCTCAAGTAGATGCTCTTTTGGCGGTGGGCGGCGGCAGCGTTATTGACACCTGTAAAGTGGCTGCGGCTTGGGCTAAGTACGATGGCGACGCCTGGGACTTCTTCACTAAAGGAGTGGCCATTACGGAGGCCATTCCGATAGCCTGTGTTTTAACGATTCCGGCGGCCGGCAGCGAGCAGTCCATTCGAATGGTGATTAACCATGACGGACTGAAGTTAGGCACGGCAAGTGAAAAAATTCGTCCGATTATTTCAGTCGTTAATCCGGAGCTTTTCTTTACGTTGCCCGAAAACCAAATCGCCGCGGGTGTCGTGGACATGATCAGTCATATCTTTGAGCGCTACTTCACGAATACCGAACATGTCGATTTCGTGAGCGGCCAGGCCGAGGCGGCCATTCGCACAGCCATTGAAATGGGGCCGAAGCTGCTTGAAAACCATGAAGATTATGACGCCTGGTGCCAAATCGCCATGGTGGGCAGTTGGGCTCATAACGGTTACTATGGGTTGGGTCAGGTCGAAGATTGGGCCTGCCACGCGATGGAGCATGAACTCTCGGCTTACGATCCGACGATCACGCACGGCGCCGGTTTGGCGGTGATCACGCCCGCTTGGCTTCGCCACGTGGCAAGCGTCAATCCTGAACGCATGCTTCGTTTCGCCCAAAAGGTGATGGGCACTCAAGGCGTAGAAGAGGGGATTGCCAAATTAGAGACCTTTTATCGCACGATGAAGATGCCGGCTAAACTTTCCGAATTCGGCTTGAACGAGGAGGCGCTTGTGGCTTGCGCCAAGAGCGCTTGCGCGAGAACGGGCACGATCGGACAGTTTAAAAAGTTGACCTCTGACGATGTGTTGTCAATCTACAAAAGTGTCTTTTAGGCAATAATGCTCATGGCGTCGCTTTACAAAGCACTTTTTAGAGGGCTAAAATAAGCGCGTCAGTTTTATAGGAACATTCAAGTGATTTTGAGTCGCAATACCGCTCGAACTACAACAACTCGTTAACAATTTGCTAACGAGCCCGCTTGTGTTGCTTGAAATAATCCAATATTAAAAAGTGTGGCTTTTCGGTAAGCCACACTTTTTTTATAGATTAGTACCGAAAGAAAAAGGAATGGAAAAATGCTATCCGTAACGCTTCCAGACGGTTCCAAACGAGAATTTGAATCGGCGGTGTCGGTTGCCGATGTCGCTAAAAGCATCAGCATGAGTCTTGGCAAGGCCGCGATCGCCGCGCGTCTTGACGGAAAATTAGTTGACACCACCACAGTGATTGATCACGATGCGACACTGGCGATCATCACTGACCGTGATCCCGAAGCGCTTGAGATTGTTCGTCACTCAACGGCTCACTTGATGGCCCAGGCGGTCAAGGAACTCTATCCCGAAGCTCAGGTGACGATCGGACCGGCTATTGAAAACGGTTTTTACTACGACTTTTCCTACAAGCGCCCCTTCACGCCTGAAGACTTGGTGGCGATTGAAAAGCGCATGGATGAGTTGGCCGCGAAGAATATTCCCATTGTGCGCAAAGAAATGAAGCGCGAAGAGGCAATCAGCTTTTTCTTAAATATGGGCGAAAAATATAAGGCCGAGCTCGTTGAAGCGATTCCTGAAGGGGAAACTATTTCGCTTTATGAGCAGGGCGATTTCATTGACTTGTGCCGCGGCCCTCACGTGCCGAGCACGGGCAAGTTGAAGGTCCATAAGCTCATGAAGGTGGCGGGCGCTTACTGGCGCGGTGACTCTAAAAATGAAATGCTTCAACGCATCTATGGCACGGCCTGGCTTAAAAAAGACGATCTCCAAGCCTACCTCACGATGCTTGAAGAAGCAGAAAAGCGTGACCATCGCCGCCTGGGTAAGGAATTGGATTTGTTCCACTTGCAAGACGAAGCGCCGGGCATGATCTTCTGGCATGCCAAGGGCTGGGCTTTGTGGCAGCAGGTTGAAAAATACATGCGCACCATCTACCAAGACAATGGTTACGATGAAGTGAAGGCGCCTCAAGTGCTGGACCGCTCCTTGTGGGAACGCTCCGGCCACTGGGCCAAGTATCGTGAAAACATGTTCACGACGGAATCTGAAAACCGTTACTACGCCTTAAAGCCCATGAACTGCCCGGGCCACATTCAGATCTTTAATTCCGCTCTTCGCAGCTACCGTGATTTGCCGATGCGTATCGGTGAATTCGGTCAATGCCACCGCAATGAACCGTCCGGCTCCTTGCATGGCTTGATGCGTGTGAGAGGCTTCACGCAAGACGACGGTCACATTTTCTGCACCGAAGATCAGATTTTGGCCGAATGCGAAGCTTATTCCAAGTTGGTTAAAGAGGTTTATCACACCTTCGGTTTTGATGAAATCGCCTACAAGGTCGCCACGCGTCCTGAAATGCGCATCGGTGAAGACTCCGCTTGGGATAAGGCCGAAGCCGCTTTGATGCAAAGCTTGGACGCCTTGGGTCTGAAGTATGACATTTTGCCGGGTGAAGGCGCGTTCTACGGCCCGAAGATTGAATATCACTTAAAAGACTGCTTGGGTCGCTCCTGGCAGTGCGGCACGATTCAGGTGGACTTCCAAATGCCGGGTCGCTTAGGCGCCGAGTATGTCGCCGAAGACAACACGAGAAAGACCCCCGTGATGCTTCACCGCGCCATTATTGGCTCGCTTGAGCGATGGATCGGCATGTTGATTGAACACTATGCCGGCGCCATGCCCGTTTGGTTGGCTCCGGTTCAAGTGGCTATCGCCAACATTACCGAACATCAGGCCGATTATGTTGAAGAAATCGCAGCCAAGATGAAGGCGGCGGGTCTTCGCATCCAAAAAGACGTCCGCAATGAAAAGATCAACTACAAGATTCGTGAATTGAGCTTGCAGAAGATTCCTTACATTGTCGTCGTGGGTGAAAAAGAACGCGAAGCGGGTACCGTTGCCGTGCGCGCCCGCGGTGGTAAAGATTTAGGCGTGATGAAGCTTGAAGACTTTATCGCTCGTGTGGTTGAAGAAAACGACAAGAAAGTCAATCACTAATTGATAGTTATTGTTATGGACCTGATTGTGAGTAGATTGCAATCAGGTCTTTTATTCAGTAAAAACGATTTTGTTGTTTTTTATGTATTCACCTCCCAAAATATGGGAAAAAAGTGGTAAAGTGAGCGCTTCGCGCCGTTTGCGCGAAAAACGATAAGAGTTTTTAGGAGAACGATCATAGCTCAGGAACGTACGCACCGAATCAATCGTGAGATTCGCGTGCCTGAAATTCGCTTGACGGGTGTCGATGGCACCCAAATCGGTATTGTGCGCACCTCTGAAGCTTTGGCCATGGCCGAAGAAGCGGGTGTTGATTTGGTGGAAGTGGCCGCTAAGGCCAATCCTCCTGTTTGCCGCTTAATGGACTACGGCAAGTTCCGCTATCAGGAACAAAAGCGTCAGCAGGAAATGAAGGCCAAGCAAAAGGTCATTCAGGTAAAGGAAGTGAAGTTCCGTCCGGCCACCGATGAAAATGACTATCAAACGAAGCTTCGCGCTTTGACCCGTTTCTTAAATGACGGCAATAAGGCAAAGGTGACGCTTCGTTACCGCGGTCGTGAAATGGCCCATCAGGATTTAGGCCAGGATGTGCTCACGCGTATCCGCGAAGATTTGGCAGAAGTCGCTCAAGTGGAACAATTCCCGAAACTTGAAGGCCGCCAAATGATCATGGTACTTGCGCCTAAACGCAAAAAGTAATATCATTCGCAGTTTTGAAGCCGAGTCATTCTTTTTAGAATCCCTCGCGGCGGAGTTTTGTCCGCTGCGACAAGGCAAAATGGGACTCGGCATATAACAAGTGAGATCCGGTCGAGAAGTCTTTCGCGGGGTGCGAAAGCACCGGTGATCATCTAATAACAAAAGGAAATCGGTCAAATGCCGAAGATGAAAACGAAAAAGGCTGCCTCCAAGCGCTTTAAGGTGCGTTCCGGCGGCTCCATCAAACGTGCTCACGCCACCAAGCGTCACATTCTTTCCCATCGTACGACGAAGAACAAGCGTCATTTGCGCGGAATGGTCACCATTCACGACTCTGACAGCAAGTCCATCCATCGTATGTTGCCCTACGCTTAATTAAGAGGAGAGAAAGATGCCCAGAGTAAAACGTGGTGTAACCGCTCGCGCTCGTCATAAGAAGATCATGAAACTCTCCAAGGGTTTCATCCTTCGTCGCAACAATGTTTTCCGCGTTGCCAAGCAAGCGGTGATGAAGGCCGGTCAATACGCTTATCGTGACCGCCGCAACAAGAAGCGCGTTTTCCGTCGCTTGTGGATCGCTCGTATCAATGCCGGCGCCCGCGCCAACGGCATGACCTACAGCGTGTTCATGAACGGCTTGAAGAAGGCCAACATCGCTTTGGACCGCAAGGTTCTTTCCGATATGGCTATCTTTGACAAGGTCGGCTTTGCCAGCCTCGTGGAAAAGGTGAAAGGCCTCTAATTCGTTTAAAACGAATATTTCAAAGAAGAGTCGTGAGTTCGCGCTTGCGGCTCTTTTTTATTGCTTAAAAAAAGTTTTCCCCGTTTTTCCCCACGATTTCCAAAAGTTTTCCACCGTGTTTTGCACAAAAATTGTGGAAAAAGTCCTTAGAGAGCGGCCTTCTTTTTCTAGACGAAGCGCTCTGAATGCCTTAAAATCAACAAATTCTGTTTTATTGTTCCAATAAAGAAAAATGAAAGAAATTCGTACGCGTATCGCACCGTCTCCCACTGGGATGATGCACTTGGGCACCGCCCGCACGGCCATTTATTGTTGGGCTTATGCTCGCCACTTTGTGGGCGGTAAATTCTTGCTTCGCATTGAAGACACAGACCAAGAGCGCTCCACCCAGGAAGCCGTTGACGTGATCATCAACGGGATGAAGTGGCTCGAACTCGACTACGACGAAGGCCCCATCTATCAAATGGATCGCTTGAACCGCTATCGCGAAGTGGTAGATATGATGCTCGAGAAGGGCTTGGCCTACAAGTGCTACGCCACTAAGGAAGAATTGGAAGCGCTGCGCGAAGAGCAAATGGCTAAAAAGATTAAGCCGCGCTATGACGGTCGCTGGCGTCCTGAAAATTGCGTGGGCCGCCCGATTCCTGAAGGTGTCACGCCGGTTATTCGTTTCCGCAATCCGGATACGGGCACAGTCGCGTGGGATGACATGGTTTATGGTCACATCGCTTTTGAAAACACCGAGCTTGATGACTTGGTGATCATGCGCGGTGATGGTATCCCCACGTACAACTTTGCCGTGGTGGTTGACGATATTGACATGAAGGTGAGTCACGTGGTGCGCGGCGCAGACCACATCAATAACACGCCTCGTCAAATCAACCTCTATAAGGCGCTCGGCGCTGAAGTGCCGGAATTTGCGCACTTGCCCTTAATTAATGGTCCCGATAACCGCAAGCTCAGTAAGCGCAATGGTGACGCGAGCGTCATGGACTATGAAAAGAAGGGTTATTTGCCCGAAGCGTTGGTGAACTATTTGGCTCGCTTGGGCTGGGGCCATGGCAATGATGAAAAATTCACGAAGGCTCAATTGGCCGAGTGGTTTGATCTTCGTCACTGCTCGAAGTCTCCGGCTTGCTTGGATCCTAAAAAGCTCAATCACTTAAATCACCTCTATATCGCAGAGGCTGACAACGATCGCCTGGCTCGTTTGGTGCGCCCGCGCATTGAAGCCCGAGGCGGTGTGATTGACGGTCACGCTGATCTTGCCAAAGTGATGGAAATTACCAAGCAGCGTCCCGAAACACTTGAAGCCTTAGCTGACAACTGCATGATTTTCTATCGCCCCTTGAAGCGTGATGAAGCCTTGGTGCGTGAAGTGCTCGCCAATGAACAAAGCCTCGCCGCGGTGAAGCTTTTCTTGGAACGCGCTCGTGCCGTTGAGGACTGGACCGCTGAAAACATCTACGGTGTCTTAAAGGACATCATGGATGAAATGGGCATCAAGATGCCGGTGGTGGCTGTGCCCATCCGTGTGTTGGTCTTCGGTGAAAAGGTCTCTCCGATGTTTGACAAGACTCTTGAACTCTTCGGTAAAGAGACGGTCATTGCCAATATTGAAAGCGGTTTGAAATTGCTCTAATTTCTGACTTCTTTTTGCTTTAATGCTTGCCCTCTGGGAGAAATTCTCAGGGGGCTGATTTTTTGTTGCTTTTGAGCAAAATGAAATGATGAATTTCAAGCTAAAAGCCTTTAATTAAGGCTCGGTTGACAGAAATCAATATTAAGTATGGGGGGGGACAGAAAATTAGATAGTCAACTTTTAGGAGATCCCCATGAGAACAAGCAATAAATTTCTTTTTAAATTATCCCCGTTAACCAAAGCGATCCATTTTTCAATGGCCGCGATGCTGATGGTTCCATTTGTTCAAGCCAACGCCGATCCGGTGAATTTAAAGGTCGACAACGAAGATAAGGTATTTACTGAGGATTTGACGTATCTGACAGAAAATGTTGGGCTGGGAAATAGTGTTTATTCATCGTTTAGAGTGGTAGGCAAATCTAATATTGATATTCAAAGTCAAAATGCGTACTTCACCGCTCACAATACGGCTGATGAGCAAGGCAAGGGCAATTACACGGCGTTTGCTTCAAAAATAGATATCGGTTATGGCAATACAGTTAAGTTCACGGGCGGTGACGTTATTTTTAACGCCATCAGTGGTTATGGCGCTCAAGGTTATGCGAATGGAAGTTCCTCAAATGAGGGCTCCGCTTATAGTCTTATTTTTGATAATGAAGGCGATCTCAACATTACCGCCGTCGTTGAGGGAAATGGCGTCGCGACCAGTAATGCCATCGGTTTTATGGGTAATTGGCAAAACTTAACCATAACTGACAGAGTTCAGAATGTTAATGTGAATGTTTATGGTTCAGGACGGTTTACGGGCAATGCTCTTAATTCAAACGGAACATCAGGATTATTTTTTGCGGGAGATACCGTCAACATTGATGCGGCTAACTTGAATGTAAATGTTATTTCGGGTCAAGATAGTAGTGTTTTGTTAAAAACAGGGGCAGATTCCACTTTGCAGGCTGATGTTAAATTTGATGCAGAAGCGGCTAAGGAACTTGGAACAAGTTACTCGATAACGTATGGTTTGAATAACAAGGGCAACACCACAATCGGCAAGAATACAACCACTACCATTAATGTGTCAGACGATTTTTGGAACGCTGTTGGTATCAGCAATGATCCCATGTATTTAGATCAAGATAGTGGTGGTCAATATTCAAATTACAATCTTTCAAATCTAAGCATTTTGGGCGATTTAGTTGTCAATGTGAAGGGTTCCAGTATTGGGGCTGAAGCTGGCGATCAATACAAAGAAATGACAGAGGTGCCTCGTCTTTCTTCTACATATGGTTTGTACGCCAATGTCACTTCGATTGAAGGAGTCAAGGGTTATGACGATCAATTAAGTGTCGTTAAGCTTGGCAGTGCCGGTAAAAATGTCAGTTTCTTTGTTTCTAACGATACCGAGGGCGCCAACGATGATACCTTTGGCATCTATGGCAATAAGGCGCAAATCTCTTTAGAAGGCTCACAAACACTAATTGATGTCGATTCAAAGACTGATGGTACTGTGTATGGTGCCAAGATCGAAAATGGCACGACATTAACTTTTAATGCTGAGAAAACGGTTATCAATGTTTCTGGCCAGAATACAGTGGCAATTTCCGTCGATGAAGACTCTAACGTCTCGGGGAGCGTTATGACATTCGCCACAAGTGCCGATTCTGCTGCGAGCAAAGTTATTTTCAAAGGTGAGAATGTAGGTATTGATGCTCAAGGAGAAAACTCAACGGCTATTCAAATGGGCGACACAGCAACCGTTGAATTTTTAGGTAACGCCACATTGCAGGCAACAAATGCCATTGTTGCCTCAGAAGGCGCGATTTTATCGGTTACAGGAACCGAATCAGCTCAAGCTTCTTTAACTGCTCAAGGTAAGGTGCAAAATAAAGGTACAACCACATTGACTCAGGCGACTTATGCGTTGAATGTGGGTGGCTCTTCTTTAGGTAAAGTTCAGGCTAATAATTCAACGGTAGCGTTGGCAACGGGTTCTTACACGGTTGATCAATTTAGCGGTAAAGAAAAAACATTGCTTTTGACCGATCTGAAAGATACGGCGGTTACGATCGTTTCTAAACAAGGCGATATGACTTTAGCCACAACCGGAGAGGCTAATGACCAATTTGCTGATGCTCAAAGTACAGCCAATGCCTTAACGGAGGCTGTCACAATTAACTCAAATGATAAAGAAGCCGTTGATGTACTTGAAATTCAGGCCGGAGCAGTCAACGATGCGTTATCAGCCACTTTAAATCAGGATGGAACTTTGTCTGATGTCAGAATCACCAAAAATGAAACGCTTGATGCTTTAGGTTCTGTAACCGCACTTTCTGCTTTGTCGCTTCGTCATGAAATGAATAGTCTTTCCAAGCGTATGGGAGAACTTCGTGATGCGCCGAATGGTGTTGGCTTGTGGGCTCGTGGCTATGGTTCTGAAATGGAATATGGTAGTCAAAATGTAACAGCGAAGAGCAACT
>DVMY01000056.1 GCA_018714755.1 Candidatus Aphodousia faecigallinarum | reverse complement strand
TAGTCCAAATATTCGGACGTGATCGGTCGCAATTCGGGCCCCACCTGCATGAGCGTTTGTTCATCAACACCGCCATTGATTGCGTAAAGCATGCACTTGGCTAAATTGGCGCGGGCGCCGAAGAATTGCATTTCCTTGCCGGTTTCCGTGGCGGACACGCAACAGCAAATGGAGTAATCATCGCCCCAAATCGGGCGCATCACATCATCGTTTTCATACTGAACGGACGAGGTGTTGATGGAAATCTTTGCCGCATAGTCACGGAAAGGTTTGGGCAGATGACGGGTGTACAAAATGGTTAAATTCGGTTCCGGAGACGGCCCCATGTTTTCCAGCGTGTGCAGGAAACGGAAGTCGTTCTTTGTCACCATGGAACGACCGTCCATGCCCAAGCCGCCCACTTCCAACGTGGCCCACACGGGGTCGCCGGAGAAGAGTTGGTTGTAGGACGGAATACGGGCAAACTTCACCATGCGGAACTTGAGCACCAAGTGATCAATTAACTCTTGGGCTTCGGATTCTGTGAGCGTGCCCTCGGCCAAGTCGCGTTGAATGTAAATATCCAAGAAGGTGGAAATGCGACCGACGGACATGGCGGCGCCATTTTGCGTCTTAATCGCAGCAAGGTAGCCAAAATAGAGCCACTGAACCGCTTCACGAGCATTCTTAGCCGGGACGGAAATGTCAAAACCGTAATCGGCAGCCATTTCCTTCATTTGCATGAGGGCGCGGATTTGATCGGTGATTTCTTCGCGTTGGCGGATGATCTCATCGGTCATAATTCCACAGCCGCAATGGGCCATATCTTCTTTTTTCTTCGCAATGAGAAAATCAATGCCATACAGGGCGACGCGGCGATAGTCGCCCACAATGCGGCCACGACCGTAAGTATCAGGCAAACCCGTGATGATTTTATTTTTACGGGCCAAACGCATTTCAGGCGTGTAGGCGTCATAGACACCTTGGTTGTGCGTCTTATGGTATTCGGTGAAAATTTTGTGGAACTTGGGATTGGGCTTGTAGCCATAAGTTTCACAAGCTTGTTCGGCCATCTTGATGCCGCCAAAGGGCATGAAGGCGCGCTTCAGAGGTTTGTCGGTTTGAAGACCGACCACCTTTTCAATGTCTTTGGTGCCTTCACCCATGTAGGCCGCCTTGTAGGCGGTAATGCCGGAAACCACTTCCGTTTCCATGTCAAGCACGCCGCCTTTGGCGCGTTCTTCTTTTTGCAACCCTTGTAAAAGATCCCAAAGCTTGTTGGTTGCTTCTGTCGGAGGCTGCAAAAATGAGCTATCCCCATCATAGGGGGTGTAGTTGTTTTGAACAAAGTCACGGACATCGACTTCATCGAGCCAGTGAGTACCTTTGAAACCTCTCCATTCGGTTTTCATAATTTGCTCCAGGTTATCTAAAAATAAATCGACACACCGTGGCTGTGCTAGGAAAATGACAGCACACAACCACTCTCAGGCTCTTTCTTCTAAATGAAAGAGTCCGCGGAAATTTTCAATTGTTTACGACTCTATTATTCTTTCCTAATCGGACGGTGTCAATGATCTTTCGTCCAGAAAACTCACTCATAATGTAAAAGTAGGTTAATTTCTATCAGGCTGAAAAATTTGTTCTATCGCTATTGAGTTCCAGTCAAGAAAAATCGCCGGACTTGCGTTAAACAAGCTCGGCGATTTCAAGGGCGCTCACCTTAACGGTGAGCTAATTTGAGCATTATTTTTCACACTTAATGGAGCAACGAGGCTTGATTTGCTTAAAGAAATCATTGCCCTTGTCGTCAACCAAAATGAAAGCGGGGAAGTCTTCCACTTCAATCTTATAGACCGCTTCCATGCCGAGTTCCGGCCATTCAATGCACTCAATGCTCTTAATGGAGCTTTCCGAGAGGACGGCCGCGATGCCGCCAATGGTGCCGAGGTAGAAGCCGCCGTGCTTCTTGCAGGCATCCGTCACGACTTGCGTGCGGTTACCCTTGGCGATCATGACCATGGAGCCGCCATGGCTTTGGAACAGATCCACATAGGGATCCATGCGGTTAGCCGTTGTCGGGCCCATGGAGCCGCACGGATGGCCTTCCGGTGTCTTGGCAGGACCTGCGTAAAGAACCGGATGATCCTTGATGTATTGCGGAAGATCTTTGCCGCTATCGAGCAATTCCTTCATGCGGGCGTGAGCGATGTCACGGGCCACAATGATGGTGCCGGTCAAAGAAACACGGGTGGAGACCGGATACTTGGACAATTCCTTGCAAACTTCGCTCATCGGTTGGTTCAGGTCAATCTTGATGGTTTGACCTTCGCCTGCCTTGCGATATTCTTCAGGAATCAATTCGCCGGGGTTGGTGTCCAAACGTTCAATCCAAACGCCATCCTTATTGATCTTGGCTTTGATATTGCGGTCAGCCGAGCAGCTGACACCCATGCCGACCGGGCAGCTTGCGCCGTGACGCGGCAAGCGGATGACGCGCACGTCGTGGGCCATGTATTTGCCGCCAAACTGAGCGCCCAAGCCGATATTCTGAGCGGCTTCGAGCAACGTCTTTTCTAATTCAACGTCACGGAAGGCGCGACCGGTTTCATCGCCTGTCGTCGGTAAATTGTCGTAGAAATGCGTGGAAGCAAGCTTGACCGTTAACATCGTCTTTTCAGCCGAGGTACCGCCGATCACGAAGGCGATGTGATACGGAGGACAAGCGGCCGTACCCAAACTCTTCATTTTTTCAATGAGGTAGGGAACGAGAGTCTTCGGATTTAAAATGGCTTTCGTTTCTTGATAGAGGTAGCTCTTGTTGGCAGAACCGCCGCCTTTGACGACGCACAAGAAGTTGTATTCGTTGCCTTCTACCGCTTCAATATCAATTTGAGCCGGAAGATTGCACTTGGTGTTCTTTTCTTCATACATCGAGAGCGGAGCGTTCTGAGAGTAACGCAGGCTGTCGGTCGTGTAGGTTTGGAAAACGCCTAAAGAGAGCGCTTCTTCGTCGCAAAAACCGGTCCAAACCGCTTGGCCTTTTTCACCATGAATAATGGCGGTGCCGGTGTCTTGACAGAAAGGCA
Source organism: Candidatus Aphodousia faecigallinarum (assembly GCA_018714755.1). GTDB lineage: Bacteria > Pseudomonadota > Gammaproteobacteria > Burkholderiales > Burkholderiaceae_F > Aphodousia > Aphodousia faecigallinarum. The sequence continues at coordinate 8,846 of DVMY01000056.1, read as the reverse complement.
ATTCGCCTTTGGCGGCCACTTCTGCGTTGCGAAGGAAGGACAGAGCAACATATTTGTCGTTATCGGTTGCTTCGGGGTCCTTCAAAATCTTCGCCACTTGTTCATTGTGGGAGCGACGAAGCATGAAGTTCGTGTCATGGAAGGCTTGCTTGGCTAAAAGCGTCAAAGCTTCCGGTTGAACTTTCAAAATTTTATGACCCTCAAATTCGCCTTCGGAGACGTAATCCTTGGTCAACAAGTAATATTCCGTGTCGTCTTTACCGAGTTGGAACATCGGAGCGTATTTAAATTCAACAGCTTGAGCCATTTTTTGTTATCTCCTTAATATTTTTGGGCGCGTTAAATAAGGGGTTTGATTAGAGGCGCCGTTTCTTACTCATCATAGAAAAACGGCAAGTAATTGAACTTATTCAACTACTTGCCGTACATCATTTGCTATTGACTCGCAATAGGGTTTCAGACTATACGAAACCGTACATAGCAGCGAGCAACCAGCCCGTGATGGAAGCCACGATCACACCGGTCAAGCCCGGGATGATGAAGGAGTGGTTGATCACGAAGCGGCCAATCTTAGTCGTACCGGAGCGGTCGAATTGAATAGCGGCCAAGTCGGACGGGTAGGTCGGCAAAATGTAGTAGCCGTAGCAAGCGGCAGAGAAAGCCACAATGATGCCGGGGGAGACACCCACGCCCAAGGCAGCCGGAACGATAAGAGCCAAAGCAGCAGCTTGAGAGTTCACGAACTTAGAAACCAAGAGCAACACGACAGCGTATGTCCACGGATATTGGTTCACGTAACCGACCAAAGCGTTCTTCAAGTCAGCCAAGTGAGCAGCAATCATCGTATCGGCCATCCAAGCCACACCGTACACGGCCACGACAGCCACAGCACCGGAGCGGAACACACTGTTCTTAGCCACGTCAGAAGCCTTAACGTCGCAGAAGATGACCATCAAGGAGCCGGCGATCAACATGAACATTTGAATGGCAAGCGTCATGGACAAGCCTTTCGGACGCAATTGCGGGAACATACCGAGAATGGCAACGATCACGACCACACCCAAGAAGAGGTACAGGGACAGCCATTGCTTCTTGGAGAACTTGCGACCGATCAAGGTAGCGGTTTCACCATAGACGTATTCCTTCATTTCCGGATCGGAAATCAACTTTTGGAATTCTTCGTCCTTGTCCAAATCCTTACCGCGGAACCAGGAGAAGAGGCCCACAGCAAACACACCGACGATACCGCCAGGGATGGTGATGGAGAAGAGGTCAACGAAGCCGAAGGGCTGACCGTTGATGGTGTAGCCTTCCAACATGGCGATCGTGGAAGCGGTAGCCACAGCAGCCGGAGAGCAGATCACGCCCATTTGAGAGGCGATCGTGGAACCGGCCAACGGACGTTCCGGACGGATGTTGTTCTTAATGGCAACGTCATAGATAATCGGCAACATCGTGTATACGACGTGGCCCGTGCCGCACAACACGGTCAAGAACCAGCAGACGTACGGAGCGAGGAAGCAGACGTAGCGGGGATTACGACGCAAAATCTTTTCAGCGATTTGCAACAGGCAGTCCAAACCACCGGCAGATTGCAAGGTAGCGGAACCGCAGACCACGGCCAAAATCGTGAGCATCACGTCGACCGGGGGTTTGCCGGGTTTGAGGCCGAAGCCAAAAACCAAGACGAGCAAGCCGACGCCGCCCAACAAACCCAATGCCATGCCGCCCTTACGAGCGCCATAGAACAAGCAAATAAGCACAACTAATAGTTGTAGCCAAAAGTCAATACCAATCATTTGAATTTCCTTTTCTTTTTAACACTAAAAGAGGTTGCGTGAAACACAACCCTCTCTAAGCAGTGCGAATTTTCACACAACTAATGAGTGTTTATCCTAGGTTTTGCGTTTTGTTTTTGAGTTAAGGAAATATTTTTCAGTTGTCTTTACAAAAATAAACGAAAGGAGTTAGGGATAACCCCTAAATTTTTACAAATGGGGTAAGGTGTTTTCCCTAATAAGTTGTCAAAAAGTACTGGAAAGACGGGATCAATCGACAAAGTGTGAGAGAAGTGGTTTGTTTACAAGGTGTTAGCATTTGTTTCAAGAGAGCGAGAGAATACTAACCTTTAGAGGTAGAAAAAGCGGAAGTTCTTTGGTTGGAACTTCCGCTTTTGCTGCTATTGAAGCAATGTGTTTAGAGCATCACTTGCGAAATGAACCAGCCTGCGGCCGTGCCGACGATCACAAACGCCAAGCCCGGTCTCATGTAGCTGTGGTTAAACACAAAGCTGCCCAAACGAGTGGTGCCCGTGCGGTCAAACGCCGTGCAACCGATTTGTGCGCCACCGGGGATCACAAAGTCACCGTAGCAGGAGGCCCAAATACCGACTAACAGTTGCGGGCTTAAGCCCAATGCCAAACCGATCTGCATCAAAATCGTCGTGCTGACGGTCGGAGAGAAGATCACCGTGCTGAAGCAGAAGCAGACGATACAGAAGATGATGGGCGAAGAGCTGGCGATATCGGAGAAGTAGTGAACGAACACGTCCTTGTGCGTGTCAAAGAACGTACCCGTTAACCAGGAAATACCGAAGACCCCCACAACACCGATCAAGCCAGAACGGAAGACGGAGCCGGAGGCAAACTTATCACTCGGAACTTTACAGACAACGATGATGATCAAAGCGGTCGCCAACATCACCATTTGAATCAAAGAGGGGATGGGTAGTTGACTGATCTTGCCGGCGATTTCCCAAGACGGGCGAAGCGTTTCGGACGAGCCAATCGTGATGGAGGTCAAGATGCCGATGGCGAAAATTAACACACCGATCTTGGCACCCTTGGAGGGTTCCTTGTAGATATGATCAGCCGTGGAAACATGAAGTTCCGTGTATTGACCCGTTTGCACACGATGAATGAATTCAGGATCTTTTTCGAGTTCGGAGCCGCGCCAGTTAACGGATAAGCAAGCTGCCAAAACAGCGATGAAGTACGTGGGCACAGACACGGACAAGATGTCCAACAAGGTGTAGCCATAAGCGGACATGATGCCGACCATGGCGGCCATGGCGGCGCTCATGGGACTAGCCATCACGCCGATACCGGCGCAAATCACGGACGCCGAAACGGCCCGTTCGGGGCGAATCTTAGCCGATGCTGCCACTTCAGCGACCACGGGGTAAACCGCGAACGCCACATAGGCGGTACCGACGAAAATCACGAAAATAGAACAAACGACCGGACCGACGAAATTAATCGCACGAGGCCACTTACGCAGTAATTTTTCGGCTAAACCGACCAAGTAATCTAAACCGCCGGAGCCTTGCAAGACACTGGTACAGGCGATGACTGCGGTGATAATCAAAAGAACGGAAACCGGAGGTGAGCCCGGTTGCATTCCAAAACCTAATACAAGGATGCTGACGCCAAAACCGCCTGCAGCACCCAAGCCAACGCCGCCGAAACGGCCACCGACCGCCAAGCAGAACAAGACGACGGCAAGCTGGAGCCAAAATTGGAGATCAACCATTTTTTATTCCTTGGTGAAAGAACGAAGAGAGGAGCAGAACAGACTCCGACATACTTTCGGCTAATCGTAGGCGTCTTTTTTTGTATTTTCAAACGAATTTAATTTTCAACAAATGTCGACATGTTTGTGAAAATGCATGGCACTATTTAAATAATTCTTTATTTATCAATAAGTTAGAGGATGATTTATTCGAATAAATACCAAACAAATTATCGGGAAATCACCGATTTGTCGACAAATTTTGAGCGCTAATTTTAGAAAATACCCGTAGAAATAGCACAATGCTCAATGAGTGTGACAAAATCGTCCTATAATAAATTTCGACATTTTTGAAAGGGTTTCGAACAAAATGCAACAAAATGATGGTTTGTTTGAACAAATACGCGACCATTTGCAAAATCAGGCGAAAAATGGCGAACGTATTGACACAGAAACTGAATTGGCCAAGCGATTTGGTGTGACACGATATCGTATTCGCAAAGAGCTTGATATTTTGACGCAAATGGGCATTTTGGTCAGAACCCCTAAGCGTGGAACGACCGTCAGAGAGGTTGGGGCAAACAGCTTGCGCAATCAAATACAGATGCGCTTCGATGTCGCTAATTTTGATGTGCAGGAATTTATCGAGGCTCGCGCGCTTGTTGAGTGTGCTCTCATGCCATTGGTGTGCCGCCGCATCACACCCGCTTTAGCCTCTCGCTTGGAAGGCACGCTCAATAAAATTGAAGAGCATGCCGGCGAACCTCTGGTTGCGGATAAATTTGACCGGGAGTTCCATTTACTCTTGTTGGACGGCTGTGGAAACAGAGTGTTGCAGGTGTTTTCAGGTGTTCTCGTTACGTATTTTGAAAAGACTTCTCACCGAATCGCCAACATGGATCGAGAATTCTTCCTGGAAATCGCTCGGCAGGAGCGAGAGATTTTAAGGGCGATACGCATGGGAGACGCTCAAAAAGCCTCGGAGCTACTCAGAGCTCACTTGATGGAACAGTCACAATTGCTTCCTCTTTAATAGCGCAGGGAGGTGGCGCGTTGCGCTGCCTCTCCACACCAATCAGTCCATGCTTCCTGAGCGAAAACCTTCCAAGTCGAGTGTGACGTATTTCCATCCAAGCGCTTTTAATTTTTTCGTCAGTTCCGCGCGAAAGGCGATGATTTTTCCAAAATCTTCAGAATTGACTTCGATTCGAGCTATTTCGCCGTGAGATCGCACACGAAATCGTGTGACTCCAAAAGATTGCAACCAATTTTCCGCGCAATCGATTCTTGAAAAGAGCTCTTCTGATAAATCGTGATCATAAGCGATGCGTGTCGCCAGGCATGAGCCTGAAGGTTTTTTAGCCGCAGAGAGTTTGAAATATTGTAAAAGTTCTCGAACATCCGCCTTGTGCAGGCGCAGCTCTTTCAAAGGACTTAATGCGCCGGATTCAGCGATTGCCTGAAGGCCGGGACGGTACTGGGTTAAATCATCCAGCTGTGTGCCCTCAAGGAGGATCCCGCAGCCATGTTTACGCCCGAAAGATTGGAAAGAATCAAAAATGGCCTTTTTACAGAGATAACAACGATTTTTGGGGTTGTTTTCAATGCCGATGCTTTTGGGCGAGCCAAGAGAAACCACGTGAAGATCAATGCCAAAGTCAGAGGCAATTTGTTGCGCTTGCATTAATGCTTTTCTAGGCATCCAGGGAGCATCCGCGTAAAGCGCGTAGATCGGGAAACGATTGCCGGCGGCATCAAGCGCGAGCTTTAAAACGAGCACGCTATCGGCTCCGCCGGAAAAAGCAACCATTGTCGGAGCGTTGACAATGTGAGCGAAATACTGACGAATTTCTTCAAGATTGGGCATTTTCAGCGGCGTTTTGAGCTAAACGATAAAGTAAGGCTAAATCTAAATGCTGTTCTTGGGCCACACGCTTCACACTTTCGTACTCGGGATAGTAGCGGGTTGTCAATGAGCCATTTTCATCGGGCACCTCGCAGACTTTTACGTCAATGTCGCCGTATTGAGTGTGAACCGTTTGCATTTTCCGCTTCAGCGTCCGCCGATTTACTTCTTTAGCCCGAATGCCAATCGTTGTAGTATGCGCAAAAATAACGTTTTCTATTGCTTCTTTATTTTCAGGGCGGCAAAGCACTGTCAGCATGTAGGCGGGGCGGCTCTTTTTAGTGAAAACGGGCGTGAACCATGCTTCCAGTGCCCCTCGTTCATACAGACGATCAAGCGTGAAACCCAATAGCTCAGGGCTGCAATCATCAATATTGGAGGAGAGTTCAATAACGAAGTCCTGGGAAGACACTTTTTCACAAGGCTCAATTAACGTCGCCCGTAAAAGACTGGGGTGTTCATACTCGCGTTTGCCCGCGCCCAAGCCGGATTTTAGAATTTTGTACTGTTTGGGAAGCTGGTCGCTTGTCTTTAAAGCGGCCACAATGCCGGCTCCGGTGGGAGTGACAAATTCACCTTTGCAGTCAATAGGCGTTAAAACTAAGCCATGGGCTTGAGCTATATGCAGTACAGCGGGAACCGGAATCGGCAGCATGCCGTGCTGGCATCGAATTTCTCCGTAACCTTCACCAAGAGTGGGCACGATCACTTGATCAACATTTAGATCGTCTATCAACACGGCCACGGACAAGATATCGACAATTGAATCCAATGCGCCCACTTCGTGAAAATGGACTTCATCGATCGGTACGCCGTGAGCTTTTGCTTCCGCTTGGGCCACAATCGTAAAAATACGTTTTGCAATCTCTTTAGCTCGTTGCGTCGCCGTGGTTTGATCAATGATGCTGACAATGTCGTCGAGATGACGATGAGCGTGGTCATGATGGGGGTGATGCGGCTCATGATAAGGCTCTTTCCCAAAAAGATAACTCATGTCATGGTCATTATTGGAAGCGCCGTTATTTAAAGTGACGCAGAAATCACAAGCGTCAAGCGCGCTTTTGGTGACTCGCTTCACTGATATCCTAAACTGCTGATCGGGAAGACTATCCAAAGCAGACTGTAATTTCTGATAATTGCCTCCAAGATCCAAGAGGGCGGCGACGGTCATGTCGCCGCTAATACCTGTTTGCGCATCCAATATCAACGTGGTCATGGTTTTTTATTCCTTTCGAGTGACGAGTCGATTGATTTGAGAGGCTAAGAAGCCTGCCCCGAAGCCGTTGTCAATGTTGACGGTGGCAACGCCATTGGAGCAACTATTGAGCATGGTTAATAGGGCGGATAAGCCGTGGAAATTCGCTCCGTAGCCCACCGAGGTGGGAACGGCGATGACGGGGTTGGCCACTAAACCGCCGATGACAGAGGCGAGCGCTCCTTCCATGCCTGCAATGGCCACTACGCAGTTTGCTTTTTGCAGGCGATCCACCTTAGATAGAAGGCGGTGCAGGCCGCTCACCCCCATATCGTAGAAACGCTCAACTTTTTGCCCGAAAAATTCAGCTGTCTGAGCGCATTCTTCCGCAACGGCAATGTCAGCGGTTCCCGCAGTGCAGACTGCGATCAATCCCTCGCCTTCTTTAGGTTTCATGATTTTGGCGATTCGGCTGACAGGATCGTAAATAAGGTCGGGCAGATGCGGCTGAAGCAATTCAAACTGCGTTTGCGAGCAGCGCGTTCCCATCACTTCACCGTGGGCTTTATATAGTTTTAGGAAAATTTGCACTAAAAAATCATCGGCTTTATTTTGGCAATAGACTACTTCGGCAAAACCGGTTCGAATCTCGCGATGAGTATCGAGTTTGGCAAAACCCAATTCTTCGTATGGGGCGCGAGATAAGATTTCTTTGGCAGTAGCAATATCCATGCTGCCATCTTTAACGGCTTGAAGGAGTGTTTCAATCGGCATGATTTTTTTCACAAATAATGGCGAAGTCGCGAATTTTTTCGCTCGTTCGGCTTAAAACAATAGTATCAATATTAATGAAGCCCACTTTTTTTAGAAGGATTTGATCGTAATCGGGACGATCCTCGTTGGTCATGGGCAATTGTTTGGCAATACTTTCCATGATGCCGATGTCAATGTCGCCAAGGTACTTGTGGGTCTGCCTGTGTGGCCGGTCGTGCCGATTGGAATCTGTGAGGTAACGATAGTGATTGCCATCGAAAATGATCAATTTTCCACCGGGTTTGAGCCAATTGAACCATGTGCGGTACGCGGCTTCGGGATCAGGCAAATTCCAAACTAAGTTCCGTGATGCGATAACATCAAAAGTTTCGTTTTCAAACGATGCGTTCATCGCATCGGCTAAAACAAACCGGATATTGAGGGGGCGGGCGTTCTTTTGGGCCATTTCCAACATTGATTCGCACGAATCCACGCCAGTGGTGATAAAACCAAGCTTAGCCAATTGAATGGCTAAGAAGCCGGGACCGCATCCGATATCCAAGGCCTTCTGATTAGGCGTGCAAGGTTTTAGCCATTGGCGCAAAAGAGTAGCGTAGGGGTTGTCGTGGGTGTCGGACAATTCATCACGGGTGGATAAACTGTAGCCTTCTGCTCTCAAATGCCAATAATTCTGAACGGCCCGATCAAGAGGATCCATAACGTTTTTGTTTGCCATATTGATACCGATATTTGTTGTTAGGTCATATTAGCAAAGCGGTTTGATGCGGGCGTTTGAGAGAAACAAATCGACTAGAAAAGAGTGAGATTAGGCAAAAAAACGCTCCGGTCAAAGTTGATCGGAGCGTTAAAAGGAGTGATTAGATTAGATATCAAATTGCGTGGTTGATAGGGGTTTTGAGCCCAACAACTTTACAACAGGATCGAGGTTGGGTTGATCTTTAAGGTGAAGTAAGAAATCGGCAATGCCTTCAACCACTTCAGACGGAAAGACCATGCCGGCGATATCGCGGTACTTGCTCATCAGGGCTTCGTCGCTTACCGGATTTTGAGGAGCGCCCAATGGGAACTCGACTCGTTCCGTATAGCTTTGGCCGTCGCGCGTGATGACAGTCACGATCGGTTCATCCTCATCTTTTTGAGTCTTGTCAATTTCGAATTCCACCAGATCCATTGCCAAGCGAATGCGAGGATCGTGACGATTGGTGCGAGTGTAAGCGGTTAAATTGGCGCCGCCGAAAACCAGACGAGCAGCAATCCCATAGGCAATGCTCATTTGAGCGGCGGGCATCGGGTCTAATTTTCTTCCTCCACACATTCCATGAACAAACGGATTGATCTTGATGTGGACTTTTTCGATGTCGGCCGGACTTAATTGGTGCTCATCCATGATGATATTGACCGCGTCAATGGATGAGTGAGAGCTGCGGCACGAGGCGTGCGGTTTAATGGAGACTCGTCCCA
>DVMY01000055.1 GCA_018714755.1 Candidatus Aphodousia faecigallinarum | reverse complement strand
GCGGAAATATGGCCCTTTTTGTCTCAAAGAATGCAACGTTATTACTGGCGCAGCATGACCGAACCTGATCGTCAGGCGATGAAAGATGAACTTCCGCCTCCTGTCAGAGAAAAATTCCGCAAGCGTTACGCTTCTCCCAATGATATTCGTCCGGTTGACGAGCATGGACACGTTGTTCGTCATCGTTTAAGTCCTGAGGAACGGGCAAGGATGCGGCAGCAAATTCGTGAAATGCATATCGAGTTTTATCGTTTTCATCATCAACGTCCTTCGGTCGCCATCGATGATGCGCCGGCGTCATCTCAGCCGGATGATTCTCAACAATAGATTTCAGTTACTAGCTTTTTCCGTGCTAAGATAGCCGATCATTTGGAAAACATATAAATATGTCGGCTCAATCTGTCCTATTAGCTTTTGATACAGCCACGGAGTATTGTTCTGTGGCGATCGCTGTTGATAATCAACTTTTTTCAAAAACAGAAAAGTTAGGTAATGCTCACTCAGAGTACCTTTTACCTTGGATCGATGAGTTGGCTCGAGAAGCGAATATTCGTCTTAAAAATATAGATGGGATTATCTTTAGCGCCGGTCCCGGTTCATTTACAGGGTTGCGTATCGCCTGTGGCGTCGCCCAAGGATTGGGCTACGGATTGGATAAAAAGTTACTGCCGACCTCCACTTTAAAAACCTTAGCCTTCCATTATCGCCAGCAGGGCCAGCGCATAGCTGTTCTCAACGATGCGAGAATGAGTGAATGCTACGCGGCTATTTACGAGTCCGATGATCACAATGAGTTTAAAACAATTTGTTCTGAGCAACTGATTAAGCCAAACCAGGTGTTTGATTGGTTAACGCTCAACCGAGTCGATTTTGTGACTGGCACGGCTATCGGCGTTTACGACATGAGGCTTGAAACTTTTCAGACTGAATACAGCCACCCGAAAGCCGATTATATGATTGAGTGGTGCAGAGGCTGCGCTCAAGAGGCCGATAAGCTCTGGATCGAACCGGATAAAGCGGCTCCTTTATACATACGCGACCATGTTGCTCTGACCATTAATGAACGTCGTGAGGGATTAAAGCTTTGAATTTAAAATTTTGTCAAGCGACGCCCGACGACATCGATGAAATTGTTCGTCTGGATTCCAGTGCTTTTGAATTTCCATGGACCCGAGAGGATTTCCTCGGTTCACTAAAATTCGGACATTCGTTTTTGCTCTTGAAAGAGGGTCAGACACTTTTGGGCGCTGCCGTTTACATGCAAATTTTTGAGCAGTCCGAATTATTAACAATTGCCGTTGATCCAAACCATCAGGGCAAGGGATATGGCAAATTGCTTTTAAATGAAGTGATTGCTCGTTTGGCAGCCAACCGCGCAGAAATATTATTTTTAGAAGTGCGTGTTTCCAATCATCGCGCTCTATCTTTATACAAAGGGCTTGGCTTTAAGGAAATTTCCCGTCGAAAAGGTTACTATCCCACTCATGACGGTCGCGAAGACGCTATAGTGATGCAAAAAGATTTGGTGAATGCATGACAGCCTACTCTGAACAAACTGCCCGCTTATGGATGGCAATGGACATCGGCCCGTATTGGATAGGGCGTGATGATGACGATCCATTGTCACCAGCGGCTATTGCCAGAGAGGAGGAAAAATCAAAGCTTCAAATTTCGTCCCAGACTGTCAGACAAGAAGAATTAAGCGGTCAAGTTCAGGTCGTCTCAACGGTGCCTGAGCGCAAGCCTCACGAACATACTGTTTTAACCAGCCCCGAATCTCATAAACCGAAATCGTATGAATTAAAGCCCATTCGACGCACGTTTGCCGATCCCGGCATTGTTGAGGTTGACTCTGAGCTTCTGACTCAAGCGCAAAGCGCTGATTGGGAAACGCTAAAGAAACTGGTGGCGCAGTGCACGGCCTGTAAGGCTTTAAGTCAAAGCAGATTATCCACGGTTTTCGGCACGGCAGAGCGCACTGCAAAGATGGTGATTGTGGGTGAGGCGCCGGGTAGAGACGAAGACTTGCAGGGCAAGCCCTTTGTCGGAAAAAGCGGTGAGCTTTTGGAAAATATTCTTTGTGCTTTAGGACTTCACCGCGGCAAGGATGTGGCGATCATCAATGTCTTGAAGTGTCGGCCGCCCAACAATCGCGATCCTCATGACAATGAGATAGCGGCTTGCGCCACTTTTTTAACGCGTCAGCTCGAACTTTTGGATCCTAAGGTAGTGGTGCTTTCGGGCCGTATTGCCGCTCATTCACTTTTAAAAACAGAACTCTCAACCGGGAAGTTACGGGCGCAAACTCATAGCCTTGTCATCAACGGTCGACCTGTCCCGACGGTTGTCACCTATCATCCGTCTTATCTTTTGCGTTCGCCCACTGAAAAGATCGCCGCATGGCGTGATTTCAGTTTGGCCAAGAAACTGCTTCTCGAATTGAAATAATTGATTGACTAATGGCGTTTTTCTTCGCCAATAAGATGCGTGGAATCGTACTCGCGCTGATTGCGGAAGTGTTTGTAAATCACCAGCAGCATTGAAATCAAAACAAATAAACCGAAGGTGACCATGGTGGCCGGAGCGCTCATTCCGAAATGAATCAGCAGCGAATAGATGCCCAGCATCACTAGAATGGAGAGATTCTCGTTGAAATTTTGAACGGCGATGGATTTGCCGGCGCTCATGAGAACATAGCCTCTGTGTTGTAATAAGGCGTTCATCGGAACCACGAAAAAGCCCGCGCAAATGCCAACCGCGATCATGATGCAGACGGCCACGGCAACCGCCCAGCTTACTGACAAGCCAAAGCATTCAAAGCCACCAGACGGTACCATGGATTGATTAAAGTAGGCCGAACAAGTCACCAAAGCGCCCATGATGACTCCCATCCAAAGGACCTTGAGTGAATTTTTTAAACTGATCAATTGGGCTGCCAAAACCGCGCCGATCGCGATACCGATGCTAACCACCGCTTGCAATATCGCACCTTCTGACAAATTCATGCCAAGAGCGTACTCAGCCCACTTCAACACCAGGAATTGAAGCACCGCGCCTGCGCCCCAAAAAAGAGTCGTGACGGATAAAGAGATTTGTCCGAGTCGATCTTTCCAAAGAATGGAGCAGCTCTTATAGAAATTTTTGAGCGTTTCGATGGGACGGAAATCGGCCTTTGGATAGCGAGCGCCAGTATCAGGGATTAGAAGATTGACAGCTGCCGCGGCTAAATAAATTAAAACAATAATACTGATGGCCGCTTGAGCGGGGCTGGCAATACCCATCGTCTCAAATGGGAAGCCGGAGTGCAAAATGGCATGGCTTACGGAGTCATTGATCAGAACTCCTCCCATGACTACACCCAAAATGATGGAAGCGACGGTGAGCCCTTCGATCCAACTATTGGCTAAAACAAGTTTTACCGGGGGTAATAATTCAGTGAGAATTCCATACTTGGCAGGGGAATAGGCTGCCGCGCCGATACCAACGACCGCATAAGCCAAAAGCGGGTGTGACCCGAAAAGCATTAACAAACAACCGCCGACCTTAAGCATGTTGGTCAAAAACATGACTCGGCCTTTAGGCATCGAGTCGGCAAAAATGCCGACATAGGCTGCCAAACAGATATAGCTGACAACGAAAAATAGTTTTAAAAGCGGAGTCATCCAATCGGGGGCGTTCATTTGCGTCAGGAGCGCGATGGCAGCGATCAGCAACGCGTTATCTGCCAGGCTCGAGAGAAACTGAGCGCACATAATGGAGTAAAAACCGCGATTCATTTCCTATCAGCTCAATCTTTAAACGCATCGATTCTAGCAGAGAATGGGAGTATTGGACTTAGGTAGAACACCAACTCAAGGTAACAAAACGTGCTCGGAGTCGGAAAATTTAAACTCGCTGCGCTAAGATTACACGATCATTTTTCGAGCTTTTATAAAGAAGAGAAGTTATGCCACGTCCGATTGCCGCTACTATCCATATGGGTGCCCTTAGACACAACCTTCAACGTATGCGTGAGGCCGCTCATGGCCGAACTCTATGGGCTGTGGTCAAGGCAAATGCCTACGGTCATGGTCTATTACGTGCCGCGCGAGCCTTCGAAGAAGCCGACGGCTTAGCTCTGATTGACTTGTGTGACGCTCAAAAAGTACGTGAATATGGTTGGAAAAAACGTATTTTGCTTCTCGAAGGCTTTTTTGATGAAACGGATATTCCGCTTTTAGAAAAATTTGATATCGAAACGATCGTTCACAATCGACACATGATTGAGCTGTTAAAGACAAATGCTCCTTATAAGTCGCTCAAAGTTCATATCAAAATCAATTCAGGCATGAATCGTTTGGGTTTTCTGCCAAAGGAAGAAGAACACATTCGAAAGGAGCTTTGTGCCATTGATGGTGTTGAAATCATGGGGGTGGTGACCCACTTTGCTAACGCAGAACCCTCATACGATCAAGGAAAACCTGCGACAGTCTCACTGCAGTTGCAACGTATGGCTCAAATGGGGGATAAGCCCTCTCAACTTTGCATGGCCAATTCCGCTGCCACTCTTTGGCAAAAAGATGTTCAGGGAGAGGCGGTTCGCGCCGGCGTCGCTCTGTATGGAGCCAGCCCTGACGCTAATTACACATCGGAAGATCTTGATATCCAACCTGCGATGACTTTATCGGCCAATGTTTTAGCTATTCAAAATGTTCCAGCAGGCGAGGCGATCGGTTATGGCTCTCGTTTTGTCACAAAGCGTGACTCTCGCATCGCCGTGGTCGCCTGCGGTTATGCCGATGGCTATCCCCGATCAACACCGGACGGCACGCCAACTTATGTGGAAGGAAAAATTGCTCCCATCGCGGGAGCCATATCAATGGATATGCTCACAATCGATGTGACTGATATTCCTGAGGCGCAGCTTGGCAGTGAAGTTGAACTTTGGGGGGCGCATATTCCCGTCAACGAAGTGGCCAAGCGGTGCGGAACCATCGGCTATGAATTGATGTGCGCGATCGCTCTTCGCGTTCCCTTGGTTGAAGATGAACAATAAACATTTGTGACTATGGCCACAAAAAAGAAAAAAGTAGAATGGGTTTGCACTGAATGCGGAGGTACGACTGCCAAGTGGGCCGGTCGTTGTCCTCATTGCGGTCAATGGAATACCCTAAAAGAGTTTGTTGTTGAAACAGGGGCAGCCGCTCGTTTCGGAGACGCTCGTCATAAAGGTTTGGTGAGCGCTTCAGAGGTGGTCGATCTTAACGACGTGCAAGCTCAGGAAGTTCCCCGCATTGTGACCGGATTGCAAGAATTTGACCGTGTCATGGGCGGCGGCCTTGTTGTAGGGGGCGTCTCTCTTATTGGCGGGGATCCCGGTATCGGCAAATCAACTTTGCTTTTACAAGTCATGCACCGGCTAGTGCATCAACAGGTGCAATGCCTGTATGTAAGTGGCGAAGAAAGTCCCGGTCAAATCGCTCTGCGGGCTAAAAGATTAGGACTTGAGCCTCAGGGTTTGCGTTTGATGAGTGAGATCCAGCTTGAAAAGATTGAAGCGACTCTCCTTGAAGAAAAGCCTCAGTTTGTAGTCATTGACTCTATTCAAACTTTATTTTCCGATCAGCTGGAGTCTGCCCCGGGCTCGGTGACGCAAGTCAGAGAATGCTCCGCACGGCTGACGCGGATCGCCAAAAGTTCAGGAACCACTTTAATTTTTGTTGGACACGTTACCAAAGACGGTTCGTTGGCCGGTCCCAGAGTGCTTGAGCATATTGTGGACACCGTTTTGTATTTTGAAGGCGACACGCATTCCAATTTCCGCTTAATCCGCGCTTTTAAAAATCGTTTTGGCGCTGTCAATGAACTGGGCGTCTTTGCGATGACTGACCGTGGATTAAAGGGAGTCAACAATCCGAGTGCTATTTTCCTGTCGGAACATAAGGCAAATGTTCCGGGTTCCGTCGTGATGGTCACACAAGAAGGGACTCGACCGCTACTGGTGGAGGTTCAAGCTCTGGTGGATGCCACGCATTTGCCTTCGCCCAAAAGACTTTCGGTCGGTATTGATCAACAGCGTCTTTCGATGCTTTTGGCGGTGTTACACCGTCATGCGGGTTTGGCCTGTTTTGATCAGGATGTGTTTGTCAACGCTGTTGGTGGTGTTAAGATCACGGAACCAGCTGCTGATTTGGCAGTATTGTTGGCCATTTACTCTTCGATGCGCAATAAAGCTTTGCCCGAAGGATTGGTGGTCTTTGGTGAGATTGGTTTGGCCGGAGAAATTCGTCCGGCGCCTCGTGGGCAAGAACGGTTAAAAGAAGCCGCCAAATTGGGATTTTCAAAAGCCATTATCCCGAGAGCCAACGCTCCTAAACAACCTATAGAGGGACTTGATATCGTGGCCGTTGATCGTTTAAGCAATGCGATCGATGCGGTCTGCTAACGAATAATGTGGAGAAATGAATGAAAATTACAAAAATCCTCGCCTCTGAAGCGACACCTGCTAAAGCGATATTAAATCGTGCGCAGCACATTGCCTTAACTAGCGCTCAGCGAAAAAATTTACCAGACGCCATTGAGCTCGACGGTCAATCGATTGAGGTGAGTGTTGCCGATAAACGGGCTTTATCCGTTGGAGATGTGCTGTTGGATGAATCCGGACACTTTTATGTGATTGAAGCAGCTCCGGAAAATATTTTGATAATCAAGGGCGACGAAGAGTTTGCGGCTGAAGCTGCAGTGGCTTTATTAAATCGTGGGATTGAAGTCGCTCAGGTGGAGGGCGGCTTTGCCATTGCAAAGGACGAACAATTACAGCAATTGTTAACAGATGCCGGACTTCAATTCGAAGAAGTTCAATTGCCTTTTGATCCCATAAAAGTCCCGAAACATCATGCGGGATGCTGCTGTGGACATCACCATCATGAGCACGGAGAAGGTTGCGGCTGCGGTAAGGGCCATCATCACCACAATGAAGACGATGACTGCTGCTGCGGCGGTCATCATGAAGCCGGTCATGCCGAGGGTTGCGGCTGTGATGAAGGTCATCACCATCATCACGATGACGGTCAATGTTGTTGCGGGGGACACCACCACGATGAGGATCATGGCGAAGGTTGCGCTTGCGGCGGCAAGCATCATCACCATGGAGACGGTTGTGGCTGCGGTCATCATCATGATGAGGGTTGTGGCTGCGAGACTGAACATCACCATCATTCTCAACAACGTCATTATCACCACGAAGAAAAAGTTAAATAATTCTTTCATTCAAGGTGGACAGCAATGTCCGCCTTCTTTTTTATTATGAGCACAGAAACTGTAAAAGCCTATTTGAAAGAGAGAGGACTTGAAAATATTTATATAGAGTTTCCGAGTTCCAGCGCGACTGTGGCGCTTGCCGCTGAGCAACTGGGTTGCGAAACCGATCGAATAGCCAAGTCTTTAGCCATCAAATTGAAAAGCGGTCGTCTCTTGGTGGTGGTCGTTTCAGGCGATTCCAAGTTAGATAACTCTAAATTTAAAAAACTCTTTA
>DVMY01000054.1 GCA_018714755.1 Candidatus Aphodousia faecigallinarum | reverse complement strand
TTCCGAACAGGACAGTGAAACGCCTTAGCGCCGATGATAGTTGGTTGTATTTCCAGTGAAAGTAGGACATCGCCCGGCTCCCCCATTCAAACAAAGCCTCGAGTCTTTCCGATTCGAGGCTTTTGTTTTTTCTGTTCGTGTTTTTACTAATAGCATTTCCATACCTGTTCTAGGCACAATTACCTAGCTCAATCACTACTGAGGAAATGCGATGAATAAAACTTTTAAGACTCTTTGGAACGACGCTCGTCGTGCCTATATCGTCACGAATGAAGTTCAAAAATCTCACGGTAAACCGACGAAATCGGCTTTGACCGCTGCGGTGATGGCGGTTGCCTTATTCTCCGGTGTGGCCTCTGCTGCTTATGTGGAACCGGGCATTCAAGGCAATATTTCTTCGTGGGAGACGCCCGAATATAACAAAGATCACGGGATGGCTTTGATTAACGCTTCAACGGCTTACGCAGAAGGTTTAAACGGTAAGGGTGTGTTAATCGGCATCGTTGATTCCGGCGCTCTTCTTTCTCATCCGGAACTCAAAACCAATCGTATTTTCCCAGTAACGGCAACCGGCTCCTATGTTAAGGACGGCACTCGTTATCCGTTTGCTTACATGGGACAAACGGGTGAAGCCAAAAACCGTTTTGGTGTTTATCACAAGGGTGAGAAGTTTAAAGTGGGCGGTGACTTTATCTTAGGTCACAATGATTCTCACGGCACCCATGTCACCGGCGTGGCCGCGGGTAATCGCAACGGAGAAGAAGCTCACGGTGTGGCTTGGGCGGCCAAAGTTGCCGTCGGCAATACGGGCGGCAGCGACAATATGAATTATGGTCCCTACCAAGACTATGGCTACTTCAAAGCGGTTTGGGAAGCGACCGCCAAGACTGGAGCGAAATTAATCAACAACTCTTGGGGCACAAACGTTCGCATTGGTGACACTTCTCACCATTTTGATGTCGGTCAGATCGGAACTGAAGGTGAAGAAGTGGCCGATAATGTGCAGCGCAAAGATTTCTACACGACCAACTCTGTCACGGAATATTATCTATTTAAGAAAGACGCAAAAGATAACGGCGGTAAGAATTTCATGGATGCCGCCTTTGAAGTCGCTCAAAAATACAATTTAATTCAGATCTTCACGAACGGTAATCGCCGTTTCCAAAACCCGTTCTATCGCGCCGCTTATCCTTTCTACAATCCTGAAGCTGAACAGTACTGGATTGCTGCGGGTTCCGTGCAGCGCAACCCTGATGACGGTTCCTACACCATTTACGGAGACGTCAATAAGGCCGATGATAATTCATGGGGTGCCGGCGGTCATAACCACGCAGGTTTTGCCAAATGGTGGACCGTGACATCTCCCACAGACGCTTGGAATGCGGCTGTTGACAATAAGACCGGCAAGCCCTTTAACAAGGTCGCCGGAGGTACTTCCAACGCGGCCCCGCATATCGCCGGTTCCATGGCTATTTTGATGCAACGTTATGCTTACATGACGCCCACTCAGGTGCGTGACGTTCTCTTTACCACGGCCAACCGCACCAATAACGGCATTGGTGAAGCGCTCTATGGCAGCGACGGTGACAAGTTGGATCCGAAGGTGCCGGATGAAGACTATGGTTGGGGCGTGATTGACTTGGGTAAGGCTATTTATGGTCCGGGTCAATTCTTCGGTACGTTTGATGTTGCCGTTAAGGGTGATGACGTTTGGCACAACAGTATTTCCGATGAAGCGATTCAAGCTCGCGGTGAAGAAGATCGTGCTCAAATGCAGAAGTATTCCAAGCGTATCGCTGAATTGAAAGCATTGGAAAAATTGTCTGATCAGCAAGGCTGGGAACTTGAGTATAAGAGCAAACGCTTGGCTTCAATCAAAGATCGCGAAGCTCAAGGTTGGACCGGTAAGCTCGTCAAACACGGGAAAGGTGATTTGACGCTTACAGCGGTCAATTCTTACACCGGCGGCACGCAAGTAGCCGAAGGTAAACTCGCCGGCATGACTGAGTCTTTTGGTACCGCTCCCGTCACGGTTGACAGTGGTGCTACGCTCGAATTACATAAGAGCTTCACCATTGTGAAAGCAGGCCAAACAGGAGAAGTGGCTGTGAATTCTGTCGGCACCGATAAGACAAGCGATGACGCTCAGGTGGTTTTGAAGGCTGGCAGCGTTTTGTCTCTCGCCACGGATGGCATTAGTCTTAAGAGCCTGTCTGTTCAAGGGCCTGCCACGCTTGATGTGAGAGCCGTCAATCGTCCAGAAGTCACCTTCACGGTGGATGACGCGATTGAAGGCGCGGATCAGTTAACCGTTGTTTATGACAAGGATCGTTACTCGGGCGCTAAAGTGACCGTTGACGGTGACACGGTGAAGGTGAATTTAACGTCAAAGTAATTGTAATTAGCTGAAGGCGGTCTGTACGGAGTTCCGATTTAAATACGGAGCTTTGTACGGACTCCGCTGTGTATAGACAAACTAATTCCACCATTTTTGGGTTGTTTAATGCTGATATCCTACGGCGTTAAATAACCCAATTTCTTGAGGTGCATCAGGCTGAGCTTAGAGGGTTTACCCCTGTATGCAAAATGACAAAACTCCTGAATACTTAGGGCTGACAGGCGACAAGGCCCCGTGTTGGTTTTTGTTGTGTGTCTTTCAATAAAAACACTTAAGAGGATTGTCTCATGTCTTTGCTTGAATGGTTGGCAATTGCCGTTGTTTTCATTTCGGTGTATGCATTGATTAAGCGCCTTGAAACTCGCTTGGTCTTGTTCACCGCAGGCTTCTTCCTCTGCTTGGTTTCCATGCAGCCGCTTGAAGCACTCAACTCTTTTGCCAAGTCTATGACGAATAGCTCGTTGGTGATGGCTATCTGCTCGTCAATGGGTTTTGCTTTTGTCGCCACGTTTACCCAATCGGATCGTTGCTTAGTGCACTACTTGGCTTCTCCGATTCGCGGTTTGGGTATTTTCCTTATTCCGGTTTGTACCGCTATTACCTTTGTTATTAACATCGCCATTCCCTCTGCCGCAGGCTGCGCCGCCGCTGTGGGTTCGACGTTAATTCCTGTGATGTTGCGAGCTGGCATTAAACCGGCTGCCGCCGCTGCCGCCGTGATGGGCGGTACGATCGGTTCGTACTTCTCTCCGGGTACGTCTCACAACATCTTCGTGGCTGATATGGCTGGTATGTCTGAAATGGATATCATTGCCTACCATGCTCCGTGGTCTTTGATGTGCGGCATCTTCTCCGTGATCGGTATCGCGATTGTCTGCTTTGTTCTTGGTGACCACAAAGGTGACGCGAGCGCGACGGCCAACGTCAAAAATCAAGACGACAATTTCAAGCCCAATCTGATTAAAGCGATTATGCCGATCGTTCCGATCGCCATTTTGATCACCGGCAACCTCTGGATTCCGGCTATTAAGATGGGCGTGGCACAAGCCATGGTGATCGGTGCTGTTCTGACATTGTTGGTTGGCATGGCCATTGATCGTACTGATCCGCAAGAGTTCTCCAAGAAATTCTTTAACGGTATGGGCCAAGGTTATGCGGACGTGATGGGTATCATCATTGCCGCCGGTGTGTTTGCTGCCGGGTTGCGCGCAACCGGTTTGATCGACACCTTTGTTGACGTCTTGAAGCACTCCAACGATATCGCTCGCTGGGGCGGCTCCTTAGGTCCTTGGATCATGGGCACGATTACCGGCTCCGGTGACGCCGCGACAATGGCCTTTAATGAAGCAGTGACTCCTCATGCTCCTGAATTCGGTATGGAAATCAAGGCATTGGGTTCCATGGCTTTCTTGACGGGTGCCTTGGGTCGTACAATGAGCCCGATCGCCGGCGCTATGGTTGTGGTATCTGGTATTGCTATGGCCAACCCGATTGAAGTGGCCAAACGTACCGCGTTACCAATGACTGCCGCTACGATTGCATTGGCATTGTTCATGGTCTAGTTTATAAACTTCGCCCCGAATCAAAAGTTGGGTGAATTTTGCAACAGGCCCCCAATTCTTGACAAAGAATTGGAGGCCTGTTCAGTTTTCCGGCCAATTTTTTTTTATTTAGTAATGGGCAAGCGGCGGAATTCTTCAGTAAACGCCACAAAGTAATCAACCACGGCGTCCATCATTTCTTTGCCCCATTCCTTGTTGGCATTTTGACTGTCAATGCCTCCGAATCCGCCCATGGGGATTCCTTTCTGTATGTCTCGAATGAGTTTGATATGAGCAGCACCGAATTTGACGGCGCTTAAATGCGTAAACTGTAAATGCTCACTTAAATTATTAACCGTGGTGGCCGGACAAGTCGCAAGATCAATGAGTTCAGGTTTGATATGCAAGATGGCGGAGACTTCCTGCGCATCTCCGTGACCGGTTGTCCAGGCTTTGTTGAGTTCCGGAGCGATGCTCCACCAATCCAGCAAAGTGATGAGCGCTCCGGTTTCACGCGCCAATTCCAGGCCGGCTTTTTCAATGGCTGGGTCATTGCCTCCATGACCATTAATGACAATAAAACGTTTGGCGCCGTGTTTGGCGAGATTTTGAAACACTCCTCGCATGATGCCGATCATTGTTTCCAATCCCATGTCAATTGTTCCGGCAAAAGATGTATGGTGAGTGGCCACGCCGAACGGAATAACAGGTGTCACCAAGATATCGGTTCGTTTTTCCATCTGCGAACAAATCCATTGAGGAATTATCCAGTCGGTGCCAAGCGGTCCAATCGGTCCGTGCTGCTCTGTGCTGCCAACAGGAATGACAACCACGGTATTGGGATCAGATAGTTTTTCCTTGGCTTGACGCCAGTTTAAATGAGCTAATTGCATTTGATGTCCCTAAAAAATGATTAAGGGGATGGTAGTGTGAGTACTATACATCCCCTTTAGCAAAGCGATTGTTAAGAGTATTACTCGTTTACAATGGCTTTCACCTCAACTCCGTAACTATCTTGAGTGGTGGTCTTGATGTTCAAGAGTACCGCCCAACGACGTAATGTTCCAACGATCACAAAGAGCATCAGAAGCATCACGATGACCGACAGAGAGGCGAGGAGGTATTGACCGGCAGGCAAGTATTGGTTGATAACCAACCAACAACCGGCCCAGATGGTGATCACCGTCATCAAAAGACCCGGCACTCCGGTGATCGGAGCGTACTTGGTCTTATTCAGACGTAAGATAACCGTCGTGCCGATCAACAAGGTGACAGAAGCTAGCAATTGGTTGCAAATACCAAATAGCGGCCAAATGGAGCTGATGTCGCCCGAGTACACCAAATAACCCCAAGCGCCGGTGAAGATGACCGATGTGATGATGATACCGGGCCACCATTGCTTGTCGGAGAACTTCGGCCACACTTTGCCCATCATTTCCTGCAGGAAGAAGCGGCCTACACGGGTGCCGGCGTCAACAGCCGTCAAAATGAACACGGCTTCAAACATGATCGCGAAGTGGTACCAATAGGCCATCAAGTTTTCCATGAAAGGAATCTGCGAGAAGATGTGGGCCATGCCGACAGCCAAGGAAACAGAACCGCCCGGACGAGCCATCAAACTTTCCTGAACCTGAGCTTCCAGGTGCGGCAACTCTTGTACAGCCATGCCAAGCGCGGCGAATTTATCGGCCGGAGCGTTAATAGCAAAGTAGTCAGCAGGGACTAAGACGCAGGCAGCAACCAAAGCCATGACGGCGACAAAGCCTTCCATCAACATGGCGCCATAACCGACAAAGAGCACGTCGCGCTCGTTGGAGAGCATTTTGGGCGTCGTGCCCGTGCCAATTGTGGCGTGGAAGCCCGAGAGCGCGCCGCAGGCAATGGTGATGAAAATAAACGGAATGACCGGACCGCCGACAATCGGACCGCCGCCTTTGACAAATTCGGTGAAGGCGGGCATTTGGAAGCTCGGCATCACAAAGACAATGCCAATGGCCAAAGCGGCGATCGTGCCGATTTTCAGGAAGGTGGACAGATAGTCGCGCGGTAATAATAAGAGCCATACCGGCAGCACAGAAGCCAAGAAACCGTAGATCGGAATCAAAAGACTCATGGCCGGCTTATCAATGTCAAGCCATCCGAAATATTCCGGGTGAGCGGCAACCCACGGACCGGACAAAATGCATAAAAAGAGCAACACCACACCGATCAAGGTTGCGCCCTTGACATCACCCTTGCGCCATACCTGCATGTACAGGCCCATGATAATGGCGATAGGAATGGTTGCCGCAACCGTGTAGGTCGACCAAAGCGAATTGTGCATGGCGTTGACCACGGCGATGGATAAGCCCGCAAGTGTGAGAATCAAAATGGCGAGCACCGCCCAAGCGGCCACCAGACCGGTTGTTTTGTCAATTTCGGTGGTGGCGATGTGAGCCAATGAACGGCCACGGTGTCGGACCGAGCAAAACAGCACCACCATGTCGTGGACCCCGCCAGCCAACACGCAGCCGATCAAAATCCACAATAGCCCCGGCATGTAGCCGAACTGCGCGGCCAGCACCGGACCCAACAAGGGACCTGCGGCTGCGATGGCCGCGAAGTGGTGACCGAAAAGCACATACTTATTGGTGGGGACATAGTCTTGTCCGTCGGAGTAACGCACGGCCGGCGTTTGACGGGCTTCATTGACGTTGAGAACTTTTTGAGCGATGAACAAACCGTAAAAACGGTAGGCAATCGCGAAGACGCAAAGTGCGGCGAATACGATGGTTACCGCATTTACGCCGGTTAATGTATCCATAGGAGCCTCCGTAGATATGAGTCCTCCCTCAGTCTATCAGCATTGCACTCTAGCTCAAAGAAATTCTTCCTTAGATTTTTCGAAAAACAAAAGTATTTTGCTTAAAGTCATAACTGATTGAGTACAAAACAAAAACGCCCTAGGTTTTTTCCTAGAGCGTTTGGATTAACTCAACAACTAAACCTTTTTAGTTTCTTCTGATGACTCGGAGTCATCGACATTAATGGTTTCACCGCTTCCGGGATCTTGGTTTTTCGGTCGCTTCAAGTAAAGCATGATGACCAAAAGAATCATCACAAAACCGTGAGCCATCACGACGGTGGCGTTACTCCAATAGGTGGCCATTAAGCCGCCTAATATAGGACCGGCGACCGAGCCGATCTGCTGCGCCGCGTAACTTAACCCGTAAATCCGACCGCGTTCGTTTGGAAGCGTATTTTCGGCAAAAAGCGCGTTAATAGCTGGGAAAATACCGGCAAAGAAAATACCGCCCACAAAACGCCAAATCACAAATGGAGTAATTTCGCCGGGCAGCGCCTGGATTACACCGAAAATACCGCCACCCAACAACGCCACATAAAGCGCCCAACGATAGCCGATATTGGTTCCCAAGCGACCCCACATCGGAGCAGCGAACACGCCGGAGATGCCCACCACTGAGAAAACGATGCCGGAGACCATCACGATGTTGTCCATGGAGCCTTGCAATTCGGCGATGTATAACGGCAACACAGGTTGAACAAGCATGACGGCCAACTGCACGACAGCGGCCGCAAAAAGCATGCGCTGAATAACCGGAATTTTGAGTAATTTCAGTGAGCCGCCGTCTTTCTTCTTCTTTTGAGAGGAAGCGGCCGTGATCTTCTTTTGTTCTCCGCCTTTAATGAAGAAAATCAAGCCCAGGGCGATCATGCCAAGCGCGGCGCCGGCAAAGAAAAACGATGCGCGCATGCCAAAAAGTTCGGCTAAAACCCCGCCGATGAGCGGTCCGAAAACACCGCCCGCGGTTGAGCCGCCTTGCATGAGCCCCAGGCACCAGCCCATCTTTTCTCTTGGGGCCGTGGAAGTCATAATGGCTAAACAAGCGGGCCAAAGTCCGGCGGAAAAGCCCTGAAAACTTCTCATGGCGAAAAGTTCCCACGGGGTTTGAACGAAGCCGCCCCAAGCGTAAGAAAGCGCCAGGCAAACGGCCGCGCGAACCGCCATGGCTTTATGACTCTTTTTGTCAGACAGCGCACCCCAAATCGGCGCCATGATGGCACTGATTAAAAATGAGATAGAGAAAATGAGACCGGACCAAATGTTGACATCGCTTTGCGCCACGCCCAACTCATCAATCAGGTACATGGGCAAAAAAGGCACCAACATGGTGTAGCTTGCCGACATGAACACGGATGTAATGGTCAAAAACCAGACCAGCGCTTTCCAGTAAGGCATTCGATTTCTCCATCCCCAAATTTAAAAACAATAAAAATACAATCCCATGATGATCATGTTATGCCTAAAAATGAGAACGAGCACGGCTTTGAATCAAATTCTGGAGGCTTTTTGTCCAAGCGTTTTCCCCTAAGCGTTATCCTAATACATCAAAGCCACGAAAAATTCGAGGCTTTGATGAAAGGTAAAAAATAACGTTAAGTTCAATCTTCGCTAGGTTGCTCGGAACTATGAGCTGATATGAATTCAGCGATATCGGAGAGCTCATCCGGACAGATTTCGTGCATCATCGGATAGTCTTTGAATTCGACAGAGGCACCGGCCTTATTGAGAATTTCAAGTCCGGCCCGAGCTTGAGCGATGGTGATCACAGAGTCAAGCGTGCCGTGGGCCATGAAAATAGGCGTTTGCTTGGCCACATCGCTTAATTCGTCGAACCGAGGATGGTTAGGGACGTAACCGGAAAGCGCGATGACACCGGCTACCGGATTGATTTGCGACATACCCACTAAAAGCGCAAGAGCCGCTCCTTGAGAAAAGCCGCCGAGCCAAATGGGAGATTGAGGATTCTTCTGCCGTTGCTCTTCAATGAGGGCGCTGATCGTATCGGCGGCCTGATTCATGCCGTCGATATCCTCTTTTTGCTGCGAGTCAAACGTTTCGTCATAGATATCGTACCAAGCCGTCATTTTCATGTTGTAGGCGGAGATATCACGAGAAGGGGCGGACGGCAAAATCATTCTCACATTATTGAGTTCGCCAAATTGAGAGAGCTCTTTTTGGAAAGACTCAAAGTCAGAACCATCCACACCCATACCATGGAGCCAAATCAAAGTGATCGGGGCGTGGCTGTCGTCGAGAGGTTCTTGAATAATCGTGTCCATACTAGCTACGAAGTAATTGAGAGGCCGCTATTGTAGGTGAATTTAAAAAAAAGTTCACAAAACCTATGCTTCAGTAGTGTACAGTTGAAAACGAAAGCAAGTGATAGATAATCTCAAAGGAGTAGTCCCTTATGCTTAGAGTTCTGTTTGTTTGCGCGGGCAATATATGCCGCTCGCCCACCGCCGAGGCGGTGTTTAGAAAGTTGGTTGAGAAAGCAGGCCTTGCCTCAGAGTTTGAGATTGATTCAGCGGGCACTGAAGGTTATCACGTGGGTGAACACGCCGACAGCCGCGCGATTGCTTGCGCGGCGGCTCGCGGCTACGACATGTCCGCGCATATTGCTCGGAAAGTTCGTCCGAGCGATTTCTCTCATTATGACTATATCCTCGCGATGGATTGGAAGAATATCAATGAGCTTAGGCGCTATGCGCCGCCGGAGCAGCTCGATAAAATGCAGTTGTTGATGCGTTTTAGCACAAGTTACGATGTTTCCGAGGTTCCCGATCCCTACTACGGCAACACCGATGGTTTCCAAAAAGTATTGCTGTATTGTGAAGATGCCTGCCATGGTCTTTTATCCGTTTTAACTAAAAAAGGACTATGCCGTCCTAAAACTCTGTAGTTGATACAAGGTTAAGTCTGTATTGATTACAGACTTTTCTTTGCTGTTGGAATAATGGTGATTTTTGTAAATATCCGTTTATAAACAAACAGATAAAATAGTCAGAGAGTCAAGTTTTAATGCAGATTTTTTAGAAATATCTTGCGTTTGAAAAACGAAGTCAGTAATATCTAGTTCCGTCTTTAAAAATGGGGTTATCCCTAGTTTTTTAATAGTTTCGTTTAGTGAACAAACAATCGCATCGAAATGCAAAAATGCCGATTCGGTGAGGAGCGCAAATTGAGAAAACCTGTTTATTTGGACTACGGTGCCACCACCCCGGTTGATCCCCGTGTGGTGGATAAAATGATTCCCTGGCTCTACGAGCGCTTTGGTAACGCCGCGAGTAACTCTCACGCCTATGGCCTTGAGGCCCGAGCGGCGGTTGAAGAGGCGCGCTCGCAAGTCGCTCAAATGATCAATGCCGATCCCCGTGAGATTGTTTGGACATCGGGCGCGACTGAATCGGATAACTTGGCGCTCAAAGGCATCGCCCACTTTTATAAAGATCGCGGCAAACATTTGATCACGGTAAAGACTGAGCACAAAGCGGTTTTGGATAGCATGCGTCACTTGGAAACCGAAGGCTATGAAGTGACCTACATGGATGTGCTGCCTAATGGGCTGCTTGATTTAGAAGCGTTGAGAAACGCCATGCGCGATGACACCATTTTGGTTTCCGTCATGGCTGTCAACAACGAAATCGGTGTGATTCAGGATATCAACGCTATCGGTCAAATGTGTCGTGAACGCGGAATCTTTTTCCATGTGGATGCCACACAAGCCATCGGCAAATTGCATTTTGACATGACCAAAGACCCCATCGACTTGATGAGCATGTCCGGTCACAAGGTGTATGGGCCGAAGGGAATCGGCGCGCTTTACGTTCGTCGTAAACCGCGAGTCCGCCTTGAGGCGCAAATTCACGGCGGCGGCCACGAACGCGGCATGCGCTCGGGAACGTTGGCGACCCATCAGATTGTCGGCATGGGCGAGGCCTATCGTTTGGCTCGTCTTGAAATGGATGAGGAAAATGCTCGCTTTAAGAAATTGCGCGACAAACTTTGGGCCGGCATACAGGAAATTCCTGACGTTTATTTAAATGGCGACTGGGAACACCGTGTCACCACCAATCTTAATGTGAGCTTCGCCTACATCGAAGGTGAAAGTCTCATGTTGGCGCTCAAGGATATCGCGGTCTCGTCGGGTTCCGCCTGCACGTCCGCGAGTTTGGAACCCTCCTTTGTGTTGCGCGCGTTGGGCCGCGACGACGAGTTGGCTCATAGCTCCATTCGCTTCACGTTGGGTCGATTCACCACCGAGGAAGAAATTGATTACGTGGTGGCTGAGTTGAAGGAAAAAGTGGCGAAATTGCGCGAAATGTCTCCTTTGTGGGAAATGCATCAGGAAGGTGTCGACCTCAACCAAGTGAAGTGGTCGGAACACTAAACGAGAAGGGAAAAAACAGATGCAATACAGCGAAAAGTTGATGGATCATTATGAGCATCCCCGCAATGTGGGCACGCTCGACAAAAATGAAAAAGATGTCGGCACCGGCATGGTGGGGGCGCCCGCCTGCGGCGACGTGATGCGCCTTCAAATCAAGGTCAATCCGGAAGGCATCATTGAGGATGCAAAATTCAAGACCTACGGTTGCGGTTCGGCGATCGCTTCAAGTTCGTTGGTGACCGAATGGGTCAAGGGCAAGTCATTGGATGAAGCCATGAAGCTTTCCAATGAGCAAATCGCCGAAGAATTGGCGCTGCCGCCCGTGAAGATTCACTGCTCGATTTTGGCCGAGGATGCCATTAAGGCTGCCATCGCCGATTATCGTCAAAAACAAGGAAAATAAGATGGCTGTGACTTTGACAGAAAATGCCGCTCGTCATGTGAACGCCTATTTGACCAAACGTGGCAAAGGAATCGGTTTGCGATTGGGTGTGAAAACATCCGGTTGCTCGGGCATGGCCTATAAGCTTGAATTTGCCGACAGCATCGAGGCGGACGATCAGGTTTGGGAGTCCTTCGGTGTGAAGGTCGTTGTGGACGCCAAGAGTTTGCCCTACATTGACGGCACTCAATTGGACTACACGCGAGAAGGCCTCAACGAAGGATTTAAGTTCCATAATCCGAACGAAAAGAGTCACTGCGGGTGCGGTGAATCTTTCCAAGTGTGATTGGTTGCTCGCATGAGTCAAAAAGATTATTTTTCCCTTTTGAATCAACCGCAGACCTATGCGGTTGATTTGTCGTCTTTGGAGACGGCGAAAAACGCCTTATTATCCAGACTGCACCCGGATCGCTTCGTTTCGGCAAGCGCCCTTGAAAAACGTTTGGCCCAGCAAATGAGTGTGCAAGTCAATGAGGCGTATCGAACATTATCTGATGATTTGCTGCGCGCGCAGTACCTCTGCAAACTCAGAGGCTACGATGTTAACGAGCATAGCCCCATGTCCGAGGACTTTCTGATGCGTCAGATGCAAAGTCATGAGGCGCTGGAGGCGTGTGAGCAAAGCGGAGACGAGAGCATGAAAAAAGCGCTCCTAAGAGAAGTGCTGGGCGCTCAGGCTCGTCTTACCGAGGCCATTCAGAAGGCCTTTGATATCGATCATGATGATCGGGCCGCGTTCGAAGCGACCCGTGAGCTGATGTTTGTCAATAAGCTCATTGTTCAAATTCAACACTAGGATTTCCCCATGGCTTTACTGCAAATCGCTGAACCGGGCATGTCAGCCGATCCTCATCAGCATCGTTTGGCGGTCGGTATTGATTTAGGGACGACGAACTCATTGGTGGCCACGGTCAAAAGCGGTGAGACCGTGGTGCTTGCCGATCATGACGGCCAAAAATTGCTTCCTTCGGTTGTCCGTTATTTCCCTGATGGTTCAGTTGTGGTCGGATCACAGGCGAGACTGGCCGTGAGCGAAGATCCGGAAAATACAATTGTGAGCGTCAAGCGCTTTATGGGGCGCTCAAGCGCAGAGTTGAAACAAAACACCAGTCTTCCTTATCGCTTTTCGGAATCAACCGGCATGTTGCGCGTGCAAACCGTCGCCGGAGAAAAAAGCCCTGTTGAAATTTCAGCCGATATCTTGCGCACTCTCAAGAGTCGAGCCGAGGAGTCTTTGGGAGGAGAACTGGTGGGGGCGGTGATCACCGTTCCCGCTTACTTTGATGACGCGCAGCGTCAGGCCACGAAAGACGCGGCCCGATTGGCGGGCTTGAATGTCCTTCGGTTGCTGAATGAACCCACGGCCGCCGCGTTGGCTTACGGTTTGGATGAGGGGGCTGAAGGCCTTTATGTGATATACGACTTGGGAGGCGGCACCTTTGATGTGTCGGTGCTCAGACTCACCAAGGGAGTATTTGAAGTGCTCGCCACAGGCGGCGACTCCGCTTTAGGAGGCGATGATTTTGATCACCGTATTTTCTGCTGGGTCGTTCAAGAGGCGCATTTAACAGAAATTCTGGCCCCTGAGGACAAAAGCGCCATCATGGTGGCAGCAAGAGCTGCCAAGGAGGCTTTGAGTTGCTCTCCTAGCGCTGGCATTGAAGTGACACTGTCAGGCGGTCAGACGATTCAATTGACGCTCACGCGAGAGATTTTTAAAGGGTTGACCTGCCGATTGGTCAAAAAGACGATTGACACGCTCGATGCGGTCATGCATGACGCCAAACTTGACCGAGGAGAAATTCAGGGGCTTGTTTTAGTCGGCGGCTCCACCCGCATGCCGGTTATCCGTGAGGCGGTTCAAGAGTATTTGGGTTTCGCGCCATTGGACAATATTAATCCTGACGAAGTTGTCGCGGTGGGCGCGGCCAAACAAGCCAATCTTTTGGCGGGCAACACGGCCGGCGATGACTGGCTTTTGCTTGACGTGACGCCGCTTTCATTGGGACTGGAAACCATGGGCGGTCTGGTTGAGAAAATCATTCCGAGAAATACGCCGATCCCGGTTGCGATGGCCCAGGATTTCACCACTTTTAAAGACGGGCAAACAGCCATGGCCATTCACGTCGTTCAAGGCGAGCGTGAAATCGTGGATGCGTGCCGCAGTTTGGCTCGATTTGAACTGAGAGGGTTGCCGGCTTTGGTGGCAGGAGCGGCTCGAATCCGTGTGACCTTCAGTGTGGACGCCGACGGCTTATTGTCAGTCTCCGCGCGTGAAACGCAAACGGGCGTGGAAGCTCACGTCACGGTTAAACCTTCGTATGGGTTAAGCGATGATGAAATCATGCGCATGCTCAAAGACGGCACGGGTAACGCTGAGCAGGATATGAAAGAGCGCGCTCTCAGAGAAGAGGAAGTGGAGTCCAGACGGTTGATTGAATCAACCGTGGGCGCTTTGACAACGGATGCCGACTTGCTGAGTGAAGAGGAAGAAAATCATATTCGTGAACTCATTAAGCAGCTATTGGCCGCGGTTCAGGTGCACGACCTTGAGAAAATTAAGGCGCTTGAAAAAGAATTGACCGAGGCTACCGAAAGTTTTGCGGAACGCCGCATGGATCGAGCGATCTCGCAAGCCCTGTCGGGTAAAAACGTCGATGATATTGAAGGAAAGTAAAGATGCCCAAAATTACCGTTTTGCCGCATGAGAGCATTTGCCCTGAAGGAAAAACATTTGAAGTCAAGTCCGGTGTGAAATTGGCTCGGGCGTTGCTTGCCAATGGTGTCGGCATTGAACACGCTTGTGAATTTTCTGGCGCCTGCTCGACTTGTCACGTTATTGTTCGTGAAGGGTTTGACTCTTTAAATGAGCCCGAGGATGAGGAACTCGATATGCTTGACCAGGCCTGGGGTGTGACCGACACGTCTCGCCTTTCCTGTCAGACCGTGGTTGGCGATGAAGATCTCGTCATTGAAATTCCGAAGTACAGCCGCAACCACGCCAAGGAACACTAATCATGCGTTGGACGGATACTCAGGAAATCGCCGAAGCGCTCTATGACGCCCATCCGGATGTTAATCCTTTGAAACTTCGTTTTACTGAACTGCACGCCATGGTGTTGGCTTTGGATGATTTCAACGATGATCCGGAAAAGAGTAACGAGGCTATCTTGGAAGCCATTTTGCAGGCTTGGCTCGATGAGCTCTAAAGGATACGAAGATGCGCTTTGATGTCATCACGCTCTTTGAACCGATGTTTGCCGCCATCACGGAAAATGGCATCACATCACGCGCCATGCGACGAGGTCTTTGGTCTCTTCAAACATGGAATCCGCGAGAGGAAACCGAAGACAATCATCGAACGGTTGATGACAGGCCTTTCGGCGGCGGCCCCGGCATGGTGATGTTGGCCGAACCCTTGGCGAGAACATTAAAGCGCATTCGTCGCTCAGGCAATAAGGGGCGAGTGATCAGTTTCGCGCCAAACGGTAAAAAATTGGATGACCAAACGGTGAGACGCTGGGTGGCCGATCAAAATGATTTGGTGTTGATTTGCGGCCGCTATGAAGGAATTGATCAGCGTTTTTTAGATCACTATGTCGATGAGACGGTGAGTATTGGCGACTTTGTTCTCTCCGGCGGAGAGCTTGCCGCGATGGTGCTGATTGACGCGGTGGTGCGTCAGCTGCCCGGCGCCATTAAAGAGCTTTCAACACTCGATGAGTCCTTCTCGACCGGTCTTTTAGACGCTCCCCATTACACGCGTCCTGAAATTTGGGAAGGGGAGGCGGTTCCCGAGGTGCTCTTAACAGGGCATCATGCCAATATCGCCAAGTGGACTCGGGAGCGGGCGCTTGAGATTACCTTGAGAACAAGGCCCGACTTGATTGAGAAAGCCAGAATTGAGGGCAAGCTTTCAAAGTCTGATACTGATTGGCTAAAGACGCTCAGGGATTAGCGGGAA
This sequence comes from Candidatus Aphodousia faecigallinarum, assembly GCA_018714755.1. Classification (GTDB taxonomy): domain Bacteria; phylum Pseudomonadota; class Gammaproteobacteria; order Burkholderiales; family Burkholderiaceae_F; genus Aphodousia; species Aphodousia faecigallinarum. Next base: position 12,418 of record DVMY01000054.1, on the reverse strand, counting down.
AACAACCCTTTACCTTTTTCCTGATTTTAAGAAAGCCTCTCCCGGAGAGAAGTCAGCCTAGGGGAAAAATGAATCCCCGGGAGAGCCGCCGAAGAAATACTCCATATCCGTACGACCGAAGGCCACTCGTTTAATCACTTTGATTTTGTTATTGGCTCTTTCCAATCTCGCCGTTTTAAAAACTAACAGTCTGGCGTGCATAATTCCATCCATTCGCCTAGCTAGCATCATGGCAAAACTCTTAGCCGGTTTAAAGTTATGTGTATGAGCTATTTGCAACAACAGCAGACGAGTGATCTTAATCAAGTGATTGTGGTCTTCCAAGATTTAGGAGTTCCAGATCTTTCTAATCATGTCTGCAATGGGGTACAGATCGGCCAACAGCTGGTTATCCCCTAGTAGCATCTGTAAACGCTTCTTTGCATTGTCTCTTAGGCTAATTTGCTGACGGACCATTAACCACTCGGCCCCGTTAAGGTGTTTGATTTTGCTGTTTAAGGTATCCAGTTGTTTTTGTAAATCCTCGCACTCAAGTTGGGCTTGATTACTTAGAACAGCTTTTTCCTTGGCTTTGAGTTCTTTTGGTCGTTTTGAAATTTGATCTTTACAGAGCTGCAAACTTTTAGCTTTAACTGCTCGTAGTACGTCATGAGTAAAGTTCTTCATGACATGGAAAAGGTCATAAACAATGGAGACATTAGGTAAATATTTTCGCACTATGTTTGGTCGGCGGCGTTCATGTCACAGCTCGCCGACCTAATCTGGTGGCTCCGTCCGGAGTCATCAGTGAATCAAAAAATGGCTGAGCACTTCTTTGTGTTTTTCCAATACCAATCTAGAGAACTTTTTGTTTAATGACATCAATAATGACGGTGGCGTATTGACGACCTTTGAGGACTGCAAACTCGTCAATCATGAGATGCTCAACCCCATTTTACATTGCAATAGCGTACGATCATGGATTTTGCTGCAGGGTTTGCCACAACGAATAGCTTGTCCTGAAGGTCCTAGATGAAAAATGGTTTTACCGAAACGGTGCCCAAAATGAGCTAATTGATCGATGGGATAACGAGAAGCGTAAAACTCTTTGGCAGCGTCAACGACCGTGTGTACAGTGTTTGCCATGGCGTGTTTTTCAATTTTTTAGGTCGAATGAAACAATTTTATGTAAGGCACGCCATTTTTGTCGCTTGTGCCCAAGAGCTCAACGGGTCAAGCCCTTACGGTTTGACGCGCCAACGATCACATAATCTGCGGCGTAGCCGGGGCAGGGAATCTGGCCCGGCCTGCCTAGTGGTGGGCGATCAAAAACTTTTTCCCTATACTTTTATATAGCCTGACAGCCATATTTATTCAATTTCTGCTACTTTCCCGTGAAAAATTGGAGGAACTCTTTTACCTACTAATTGGCGTTGCGGATATAGCAGGTTTATACTGTTCACCTCTCTCCTAAATGAGAAACAGCCAATGCTATAAAACTCAAAACATACATTATCAAGGAGCCAAATATGCGTCTTAAATCTGTTTTTCGCATAATGTCCGTAGCTTTCGGTGTGTTGATTGTTTGTTCTGCCAATGCTGCAAATTCGCAAGCAACGCTTCAACAAAATTATCAAAATGTTGATATCGCAACAAAATATATGAACACATTATTAAATGGATCCTATTCTTATACGGACATTAAATACTTGTGGAATGATATCAATGGGGGTGTTGCCCCAAAAAACGAAAAAGAACTTCTTGGACACTATTTGGCATTTGTAAGAACGCTTTGGGGAACGTTTCTTACTAAAAACAACACAGATGTAACAAATTGTCCTAGTTACGTCTTTGCATATGTCGAAGAATTACTTAAAAAAGAAAATTGGGATCATTTTGTCGATTGTGTTGCTTCAAATCCTCGAAATAAAAAAGAAATTCACTTATGGTACGCTGGAGTCGGAACAAATATTGATCAAGAATCCTTTTACTTCCTTTACCCAAAAAAGAATCCAAGTGGTTGGGGAATTAACTTTCAAAGGGTCGATAGTATTCGCACAGATTTTCTTGCAATGTCTAGAAAGTTTACAAAACTCAGTGAATATATGAATGACGATATGATTTTGTATCATCCATTCTTCTACGCACCGAAAGCCCTGGGCAAGCGAACTGAAGCTTGCGTTAATCGCTATGCTAATTTCATGAAACAGTTGTATGCAGCACAAGTATATGATGCGAATCCTCTGAACAAAGCCAAAGGTCAAACATACCAGTATCAATACGCAGAAACCCCTCAAATCGCATGGAAAATGATGCCAGATTATCTGAATACTAATGATTTCTCAAAATTTGCTGCCGACTATTCATTTAATAAAAGTAAAAGGGTTAATCTGGACGATATGAAGAAAAAATAAGTACTAAATAAACCTCAATTTCACACGGGATAGCTTCTTAAAACTGAAGGGGTGGGCAAAGGTCCGTTGTTAGCTCGGGACTGTAGCAGCGCCCCTTAATTTTCAGAGAAGACTTTTTTATTCATTAATTTCAAAAGAAAAAACACGTATTGAGATTCGAACTCACTACGTGCTATGGCGATAAAAGTGTTCTTCTTGTAACCGTTACCATGGTCCGTTTTGGTTCAAATTGCGACTAATTGTTCTACTCCTTCCCTATACAGGTGGAGGATAAGTAAGGGAATATTGGGTGTCTTTCTCGATTTACTTGAGTCTTCTGGTGTCTGAAAATTCATTTTTCGAAACTGGGAAATCTTCTTACAATTCATTCAAACTTTTTGTAGCGATTTTGCTTGGATTCTCCATCGACCAAAAGACTAGCAAGAAGGGATAACAAAAAACGAATAAGAAAGGAGAATGAGACTGGTAAATCATAATATAAAGAAGTAGGGGGCGTTAGCTTTGTCTGACTGGATTTTTGCCCCCTCCTTCTCTGAATTAAAACCCTTCTAAACAATGGTTAAACGTGCTAAAGTTTTTTCGATCTTGTACTCGGTGGCCTTCCGATCATTAGAAGGCACTCACAGTGGACACGATGGATACAGGATTTCAAATAAAGTTGCTCACTAACATGACTCATCGGCATATCACGTACTTCCCTCTGTGTACGGTTGTGAATTCTGCAGTAGGGGCGCAACGGGTACAAACGACATGACGAGATAGTTCTAGGTGAAAAAATGTTCTACCAAAGCTGTACTCAGAACGAGCTAATCAATAACTAGGATGGTGAGAAGCGAAAAAGTCTTTGGTGGCATCAGTGGCCATGGGTCCATTATTTGTCATGCCTTTGTGGTTTAACATGCCAGACATCGCACAAACTGCGACGCAGTCGATGCAAAATTAAAAATTTTGCTATAAAATGACGATCTTTCCGTTTAGATAAAACGGAGATGCTTTTGTTTAATTAAAACCCATCCTATCGGTGGTGACGATGCGCGAACATGGATTCGATCGCAGACCACATGATGATGGTTTTGGAGAAAAAAATGAATCTTATCCAAACGTTGGAACAAGAAGAAATCGCCCGCGTAACCGCTGGCAAGACCTATCCTGAATTTTCCGCCGGTGACACGGTTGTCGTGAACGTGAACGTTGTTGAAGGTTCCCGCAAGCGTGTTCAAGCTTACGAAGGTGTTGTGATCGCTCGCCGCAATCGCGGTTTGAACTCCTCCTTCATCGTTCGTAAGATCTCCAGCGGTGAAGGTGTTGAACGTACGTTCCAACTCTACGCTCCTACCATTGCCAGCATCGAAGTGAAGCGTCGCGGTGATGTTCGCCGTGCCAAGCTCTACTACTTGCGTGATCGCGCTGGTAAGGCTGCTCGTATTAAGGAAAAGCTCTCGAAGTAATTCGAGGTATTTTCGGAAATACCGTTTTATTTCCGATTTTTCCCAAATAAAATCGGAAGACTCAAAAGGCACGAAATTCGTGCCTTTTGTTTTACTCGTTGCCTAAAAGTTTTCCTTTCTTTTCCAGTGACTTAGCCGCATAACCGTAGAGCCAAATGCCGACGAAGGTTGCAAGCGCTCCCCACATCATGGCGTTTGGACCGCAGGCATAAAGCGCGTAAAGCGAGTAAGCCGACGCAAACGAGGCGATGATTGTTGTTCGCTGAACGATTTTGGGTTCCACCGGTTCGCGATGCAGGATCACATTGACAGCGGCGAAAGCGAGCAGATAAGGAACGAGGTTCGTGACAACCGCTAAGTCTTTAAGGATGTAGAACTGTTGCTCCAGTCGCGGATCGATCGTGAGCAGGGCGGCCAAAGATTGCAAAAGCAAGATGATAACGATACCGATAATGGGAACGTTCAAGGTGCTTACTTTCGCAAATATCTTCGGGAAATACCCTTCGCGGGCGGAAACGCGGAAGACTTCCGCAATCGTGAATTGCCAGCTCGTCAAGCAGCCGGCGCAGGCCAAAGCCATCAAGGCCATGACAAACTTACCCACTTCGGGAGAGAACATAGTGGCGAAAACAAGGCCGAAAGGTGCGGTCGATCGAGATAAAACCGCATTGTCAACAATGCCGAAACTGATGTTATTGGCAAGAATATAGACAACCCCCGCGCCGATTGTCGCAAGCACCATGGCGCGCGGCACAGACTTTTCCGGATTTTCAACGGCCTCTGAATTGGCGCAGGCGGTCTCCAATCCCAAAAAACCCCAAAGCGTCATGGAAATGGCGGCCGACAACCCTTCAAAAGGCGTCAGATTTTGAGGATTCCAAGCCTCAACATAACGATCAACCGAAAACCAATTCCAACCGATAACGGTGAGAATCAATATGGGAATCAAAATGCCGTAATTGGAAAAGTGAGAAAGCCGTCCAATAAAGCGCGCTCCGCCGATATTGGGAAGACTGCAGAGCCAAATGACAAAAATACTCGCCAGCCCCATTTCCAAAGGTGACAGATTCCAGTCAAAAAGAACCATCACGTAGCCAACGATTGAAATGGCGATGGTGAGGTTGGCGATGATCAGGGAGACGCCATAGCTGAAATTGGCGATAAAGCTGCCGGATTTGCCAAAAGCGTATGAGGCGTAACCGCCCAGTCCGCCGGTTTTGCGGCTGAACATGCCGCATTTGGCAAAGGTGTAGGCGATGGCGGTGGCGCCGCTGATGGTGACCAGCCAGGCCAGGATGGATTGCGTGCCCACTTCGGCAAGCTTGGTGGGCATCAAGATGATGGAAGAGCCCAGCATATTGAGCATCACAGCCATGGTGAGTTGCAGGCAAGTCATTTTCGGCTTTTCAATGGTGGCCATAATAATTTCGTCGGTTATCTTTCAATGAGGTCAAAAAAGTTGAGCCATTGTACCGAAATCTCAAGGAAATTAAAGAGATAGTTTGAATATTTCAAATTGTGGGTAATAGGTTCGGCTACCAAACCGTCGGTTTGGTGAGCTCTTTAGCGACGGCGCAGTAAAAATCGTAGCGCTCTTGACTGATTAAGCCTTCTTGTAGAGCGTTTTTAACCGCGCAGCCCGGTTCCTGCAAGTGTTTGCAATTGGCAAAGCGGCAGCCTCCGATGTGCGAGACGATATCAGGCATGGCGGCGATGACATCATTAAGGGTGAGGTGCGCTAGGCCAAATTCTTGAAAGCCAGGGGAGTCAATCACAAAACCATCGGAGCGGTCCAAATCATACAGCGTGGTGACCGTGGTTGTTTGTCGCCCTAAATTTAACGCTTGGGAATACTCTTGGGTTTTTGCGTTGGCATCCTTCACCAAGAGATTTAAGATGGTGGACTTTCCCATGCCGGACTGACCGACTAAAAGAGAGCGCTTGTGATCAAATATCGTGTCAAGTTCGAGAGTGGATTGGGAATCGGCTTTTTCCGCGCTGATGGCGTGTGTTTCATAACCCAATCGCCGCATTGATTCCAGAAACTCTTGAGCCGTTTGAGCGTCTTCCGCGAGGTCAGTTTTATTGCGGATTATGATGGGATGAACGCCCGCGGCGTGTGAAGCTAAGAGCGCTTTCCAGACAAACCAAGGATTAAAGCGCGGACGGGAAGCGTACACGATGACAAGAGTGTCAATGTTGGCGGCAAGCGTTTTGGTGCGCCATTCGTCTTGCCTGAAAAGCAGACTGCTGCGCGGTGAGATGGATTCAATCGCAACCGTATTGTCAACGGCTGCCGAACACAAAACTTCGTCACCGACCACCACATCGCCTTTTTTCCCTCTTCGATGCGCTTCATAAAGATGGCCGTTTTCATCACGAACAAAATGGTGGCGGCCGTGGCAGGAAACCACCTGAGCGTGAAATCGATCGGCGTGTTTTTGTTCTTTATGAGGCATTTGGATGAGTCTTCGCAAATAATTCACGTTGGCGTTGAGCCATTATTTTAAGTGCCACGGCCCGTCGTGAGGCCTTGCCGAAAAGAGGTACTTCTGTTTCATCGAGCTTAATGCCGGCCTCAACATCCGTTTGTGGTGACTGTTCATTTTCTTTTTCGATGGCGTTTTGATTTGACTCAGTCTTTTCTTCCGTATGGGCAGAGGAGTCGGATATCACTTCGTCGGCATTTGAAACCGGAGACATTAAAGAGGGCTCGGATTCAACAGCAACACCCTGTACGGCTGTCGAGGGAGATTCCACCGTGAGAGTTTCTCCCGTTTCATTCGAAGAAATATTTTCATGAATTTCATCTTGAACCGTTGAACGATCGTTTGGTTCCGAAAGCGCAAGGGCTGCGCTGTCATTTTTGCTTTCTGTTTCTGAAGTGACAGGTTCTGCCGGGGCGATATCGATTACCTCAAAAGGATTGCCCTTTGAGGTTGAAAGCGCCTGATTGACTTCTGCGACGTCTGCGGGTTCTTCATTAAGGGCCTCAACAGATTGAGAGGGGACTTTCGTCGAAGCAGGTGCCGAGTCTTTGATTAATTCTTGTGAATTGTTAGATGATTTTTTAAGGGCTTTTAAACGGTGCCAAATATCAGACAGGGCGGCAGCAAAACTCTTTCCATACATCGGATGGCTTGCGTTGGAAGCAGAGAGATTATTCATTGCGTCGTCAAAATGGGGATCCTTATATTCAGCAGTGGGGAGTGGTGCGAGACCTGCGGCTTCCCTTTGCGCTTTTTTGACAAGTGCTTTTTCAAACTGCTTATTGAGCGCGTGGCGGCGAGCGTCACGGGCTTGCGCTTCTTTGACCTTTTGCTCCTGTTTGGAAATAAGGGCCGAGGAGACATTCTCCAATTGGTGTAAAACGGTCAGAGAGCCGTTTCGCATAGCGGCTTCTTGGCGCGCGGCATCTAAAACCTCGGACTTACGTTGAACGTGTCGGATGCGTGACATCAAACTTGGTTCATGCGAAAAAAGCAGATCAAAGAAACCAAGCGTGACGCTGGAGTGGCGCATGGGCGAGGGAAAGAGCTCAATGAGGGAGTGTACCGTTGCATTGAGTCCGGAAAACTTAATCGCGAATGTATCGGAGGCAAAAATGAGGTGGCGCAGGAACGCGTCCATCGGAAGCCTAAACGGGAAAAGCAAAACTGGCAGCGCCACGATGGTAAAGGTCAGCACCGAGCCATAATAAGGACCGGGGCCGTAAACGCGAAAGCCGATTTCATCGAGAAACCAGGATTGAGGCGCGAACCAGGCTAAAAAAGCAAATACAAAAAAGCCGGCTACAGCGCACATGAACCATGCTTGAAAATACATGTGGCTCAAATTTCTCGCTAGGGCGTGAGCGGCGATTGCCTGCAGATCCGTCAAAGTCATGCGCTCATAGACGTCGTGGCGGAAAAAGAGCTTGACGTTTTGCCGATGACCGAAGGCGAAAGCCGGAGGCAAATACTCATTGTCTTTGACCTTGGCGACACGGATCTCGCCGATACTGAGACGTGCTTTTTCGGCCAATGAGTCGAGTTTCGACTTTAGCTCCGCATTGTCGGACAGGCGAGCCCGGTTGGGTTTGAAAAAATAGACCAGACGGCGGGCCAAATTCAATGAGAACACTAAATAGACCGCGAAAATCAACCAGCCCAATAGCCACCACATGCGGCCGCTGTTTTGCCACAAAAATAGACCGATCCAGAGAATAGGCAGGACGATGAGCCATCCCAACAGGGTCGTCAAAACATAGTTTTTAAACCAAGCTTTGGGATCTTGACGAGTGTAACCGAAAGCTTCCCTAAGGCGAAATTCTTTATACCAGCAAAAAGGCAAGTCGCACAAAACAAAAATGAAACCGACGCAGCTCGGCAGCATCCAATGAAAGGCGAATTGATCGCCGACCGTGTTGATTAACCAGTCGGAAATGGAGTTGATGCCGTTGCCCGCTGTCAGATAAACAATCAGCATTGTTGTCACTGTCACTTCAAGCCAATTGAGTTTGGTTCGGGCGATGTCGTAGTGGGCTGCTTTGGCGTGTTGAGCGAGCGTGATCTTTTCGCGTAAAGGCTCAGGCACCTCATTGATTGTGCGTTTGAGGTGTATGATCTCGGCCAAACACGTAATGCTGTGCACTAAAAAATAAAAGCAAAGTGCAGCCAAGAAGACTTGCGCGAAAGTAAAAGTCATGGGTAAATTATGCGACAATATCGAATCTAAACGGCTCATTTTAAAGGATTTTGTAAACAAAATGGCGAGTGAATTGCAAAAAGATCCGCTCTTTAACGCGGATAACTTGATTTGGGTGGATATGGAAATGACGGGGCTGCAGCCTGAAGTCAACCGGGTTATTGAAGTGGCCGCTGTCATAACCGACGCGCAACTCAATGTGATTCATGAGTGCCCGGTGATTGCCATTCATCAGTCAGAAAGAATCATGCGCTCAATGGACGCATGGAATACTCAAACGCATGGGCGCTCCGGACTGATTGATCGAGTCCTGGCCTCCGATATAGACGAGGAAAAGGCATGTGATATTCTCTTGGCGGAGTTCGCCCGCTTTGTTCCCCCGGGAAAAAGCCCGATATGCGGCAACTCCATCGGACAGGATCGCCGCTTTATGGCTCGCTGGATGCCGAGGCTCGAGAACTATTTTCATTACAGAAACATAGATGTTTCCACTTTCAAGGAGCTGGCTAAACGCTGGGCGCCGACGGTTCCCAATAGTTTTAAAAAGAGCACAAAACACGAGGCGCTTTCCGATATTTTGGAAAGCATTGATGAATTGAAACACTATCGCAAGCATTTAATGACTTGCTAAAAAGAGAAAAAGCCTGAAAATTTCGCAAGATAGCACTCGAAAAAGTTTTCTTTTTGGGGTACAATGGCGATCTTTCCACGACGTGGCCTAACTTCCACGTTCGCTTGTTTAATTTTTTAAAGGTTAGAAAAATGTCTGTTCAAGATATCAAAAAGTCTGAAATCGTTGCCAAGTTCCAACGCAAGGAAGGCGACACGGGTTCTCCTGAAGTTCAAGTGGCTTTGTTGACGGCCCATATTAACGAATTGACCCCGCACTTCAAAGAACACGCCAAGGATCATCACTCCCGCCGCGGTTTGTTGAAGATGGTGTCTCGCCGCCGTAAGTTGTTGGACTACTTGAAGCGCACCGATTTGGACGCTTACCGTAAGTTGATCACTGAATTGAACTTGCGTAAGTAATTCGAGACGACTTTCTCAAAAGCGACCTGCACAGACAGGTCGCTTTTGGTAAGTTTTTTAGCAATTGGGGAAAGACGAGGTTTTTGTTTTCGGTTTGTGCGTTGCGATGTGAGAGTTTTTAGTTAAGAGTTTTCACACCGCAGCGTATCGAAAACACGTCTTTTTCCCTTTTTTAGGAAGAAACGAAATGACGATGTTTAATAAAGTGAGCAAGTCTTTCCGCTTCGGCGACCATGACGTAACGTTCACCACCGGTGAAATCGCTCGTCAAGCCTCCGGCGCCGTGATTTGCCAAATGGATGACACGGTTGTTTTGGCCACCGTCGTGGCTAAGAAAGAAACCAAGCCCGGCCAAGACTTTTTCCCCTTGACCGTTGACTACATTGAAAAGACCTATGCGGCCGGTAAGATCCCGGGCGGTTTTTTCAAGCGTGAAGGTCGTCCGAGCGAAAAGGAAACGTTGACGAGCCGTTTGATCGACCGTCCGATTCGTCCGCTTTTCCCGGAAGGCTTCTTCAATGAAGTTCAAGTGATCATTCACGTTTTGTCTGTGGATCCTGAAGTGGATCCGGATATTCCGTCCATGTTGGGCGCCTCCGCTGCGTTGTCCATCTCCGGTATTCCGTTTAATGGCCCGATCGGTGCTTGCCGCGTGGGTTACATCAACGGTGAGTTCGTTTGCAACCCGAAGTTGTCTCAAATGAAAGACAGCCGCTTGGATTTGGTTGTGAGCGGCACGGAACGCGCTGTGCTTATGGTTGAATCCGAGGCTGACTGCTTGCCTGAAGACGTGATGCTCAATGCCGTGATGTTCGGTCATGAGCAACAACAAGTGGCCATCAACGCCATCAATGAATTGGTTGAAGAAGCCGGCAAGCCCGCATGGGATTGGCAGCCTGCTCCGAAAAACGAAGCGCTGATCGCTCGCATCGCTGAATTGGCCACCGACGGTCTCAAGGAAGCTTACGCCATCCGCGCCAAGCAAGCCCGCAATGATAAGCTGCGTGAAGTCTATGCCATGGTTGATGAAGCCTTGGCTCAGGATGAACGTTTCAGCGGTGACAACGCCGTTGATCCTAACGAAGTGGCTGGCATCCTCTTTGAAATGGAAGCCAAGCTCGTTCGCTCCAAGATTCTCAATGGTGAACCGCGCATTGACGGCCGTGACACCAAGACCGTTCGTCCGATCGAAATTCGTCAGGGCGTTTTGCCGCGCACGCACGGCTCCGCGCTCTTTACCCGTGGAGAAACTCAAGCATTGGTTATTACCACCTTGGGCACCAAGCAAGACGAACAAATCGTTGACGGTTTGCTGGGTGAAACGCATGAACGCTTCATGCTTCATTACAACATGCCTCCGTTTGCCACCGGTGAAACAGGCCGTGTGGGCAGCCCCAAGCGTCGTGAAATCGGTCACGGCCGCTTGGCTAAACGCGCTCTTACCGCTGTGTTGCCCTCTGAAGAAGATTTCCAATATACGATTCGCGTGGTCTCTGAAATCTGCGAATCCAACGGTTCTTCTTCCATGGCGAGTGTCTGCGGCGGTTGCTTGTCTTTGATGGACGCCGGTGTTCCTTTGAAGGATTATGTGGCTGGCGTGGCCATGGGCTTGATCAAGGAAGACAATAAGTTCGCTGTTCTCACCGATATCTTGGGTGATGAAGACCACTTGGGCGACATGGACTTCAAGGTGGCCGGTACCGAAAATGGTGTGACCGCCTTGCAAATGGATATCAAGATTGAAGGCATCAACAAGGAAATCATGCAAGTGGCTTTGGCTCAAGCCCACGAAGGCCGTCAGCACATTTTGAATGAAATGCGCACGCAGGCCGCAGGCGGCGCCAAGGAATTGTCTCGTTTCGCTCCGCGCATGATCACCATGAAGATCAATCCGGAAAAGATCCGCGATGTGATCGGTAAGGGCGGTGCCGTTATTCGCGGCATCACTGAAGAAACCGGTGCCACCATCAATATCGAAGACGATGGCAGCGTGACGATTGCTTCCGTGGATCCGCAAGCCGGTCTTGCTGCACAGAAGAAGATTCTTGAAATCACGGCTGAAATCGAGAAGGGTCAAATCTATGAAGGCACGGTCACGCGCCTGCTGGATTTCGGCGCCATCGTTCAGTTGTTGCCGGGTAAAGACGGTTTGCTTCACATCAGCCAAATCGCCAATCAACGCGTTAACGCTGTCTCCGACTACTTGAAGGAAGGTCAAGTGGTTCGCGTGAAGGTGATCGAAGCCGATGAAAAGGGTCGTGTGCGTTTGTCCATGAAGGCTCTTTTAGAAGACGAGAAGAAGGAAGAAAAGACCGAAGAAGCTCCGGTCGCAGAACAACGTCCGACAGAAGACGCTGCTCAGTAACTTCTGATTCATTTCTCCAGGTGCCTAGCTCCTAAATCGGTAGGGCACATGGGGAAGTAAAGAGACTCCAAGAAGCGCGAGTGAATCGCGCTTCTTTTTTGCCATTGCTTTGAGAATAAACGCATATTGCCAAGTTTTTTGATAACAGCATCCGCGAAGATACAATCTTAAGTATTGCAAGAGGTGGGTTTATCTACACTCTGGGCAACGCCGGTACCAATTGGTAAATCTTTCATGCAGCCGTTCCTAATCACTACAGAACGTACGGTTATTCGGGTCTAATGTTTTCTTAGGCGTAGATTTTGGGCGAAAAGAATTGCCCGTTATTCGCTCTTGGAACATCTTGTCAATATTGGAAGATCCAGCGGTTTGCGAATCGACTTCGCAGATGATATTGAAGAAGTTGCCTAAATAGTGAAAATGTTCAGACCGCAAAATAAGTGAATAAGTTATTGAGCGGGTTCCTCTTCCGAATTTAAAGGAATGAAGCCCGC
>DVMY01000053.1 GCA_018714755.1 Candidatus Aphodousia faecigallinarum | reverse complement strand
GTCTGGTTAACCACATAAAAAGGGCATAGTCGTTGTAGCCCCTGTCCATGACAACAGTAATTTCTTTATTTCCCAAGGCCTCAATAGCCGCCTTTGCTTCTTTGACATCGGCTCTTTTCCCGTCAGTCATGTTCATAACAACCGGCAGCTGAATGTCTTCGTCCAGAATGGTGTGCAATTTAAAGCCACCTTTGGCTCGACGGTAATGAGCCCAACGAAACCGACTTAAGCAGACAGAAATGGTTGTCGAATCCAGTGCATAGACCGGATGTAAATAGTCTTGATCCAAATGACCTCTAAAAAGGTTTTTATAAGTCTGCAATAAGCGGAAATAAAGTTTTTGTACCGTTTCGTGAGACCGGTGTTCATTGGCATAAGCTAACGTCGTTCGCCCCATGGCTTTAGCTGCTAAATGCTGAAGCTTGCCAACAGCAGAAATCAAGCCGTCTTCTATTTCTCTTAATGAATCGCAGCCTGCCAGATGACAGAACAGCAAAGATACGATTTGGTCCCATAAGGAAAATTTACGGGCGTTGCACTTTGGACTGATCCGCTTATCTTCTTGAACTATCCAGTCCTTAGGAAGGTACTTTAAATGCTGCGCGAAGAAGCTAATGGGAGCATTTTGATTGGCAGATTCGTTAAAATGAGAGTCCATGGCGGTTTCTTGATTTTTGGTGTGGTAACTTAAAATCTACAAAGAAAACCGCCATTTTGCTGTCCGTTATTTCCCTATCGGAGACGAACAGAATTTAGCTGCATTTTTAAAGTTCGATTTGGACACGAGTGAAACAAAGTATATTGTTCAAGAATGATTGTTGTAAACGGTTGATGCAGAATAGGAAAGACTCGCTTAATTGAACAAGCTTTATCAGGAAAAGGTGAAAATGTTGTTTTCCCGCCAATCCCTGCAAAGCCATATTAGGTTTGCCACTTCCATACAGGGCAAAAACGACTAAAATAAGCAAATTCGCTCTTTAGCTTTCACAAAAGCTAAAGAAATCCTTTTTAATGAAAAGAGACTAATTATGAAGACTTCGCAAATTCGCGAGACCTTTTTGAAGTTCTACGAAAGTAAAGGTCATACGATTGTGCACTCAAGCCCTGTGGTGCCGGGCAACGATCCGACGCTGCTCTTTACAAACGCGGGCATGAATCAATTTAAAGACGTTTTCTTAGGTTTTGACAAGCGCGCCTACACCCGCGCCACCACCGCTCAAAAGTGCATTCGCGCGGGCGGCAAACACAACGACTTGGATAACGTCGGCTACACCGCTCGTCACCACACATTCTTTGAAATGTTGGGCAACTTCAGTTTCGGCGACTACTTCAAGCGTGACGCCATTAAGTTTGCTTGGGAATTGCTGACGCAGTACTTCCATCTGCCTGCCGAAAAGCTTTGGGTGACGGTCTATGCCGAAGATGACGAAGCCTATGACATTTGGAATAAAGAAGTGGGCGTTCCCGCCGAGCGCATCGTTCGCATCGGCGACAACAAGGGCGCCCGCTACATGTCGGATAACTTCTGGATGATGGGGGACACGGGTCCCTGCGGTCCTTGCTCGGAAATCTTCTATGACCACGGTGAAGAAGTGCAAGGCGGCCCTCCGGGAAGCCCGGACGAAGACGGCGACCGTTACATCGAAATTTGGAACTTGGTGTTCATGCAATTTAACCGTGATGAAAACGGTGTGATGCACAAGCTTCCGAAACCCTCTGTGGACACAGGCATGGGTCTTGAACGCATCGCCGCTGTTTTGCAGCACGTTCACAGCAACTACGAAATCGACCTCTTTAAGAATTTGCTCGCCGCGGTGAAGAAAGCCGTTGAAGAGGCGGGCGCCACGGACGTGGATCCTGAAAGCCCCTCTTTGAAGGTGATCGCCGACCACATTCGCGCCTGCACGTTCTCTGTGGCCGACGGCATTTTGCCGGGCAATGAAGGCCGCGCGTACGTGCTTCGCCGCATCTGCCGCCGCGCCATTCGCCATGGCTATAAGCTTGGCGCTCGCAAGCCGTTCTTTGCCGGTTTGGTCGATGCCGTCGTGGCTGAAATGGGCGAGGCCTATCCGGAAATCAAAGATGCGAAGATCAAGAAAGTGCTTGCCAAGGAAGAAGAACGTTTCGCTCAAACGCTCTCTCAAGGCATGCAAATGCTTGAAGAGGCTATCGCCGAAACGACTAACGGCGTTTTGGACGGCAAGGTGGCCTTTAAGCTTCATGACACGTACGGTTTCCCGGTTGACTTGACCGCTGACGTTTGCCGTGAACGCGACATGACCGTGGACATGGATGGCTTTGACGCCGCCATGCAGGAGCAGCGCGACAAGGCTCGCGCAAGCGCTAAATTTAAGATGGCCGCGGGCCTCGAATATAACGGCGCGGATACGACCTTCACCGGTTACGATGAAACCGAACACAAGGCGAGCAAAGTCATCGCTCTTTACATGGACGGTGAACAGGTTGAAGAAGTGCCCGCGGGCGAAGACTGCGTGGTGGTGCTCGATACAACGCCGTTTTACGGTGAAAGCGGAGGTCAGGTGGGCGACACCGGTGTGATGAAAAATGACACCTCGATTGTCCGCGTGATCGACACGCAAAAGATTAAGGCTAAGGTGACGGGTCATCACGCGCACGTGGAAGAAGGTCAGGTGAAGATTGGCGACGTCTTTGACGTCGCGGTTGACGCGGATCGTCGCGCAAGCATCCGTCGCAATCACTCCGTGGCTCACTTGTTGCAATACGCCTTGCGCGAAGTTTTGGGTGACCACGTGCAGCAGCGCGGCTCTTGGGTGGGGCCGGACGTGACCCGCTTTGACTTCACACACACGGAAGCCATGACGCAAGAGCAAATTCACGAAGTCGAGGATATCGTCAACCGTGAAATTCTTGCCAACGCCGAAGTCAGTGTTGAAGAAATGCCGATTGAAGAAGCGAAAAAGACGGGCGCGATGATGCTTTTCGGTGAAAAGTACGGTGCGACCGTGCGCGTTGTGAAAATCGGTCCCTCTTGTGAACTATGTGGCGGCACTCATGTTTCTCGCACGGGTGATATCGGCTCCTTCAAGGTTTTGAGCGAATCGGCGATCGCCGCGGGCATTCGCCGCGTGGAAGTCACCACGGGCATGAATGTTGTGGCTTTCACTCGCAAGGAAGAAGACACGATTCGTGAAGTATGCGCTGCTTTGAAGTCTCCGGTTGATGTGGTGACCGAAAAAGCGCATGCGGTCTTTGACACGGTTAAGAGCTTGGAAAAAGAAGTCACGCGTTTGAAAGAAAAGATCGCTCAGATGACGGCGACGACTTTGGTGTCTTCGGCCAAAGATTTTAACGGCTACAAACTCTTGGTTACCAAGGTTGAAGGAATTGAAGCGAAAGCTCTTCGCTCAATGGCCGAGGGCTTGCGTGATCAATTGGGTGAAGCGGTTGTGGTGCTCGCTAGCGTCAATGACGGCAAAGTGCAAATTGTCGCGGGCGTTGCCAAGTCGCTTGTCTCGCGCGTGAAGGCCGGGGAATTGGCCGGATTTGTCGCCTCGAAGATGGGCGGCAAGGGCGGCGGAAAGCCTGACTTGGCTATGGCCGGCGCTCCGAAGGCAGATGGCTTGGCTGAGGCTTTGGCTTGCGTTGAAGGCTTCTTGCAAGACAAATAAGCCATGCACTTTGATCAACAAATCGATACACGGGGCACGAAGTGCCCCATGCCGGTTCTAAAAACGAAGAAGGCTTTGGCTAAGATGCAAGCCGGTGAAGTGCTGATGGTGTTGGCTACGGACCCGGCAAGTGTCGCTGACTTAGCCCAGTTTGCAGCCCAGACCGGTCACAAGATTCTCGCTCAGGAAAAACTGCAAGAAGAGTGGCATCACTACATACAACATAAGTAGTCGGTGGCCTTTAAAAAACGAAAAACTCACGCGGTGTAGAGTTCACAAACCTCGTGAGTTTTTTTCTTTGGGTGTTCTTTTTTGCCTAATCCGCGCTCACATCACCAAAAATATCAACCCACATGGGCCAAATAGTGCTGTAAGCCATGGTTGTTAAGAAAAACGCGATGGGCATGAGAACAAAAATGGAAAGTTCTCCCAACCCGAGCGTATCCAAAAGAACAATCACCGCTAGCGCGCAAAGGATGGAAAAGCCAAAGAGAATGATCAGCAGCACCAATATGGCCAGCCAATTTCTTAAGCAGCCGAAAAAAGAGTAGAAAATGGATTTGCCCACGGCCATGTTTTTCCATGTAACAAGGGCCGGAGCAAACCAAGTGGCCATTTGTCCGAGAGCATAAACCACGACGGTGACAATGACAGCCGACCACGGGAAGTTGGCCCGAACGGAAGCCCAATCGAGTCGTCCGTCAATGATTTTCCATTGGCTCACCTCATCCATCGCCATGAAGATATAGATGTAGTTCGCCACGAGAATAAAGACCGCGTAGAGGACACCCACCCGCATTAAGCGGTAGCGCTTATAGCTGTCTTTGAATAAATCGATCAAGACGGAGTAATTGGGCTGCTTGCCTTGGTACGCGTCACGAGTGCCCTCAATGACGAGCATGGTTCCGAAAGGCATGAAAAAAGCGGCCAACACAAGACCGAATAACGGAAGCGACCCCAGAGCGGTCATGGTGAAGACATAAAAAAT
The DNA here is from genome assembly GCA_018714755.1 of Candidatus Aphodousia faecigallinarum. Classification (GTDB taxonomy): domain Bacteria; phylum Pseudomonadota; class Gammaproteobacteria; order Burkholderiales; family Burkholderiaceae_F; genus Aphodousia; species Aphodousia faecigallinarum. The sequence continues at coordinate 9,869 of DVMY01000053.1, read as the reverse complement.
GCAAACGCTCACCATGCCGAAAGGGGCTTGGCGAATAGCGCTCAAGCCCTCTCGAATCCACTTGATGGGAGAAGAAAAACTCGCGATGTGTCCCTGCATGCTTTAGAACCCGAAATTAATGAACTTGGGGGTTCCCAGTGTGTCTTTGCTGTGACCGGGATTGACATTGGGACGGTCGGAGCGGTTTTCGATCGAATAGGGGATCTTGGTGCTGCCGGGCGTCACGACATACTCGGTGATGCGATTGTTTTGGTCACGGATTTCTTCAATTTCCGTGCGCTGAGAGCGCTTGGTGACTTTCCCCTCGGCGCGGTCTTGACGAGCCTTGGCGTAATCGGCATCCGTGGGGGCCAAGTCGGGATTGACCTCATACTGACGGGCTTTTTCGCTTAACTTATCGTAGCTTGACTGACGGCGCGGCGCTTGAGCCTGATCTTTAGCGCTTTGAGCGTCCGCTTCAGAAATCTGGGGCGGTTCGTTAATCGGGGCGGCCAAGGCGGGAGAGAGGCCTGCGCAGCCGAGCGACAATGCGGCGATGGAAAGAGATATTAATGTTTTTTTCATATCTTGACTCTCGAATCAACTTCGTTTCTTAATTTCATTATAGGTGCATGATTCTACCGAAGGGGAAGAATTTTGAGGCTTTAGTGTCAAAATTTGTCTAAATGACCAAAGCCGGAAACCGCGAGAAATTCTATTTTGCAAAAAAACGAATTAAAGTGAGTTCTATAAACTAAACACCATTTAAAGCTAGAATCAGTGTTATCAATTTGTTGTCAAAGGAAACATCATGGAATTTTCACCGGAATATTTGGATTATCACCCCATTTTTTCTGACGAGGAAATTCGCTATATGTCGGCTCTGTCGAATGAGTATTCATACGATCAGTTTATTTCTGACCATCAGACATTTGAGGAAAGATCAATTGATTACGCATTTGTTTCCAGCAAAATTGAAGGTAACCAATACTCAAAAAAAGGTGCCTCCTTGTTATTAAAGTACGGTTTTACCGAGTACGGCAAAACCATGCAGGACGCCATGATGCTTGTCAATTTAAGGGATACCTTTGTTGATGTGACTCTAGCGGCAGATGAAACCATCGAAAATGTTTTAAGTAAGCGCTATGTTTGTACAGTTCACTCTGAAGTATCTGATAAGTTGTTGCAAGCATGTGACCGTGGGCAAGTCAGGCACCGGCACGTTACTATTTCAGGATCAGACTATATTCCGCTAGATAGTCCTTACTTGTTAGATGAGCAATTGACTCGCTTATTAGCGGTTGCTTTGTCAATTGAGAATCCGTTTGAGCAAGCGGTCTATGTTCATTGTAATTTAGCCTACCTTCAATATTTTAAAGATTGCAATAAGCGGGTTGCTCGTTTAATGCAGACAGCAGTGATGGCGGCTAACAAGAGGATTCCAATTTTTTTGCAAGAAAGCGCCATTCAGGACTATTTGAAAGCTGTCCTTGCCTATTATGAGACGGGCAACTATCAAGACTACAAAAAATTATTTGTTCAAGAGTATGAACACACCATAAAACAGTTATTAGGAAGTGCGCCAGAACAGATAGAGGCGCAAGAACGGGCGTTGGAGAAAATTCGATCAAGAAGGAAATAAAAATGAAAACAGTTTTATTAGTTGACGGTTCCAATTTCCTTTATCGCGCTTTCCATGGTTTGCCTGATTTAAGAACGAGCTCGGGTGAGCCCACCGGCGCCATCAAGGGTTTTGCCAACATGCTTCGGATGATCCGCTCGATGATTAAGCCGGACTACGCGGCTTGTGTCTTTGACGCGCACGGCGGCACATTCAGAGATGAAATCTATAGTGAGTACAAAGCAAACCGTCCGCCGATGCCCGAAGACTTAGCCTCGCAGGTGGAACCTATTTTTTCAATGGTCAAAGCTCAAGGCTGGCCTTTTTTGCAGGTTCCGGGTATCGAAGCCGATGATGTGATCGGCACTTTGGCAAAGCAGGCCGAGGCTAAAGGATTCAAGGTGTTTGTGGCCACGGGCGACAAGGACATGAGTCAATTGGTCACTGACAATGTTTTCATTTTGAATACCATGACCCGTCAAATTCTGGATGCTGAGGCTGTGAAGGAAAAGTACGGAGTGGCTCCCGACAAAATTATTGACTATTTGGCATTGATGGGAGACGCCATTGACAATGTGCCGGGGATCACCAAATGCGGTCCTAAAACCGCCGCCAAATGGGTCAATGACTTCGGCGGTTTGGATGAAATTATTCAAAGAGCAGACGAAGTAAAGGGTAAGGTGGGCGAATACCTCAGAGAGGGGCTTCATTTTTTACCGACGGCTCGCGCGCTCGTGACGATTAAAACAGACGCGGATTTATCGGATTACGTGGAAAATTCCGATGTCTCTTCGTTGACTTTTAAAGAAGAAGACAGCGCCTTTCTCTCTGAGTTTTACGCTCGTTGGGAGATGCAGCAAAGCAAAAAGGCGGTGCAAGCAAGTGTTCCTAAAAAGGAAAAACCTCAGCCGGAAGCGGGAAGCACGGAAGATCTTTTTGCGAGCATTCCCGCCGAGCCTGAAGAAAAACCGCATAGTGAGCAAGTTGAGTCCGTTGAAATCGTTGACACTATTGAGCGCTTAGACGCATTGCGTCAGCGACTAGAGGGTACAAAAGAAACGGCGGCCTTTTCTCTGTTGTGCGATCCTTCTGACGGGATGCATGCGCAGGTGAACGGCATCGGTTTTTATTTTGAGAATACCTCTTTTTATGTTCCGGCAGCTGCTTATAAGGAGGCCTCCGGTTTAGGTGCGGAAGCAGTAAGACATGCCCTGGGAGACTGGTTTGCGTCTGACGCTTTTAAAGTGAGTGAGCAATGCAAATACGCTCGTCATGCCCTCGCCAATATGGGCATTAGTCTTAACGCGCAAACAGAAGATATTTCGCTATTGAGTTATGTGCTTGAAGCGCACATGAAGCATGAGCTATCCAATTTAGCGCTTCGGTGGCTAAAAAAAGATGTGCCTTCGCTTGAGGATTTAATCGGAAAAGGTGTAAAGCAGATTCGTTGCGCGGATTTGGATCGAGAAGCCGCCGCGCGATATAGCGGCGCGCGAACGCGTGCGATTGCACAACTATTTGATATCCTCAAAGGGCGAGTCAATGCTGATGAAGGTTTGAAATCCATTTACGAGACGATTGAATTACCCACCCAAAACGTGCTTTTCATCATGGAGCGAAACGGTGTGTTGATCGATTCCATGCGGCTTGGCGCTCAAAGTGATGCTTTGGGGGACGAAATCGTAAAGCTTGAAGCGAAGTGCTGTGAGATGGCGGGACGAACCTTCAATGTCGCTAGCCCCAAGCAACTCTCAGCCATCCTTTTTGACGTGCTGAAAATTCCTGTGCCGCCGAAGACCAAGAAAACGGCAAGCGGCGGCTACAGCACCAACGAGGACGTGCTGCAGCAATTGGCGCTTGACTATCCGCTGCCGAAGGCGGTTTTGGAGTACCGCAGGCTCTCCAAACTTAAAAGCACCTACACGGATAAGCTTCCGATGATGGTTTTCCCAAAAACAGGCCGGGTGCACACGACTTTCGGTCAGACAACGGCGGTTACGGGGCGCTTAGCCTCAAGCGATCCTAATTTGCAGAATATTCCTGTTCGCACTCAAGAAGGGCGCAGGGTTCGGGAGGCGTTTGTCGCTCCCAGCGGAAGCGTCATCGTTTCGGCGGACTACTCGCAAATTGAACTCCGAATCATGGCCCACCTTTCAGACGATCAAGGGCTATTAAACGCCTTTCATCAGGGGCTTGACATTCACCGGGCCACCGCCTCTGAAGTGTTTGGCGTTTCCTTGGATAAAGTGACGCCCGATCAGCGTCGCATGGCCAAGGTGATTAATTTCGGTTTGATCTACGGGATGAGCGCTTTCGGGTTGGCTCAAAATTTGGGTATTGAGCCGCAAGCGGCGAGAAACTATATTGATCGCTATTTCAGCCGTTACCCGGGTGTTAAAGTCTATATGGAAAAAACACGAGCCCTGGCGCATGCGCAAGGTTATGTGCAAACCGCTTTCGGCCGAAGGTTGTGGTTACCTGATATCGCCAGCTCCAGAGCTCCGGTTCGCGCCGGTGCCGAGCGCGCGGCCATTAACGCGCCGATGCAAGGCACCGCCGCCGATTTAATCAAAAAGGCGATGATCGCGGTTCAGGCCTGGATTGAAAAGAATCAGCTCAAAACGCTTTTAGTTTTACAGGTGCATGACGAATTGGTGCTGGAAGTGCCTCTTGACGAACTCGATCAAGTCAAAGAAGCGCTGCCGCGCTTAATGCAGGACGTCGCTCAGCTTTCCGTGCCGCTGATCGCTGAAGTCGGCAGCGGTGACAGCTGGGAGTCCGCGCACTAAGAGAAAGGCCTTCAATTTCGAAGGCCTTTGGCAATTGAACTATTGGCATTGTCCTGCTTTTTCAGGCTCATACTGAGCCAAAAGTTTTCCGTTTTCATCCCAGAACATGAGTCCTTTTTCATTCTGAGTGAGGTAACGGGTGCTTTGCAGCATATTCAAAAGCTGACCTTCAAGCTTCATGGCCTCGGGCGAACACATTCTCCGGGTGGTCGCGGCCGGAGCGAAGGAAAAGTTCTTTCCGTCTTGCGTGTAAGTGGTGTTAAAAAGGTTGCAGCCCAAGTTGCCGGCTACTTTAGAGTCTTCCAAGAAATCCATCACCGGGGGAAGGTTTTCACAGTCGCCTTCTTTCGCGGCGGGCTGCGCGGTCACCAATTGCCAGGAAGTGCCTTGAAGATTTTTGGCGGCTTCACCCGTGAGGTTGTCCGCCGGGCTTTTTTCGGTGCAACCGGTCAGTGCCATGACAAATGCTCCTAAAAGGGCGATAAAAGATTTTTGCATTTTGAGTTCCCTTTAATGTTCTATTGCAGGATCGTAAACGAAAGCGATCGGAGTCTCCAGCCTTTTTGCATCTTGTTGCTATTAAAAAAATGGCTAGGGTTTTTTAGCACCCTAGCCCAACTCTCTCTTCTCTTGTTCCGGAGGACCAGCTCTGCTTGTCTCTCACGCCCTTAACTTTACAGGCAGACTCTTCGGAATGCCGATTCAAAATGTATTGGCTCGCAACTAAATATTTCAGAGTAGGAGGGTCAAAAAATCGCTATTTTAAAAATATCCTTGTAAAACAAATAGATATGTATTTTTAACAGACCTGTAAAATTTGCAACTTGTTAAGCTTTTGCCTGCTGACGGCGAGTGAGCATGGTGGCGCTCACACCCGCGACCATGATCACCAAAATACCCAATTCGGTCGTCAGTGACAGTTCGTCATTAAAGAAGAACCAGCCCATGAGTTCGGCCATGATGATGGCGGAAAACTGCAGGCACGAACTCAAAAGCACGTTGCCTTGTCCGAAAGCAAGCGTAAGAGAACATTGCGCGAGTGTCGCGCAAAGCGCCATGCCCAGTAAATAAATAACATTGTCGGCGGTGATGGGAGAAAGTCCACCTTCGATGAAGAAATTTCCCAACAAGCCATAAACCGTCCCGAAAACGGTGAAATAAAACACAATTCGCCAAGAAGGTTCTTTTAATTGCCCGAGTTCTTTAATTTGCCAATAAGCGACGCTGCCTAAAAAGCCGGAACTTAAAGCGAGCATCGCTCCCAACATTTGTCCGGAAGAAAACGAAGGGCGAAGCACCAGCACAACCCCGCAAAAACCGATGAGAATGCAGCCAAGAAGTCCCCAAGGCATGGGCTCTTTTCTCATTAAAAGAAAAAAGATAACAAAAGAGGACATGAAAAGAGGCGAGGTGTAATTCAATGTCATGGACGTGCCCACAGGCAGCATCGTTAACGATAAAAACCACAATGACATTGAAAAAGTGCCGATAAAGCTTCTTTTGAAGTGTCCGAAGAGATATGGGGTTCGGATGGTGTAGCCCCTGGCGCGGATGAAACTGTATAAAAGGATGACTCCGGCTAATGATCGGTAGAAAATCAGCTCAAAGGTGCCGAAATCCTCAGCGCCCATTTTGACAAACACGGCCATTAAAGAAAAGAAAAATGAGGCCGAAAGCATCCACAAAGACTTCATTGTCGTGAAAAAAAGAAGAAAAGGAGACCATGAATTTTAGAGTGTTCCGACTCATTTGTGTCGAGTACCGAACGTTCGCGTCGCGAACGTTCGATCTGCGAACAAAATTGATTTGTCTGATGAAAAAATATTACGATCGAGAAATTGAACAAAAAATTTTGAAAGAAGAGAGTCAGTTAGTAAGCACTAACCAAATGTCTCGTTTGGCGGTTATCACGGGACGAAGGCGCGTGGGAAAAACAGAACTGATTTTGAGATCAATGAAGTCAGAAAATGAAGTGCCTTTTATTTACCTTTTTGCATCGCGTGTGACTTCCAATGCGCTCATTGGTGATTGGCTGCAAACTATTTCCAATACGCTTGGCGGTCATTTTGTGCCGCGATGCGAGCGCCTGTCTCAAATTATCGAATATTTGCTTTTTCTGGGAAAAAGTCAGCGGATTAATGTGGCGATTGATGAATGTCAGGACATCAATGCAATTGAGCCGTCTTTTTGGTCTGAACTGCCAAAAATTTGGGATCTGAATAAAAAAAATTCTCAAGTTTTTTTAATGATGAGCGGATCCATTGCTTCGGCCATGAGAAATATTTTTAAAGAATACAGCGAACCTCTTTATGGAAGAGTAGATCGTTTTATTCAAGTTCGTCCTTTTGGTATTGCTGTCCTTGAAGAAATCTTGCGTGACTTCAATCCTCGCTTTAATTCGGATGACTTATTGGCTCTCTATACGTTAACCGGAGGAATTCCTTGGTTTGTTGAAGATCTGATGGACAGAGGGGCCACGACCGCCAAGAAGATGGCTGAAGTCGTTTTTCAGCCGGGATCTAAATTCATCATGGACGGAGAAATCCTTCTTGCCAACGAATTTCGAACAGAAGGCACTTTAAATCGCACGCTTTTGCAAGCCATTGCATCAGGCCTCACCAAGCGTGAAGAACTCCAAAATTTGGCGGGTGACGTTAGTGTCAGCGGCTCTTTGTCACGTTTAGAAAAACGATATGAACTGATCACTAAAGAGGTCGCTTTGTTTGCAAAAAGTGAGCGAAAAGGACGTTATTACATCTCTGATCGCTATTTATCTTTTTGGTTTGCATTTGTCCAGTCTAAAGAACAATGGATTGCTCAAAATAATTATGAGGCGTTAAAAGGAGAATTTTTAAGCAGGTATGAAACGTTTTCCGGTCGAGTGCTCGAATCGGTGTTCTTTGACATTTTTCGAGAATCGAAGAAATTTGAAACATTGGGACGTTGGTGGGACAGAAAAGGACAAAATGAGATTGATTTAATCGCGATTGACAAAACTTCCGCTTATTTTTTTTGAGGTTAAACGCAATCCGAAAAAATACCCGTCCGCGGCTCTTATAAATAAGATTTCTGTTTTTTTGAATCAAGTGCCGTCCATTCTAAATAAGAAAATCTTTTTTAGAGAACTTTCTTTGGACGATATGCAAAAAGAACTTCAGACTCTATTGTCGAGCGCGCAAGAATTCTCTCGGTAATCATCTTGCTTGAGACACTCTTTGCGTATTTTTGTTTTTTCTACGTTGTTTCATGTATGCGCTTTATTGAAAAAGGTGCCAAAATTAACGCAATGAAAAAGGTTTTGTCATGAAATATTTATTTGTTGCCCTTAATCACCATCAACATTCGCTTGAGTAGTCTCTGGCGGATGATTGGCTTGCGCCGGAAGACGAAAAAAGATCTTTCGGCGGCAACAAAAAAGTCAAAATCCATTTCAAGCAGCCTCCGAAAGATTCGGAGGTTTTTATTCTTCCTTCGTTTTTCGGCTCAAAAGGTCAGCAATAAACTTTTTGAAAAGGAAAAACGATGTCTGAAACTTCTCGATTAAGAATCGCACTGCAAAAATCCGGACGTTTGTCCGAAGACTCTTTTGATTTGTTGGAACAGGCGGGACTGAAAGTGCGCGTGCGTGCACAGCGCCTCATTGCGATTGCTGAAAATTTTCCCGTTGAGGTGCTGCTTGTGCGCGATGATGATATTCCGGGTCTGGTGATGGACGGAACGGTCGACATGGGAATCGTGGGCGAAGGGGTGCTTGAAGAAACTAAATTGGCCCGTGAGGCAATGGGAAAAAACGCCTCTTACACCGTCAGCCGCAGGCTTGATTTCGGCGAATGTCGCTTGGGAATTGCCATTCCGTTGGATAAACCATGGACGGCTCCCTCTGATTTGAGCGGACTTCGCATCGCCACCTCTTTTCCCAATCTTTTGAGTCGTTGGATGCGTGAGCAGGGGGTGGAATTTAAGACCTGCCTTTTGACTGGATCGGTTGAAATCGCCCCCAGAGCCGGTTTGGCCGACGCGATATGCGATCAAATTTCAACCGGTGCCACGTTAGAGGCCAACGGTTTAAAAGAGGTGCAGACCGTTTTTCGTTCCAAGGCATGCTTGATTGAACGGCAAGGGCAATTCGATAAAGATAAACGAGCGCTCATGGATATGCTTCTTGCCCGCATTGACGGGATACTCATGGCCCGAGGCTCCAAATACATCATGCTGCACGCCCCGAAAGACAAAATTGAGGACGTGATTCGTTTGCTCCCGGGAGCGGAACACCCGACCCTGTTGCCCATGGCTGATGACGATACAAAGATTGTCATGCACATGGTCAGTCGCGAAACGCTCTTTTGGGAAACGATGGAAAAACTCAAGGCGCTCGGCGCAAGTTCCATCTTGGTGTTGCCGATTGAAAAAATGCTCAAATAAGGAAGGGGAATAAGAAATGTCTGTGTTAAAACCTGTGGTTTGGGATGATTTATCCGACAAAGAACAAACAGAGTTGTTGATGCGGCCTGCGGTGCTGGCGGGCGCCGAAATCGCCAAAACGGTTGAGGCGATTGTGGCCGACGTTCGATCCAGGGGCGATCAGGCGCTTAAAGACTATGCGGCGAAATTTGACAAAGCGGATCTGCAATCGATTCGCGTGGACGAAAAAACAATTGATGAGGCGCAGAATCGGTTAAGCGATGACATAAAAGAGGCGATGGCTTTAGCCGTCAAGAATATTGAGGTCTTCCATAAAGCGCAGCAATTAAATCCGGTGACCGTTCAAACGATGCCGGGCGTTCTTTGCAAACAAGTCACTCATCCCATTGATTCAGTCGGCTTATATGTGCCGGGCGGCACAGCGCCGCTATTCTCCACCGTAATGATGTTGGCGATTCCGGCGAAAATCGCGGGATGCAAAAAGATCATTTTGATGTCGCCGCCCAAAATTGCCGATGAAATTTTATACGCCGCAAGACTTTGCGGCGTCACCGAAATTTATCAGTCAGGGGGCGCTCAGGCGATCGCCGCCATGGCATTTGGAACCGAGAGCGTGCCCAAAGTCATGAAAATTTTTGGGCCGGGCAACGCTTTTGTTACGCAGGCCAAGCGTTTGGTGAGCGAATGCGCCGATGGTGCTGCCATTGATATGCCGGCGGGTCCCTCGGAAGTGTTGGTGATCGCTGATGCAGGCGCCAATCCCGCTTTTGTGGCGGCCGATTTACTCTCGCAGGCTGAGCACGGCAAAGATTCACAAGTGGTGCTTCTAACCCCCGAGCGAGCGTTCGCCGATCGTGTGGCCGAAGAGGTAGATCGTCAGTTAGAGACCTTGCCTAGAAAAGCAATTGCCGAAGTGGCATTGTCAATGAGCCGCATTATTGTGACGCGGGATTTAGAGACTTGTGTGGAGATTTCCAATCGCTACGCGCCGGAACACTTGATTGTCGAGACGCGAAATGCCAAGGAATTGGTTTTGGGTACTCGCAACGCGGGCTCTG
>DVMY01000052.1 GCA_018714755.1 Candidatus Aphodousia faecigallinarum | reverse complement strand
TTCCGAACAGGACAGTGAAACGCCTTAGCGCCGATGATAGTTGGTTGTATTTCCAGTGAAAGTAGGACATCGCCCGGCTCCCCCATTCAAACAAAGCCTCGAGTCTTTCCGATTCGAGGCTTTTGTTTTTTTATACCATCCTAATTGATGCCTGAGTTAAGCTAGAAACTCATTCTGCACGCATCTCTAAATCTTATGTTTTCTCAAAGAGCGCCTAAATCTTGAGTATCCTATAATGCCACGTGTTGAAATATGATTTTTAGATTTTTTTATGAATGAAGATTTATTTGGAGATCTGATACCGCAACAGTCTGCTAAGACCAATCATGAGAGAGAATCTCATACAGTCAATACACGTATGCAGCCTTTAGCTGAAAGACTACGTCCAAAGACATTGGATGAAGTTGTTGGACAACAGCATCTATTAGGCCCGGGTAAGCCATTACGGGTCGCTTTTGAGGAAGGACGACCTCACTCCATGGTTCTTTGGGGACCTCCGGGTGTTGGCAAAACTACGCTTGCCCGCATTATGGCTAGTGCTTTTCACTTGCCTTTCATTGCAATTTCAGCTGTTTTAAGCGGAGTCAAAGAAATTCGTGAAGCAGTTGATGAAGCCCAAAAGCACATGGATCAAACCGGCGAGTCAACACTAGTCTTTGTTGACGAAGTACACCGTTTTTCAAAGTCTCAACAAGATGCTTTTTTACCTCATGTTGAAAGCGGCCTTTTTGTTTTTATCGGAGCTACAACTGAAAATCCAAGTTTTGAGGTTAATAGCGCGCTTTTATCTCGATCAGCTACTTATGTGTTGGAAAGTTTAAAGACTGAAGATTTTGAACGTTTGCTTCCTCGCGCGATTGAAGTAGAAGCGCCGGGTCTAATGTTCACAAAAGAAGCTAAAGATATTTTGTTTAATTTAGCTGATGGCGACGCTAGACGTTTTTTAAACGCTGTTGAATTGGCCTGTCATTTGGCTCAAGATAAAGGCATTAAAGAGGTTGGGGCGGATTTGTTGAGACAAAGTTTGCCGTCGACTCTTCGACGCTTTGATAAAGGCGGCGACAATTTTTACGATTTAATCTCGGCGTTGCATAAATCAGTGAGAGGAAGCGATCCTGATGCGGCTCTGTACTGGATGACTCGAATGATTGTTGGCGGCTGTGATCCTCTCTATATTTGTCGTCGAGTAATCCGAATGGCAACCGAGGATATTGGTTTAGCTGATCCAAGAGCGTTGGAAATCGCCTTAAATGCGGCTCAAGTCTTTGAGCGACTTGGATCGCCCGAAGGCGAACTGGCTATTGCCAACGCAGTTGTTTACTGCGCCGTCGCTCCGAAGAGCAACTCCCTTGAAGTGGCTTACAACGCTGTGAAGAGTTTTGTTAAGAAAGATTCAACCCGACCCGTTCCGCTTTATTTGAGAAACGCTCCCACTAAATTAATGAGTGAGCTAGGTTACTCTCACGGTTATCGATATGCTCATGATGAGCCAGATGCCTTTGCAGCCGGTGAAATTTACTTACCGGAAGGCATCGAAAATATGCGGTGGTATTACCCAAGACCAAGGGGTTTAGAAATAAAAATTGCTGAAAAATTAGAAAAGCTAAAGGCTCTGAACCGTCAAGCTTGGGCAAAAGGGCAAGGGCGAATTCGTTCAAAGAAGGAAAAATAACGATCTAAGCCATATTACTCTTGCAATCATGCCCCAAACGGGTGAAAATTACCGAATGTATTTTTTTCAGAGCCTGCTCTGTTTATTAAAAATTCCTAGGAATCAATAATGCTTGATATCAATTTATTGCGTAAGCAACTCGATGATGTTGTCGCTCGTTTGGCAACCCGTCCGTTTGAATTCCCGGTCAAAGAATTCAATGCGTTGGAAAATGACCGTAAAGCTGTCCAAAAGCAGACTGAAGAACTTCAGGCTTTGCGTAATAGCTTGTCCAAGCTGATCGGTGCAGCCCGCAAGGCTGGCGGCGATGCCGCTGATTTAATGGCTGAAGCTGCGGCTATTCCTGAAAAGCTTTCTCAGTTGGAAGAACGTTTGTCTCAAATCAGGACGGATTTGAACGAACTTTTAATGAGTGTTCCAAATTTGCCTCATGAATCCGTGCCTGTCGGTCGTGATGAACGCGATAATCCTGAAGTTCGTCGCTGGGGCACACCTCGTACGTTTGATTTTCCAATTAAGGATCACGTGGATGTTGGTGTCCCTCTTGGTATGGACTTTGAAACTGCGGCAAAGGAATCCGGCGCTCGTTTCTGCTTTATGCGTGGTCAGGTAGCGCGTCTTCATCGCGCTTTGGCTCAATTTATGCTCGATACCCATACCCGCGAACACGGCTATGTGGAATGCTATACGCCTTATGTTGTAAGCGCGGATACAATGCGTGGCACTGGTCAATTACCTAAGTTTGAAGAGGATCTTTTCGCAGCGAAGAAGGGTGGTCAGGAAGGCGAAGGTGAGCGCATGTATCTGATTCCGACCGCTGAAGTTTCGTTAACCAATATGGTTAGCGGTAAGTTGTTGCGTGCCGACCAATTGCCAATCAAGATCACCGCTCACACGCCATGCTTCCGTTCAGAGGCCGGCTCTTATGGTCGTGATACGCGCGGCATGATCCGTCAGCACCAATTTGACAAGGTTGAAATGGTGCGCATCGTCAATCCCGAAGATAGTTACAAGCACCTGGACGAAATGGTTCACAACGCTGAAACCATCCTTCAACGTTTGGGTTTGCCCTATCGTGTGATTACGCTTTGCACGGGTGACATGGGCTTTGGTGCTGCCAAGACCTTTGACTTGGAAGTTTGGCTGCCGGCTCAAAATACCTATCGTGAGATCTCATCTTGCTCGAACTGCGAAGCTTTCCAAGCTCGTCGTATGGGCGCTCGTGTGAAGGGTAAGGATGGCAAAATCCAATATGTACACACGTTAAACGGATCCGGTTTGGCTGTTGGACGCACGTTGGTGGCTGTTTTGGAAAATTACCAAAATGCAGATGGCAGCGTCACTGTTCCTGAAGTGTTGCGTCCCTACATGGGAGGTGTTGAAGTATTGCGTCCCGAGGACCAACCGTTGGGTGATTTTAAGGCGTAGTCCTCCCCATTAAGAAAAAGGCAGAAACTGAATCAGGTTTCTGCCCTATTTTATGCTTAGGGGGAAACGCCTCCCCCTCACCGACAAAAGAAGATTATTTCTTAGCGGTCTTTTTAGCTGTCGTTTTCTTGGCTGCGGGTTTGGCTGCTACTTTCTTGGCGGCCGGCTTAGCGGCAACCTTCTTGGCCGGAGCCTTCTTCGCTTCCGTCTTCTTGGCTGCTGGTTTGGCAGCAGTCTTTTTGGCCGGAGCTTTTTTAGCTTCCGCCTTCTTAGCGGCCGGCTTTTCGGCTACTTTCTTAGCGGCTGGTTTAGCGGCAGTCTTTTTGGCCGGAGCTTTTTTAGCTTCCGTCTTCTTAGCGGCCGGCTTTTCGGCTACTTTCTTAGCGGCCGGTTTAGCGGCAGCTTTTTTAGCCGGGGCCTTCTTCGCTTCCGTCTTCTTAGCGGCCGGCTTGGCGGCAGCCTTCTTGGCCGGAGCCTTCTTGGTTTCGGTCTTTGTGCTTGCCTTCAGTTCGTCTTCAGCATAGGAGTGCAAAACGTCAGACTCTTTCAACATTTCGAAAGAGGCATTCATCATTTCGCTGACTTGAGACATGCGCAAACTGTTATGATGGCCGTCACTCAAAGTGTCATACAGCTCCTTGGTGATCATGCCAAGGCGATGATGAGCTTTTTTGTTGCGTTCGAGAATTTCTTTAAGATCCATTTTGACAAAACTCCTACAGAAATAGTGTTTCAGATAGGTTCAGGATAGCCCTTTAAACATAATGTTATTGCAAAAGTAAAAGAAAATTTGAGTAACCTCAAAAAAATTTCCCAACTTTTAGTATTTACCCTCGTAAATTCAAAGGAATTGAGAAGAAATGTTGTATCACCGCAACAAATAAAATCGTTGATCAATCAATAAAAATTTAGAGTTATCCACAAAGATTCGGTTTTATCAAAAGAAATTTGAATGCCATTCTGATAAAATCCCAACCTTCATTGTCTGGAGAGATGGCAGAGTGGTCGAATGCGCCGGACTCGAAATCCGGTATACGGCTCGTCCGTATCGAGGGTTCAAATCCCTCTCTCTCCGCCAGACATAAACATTTAAAAACCCCTATCCAATTGATTTTCTTATTGAATTTTGAAGCCGGCTCTGGCTTATTCAATGTATTTTCCCACATGATAAAGTGAACGAGGCTAAGGCGTTTCAACTTGAACGTTTAGAAATAGGTTCCAAGAGTTGAAAAAATTACTCTAAGTGATTGATTTTTTATGGGCAGCCTGTATAATCACACGCGAAGATAAAAACAATAAAGGCACTTTTTAAAGTGCCTTTATTATTTATCGGTCGTCATGCATTAATTACGAGCATAATGTTTGTTCGTTTTAAGCAAAACCCTAGCACTGGTTGCATCTGATGTTAGGGGGATGGATGGGCCTTTGAGCCCATCTTTTTTTGGGAATTTCTCCATCAGGAACAAAGACACTAATGACTGAAACATCGACTGATTTGTTGACGTTGGTTGAGCAAACCGTTGAGGGGATGGGGTTTGAGTTTGTTGAACTTGAACACTTGCCCAGAGGTTTGTTACGCGTCACGATGGACAGCCCCGAAGGAGTGGGAGTGGATGATTGCGAGCGGGTGAGTAATCAACTGACGTATTTATTCACAGTTGAAAACATTGATTATGACCGTTTGGAAGTTTCTTCTCCAGGCGTTGAACGTCCTTTGAAAAAGGCTAAGGATTGGGAACGCTTTATTGGCAAGTTGGTACATGTGGAGTTGTTTGCGCCTTTGATGGCCGACGGATTCCCGGAAGCTGGTCGCCGTAAGCTGGACGGACGCATACAAGCCGTTTCCAAAGAGGGCGATCAAACAAGAATTGAATTTTTATTTACGGATGAAAAGCCGGCAAAAACTCCGGCTCAAGCCGCTCGTGAGCGCATCGCTCAGAAGCGAGGCAAAAAGGCTCCAACCATTGAGCCCGTTGCCGTAAGTTTTACGATCGATCAGGTTGATCGAGCTCATTTGGTTGCAGAATTAAATTTCAAAGGAAACTAAAAAATGAACCGCGAAATGCTTGAAATGGTAGAAGTGTTGGCTCAAGAAAAAAGCGTGCCTCGTGAAGTTGTTTTCGGTGTGCTTGAAATGGCGCTGGCTTCTGCGATAAAAAAGGCCAATTTTTCTGGTGAAGACGCTGATATTGAAGTTCATGTTGATCGAGAAACGGGAGACTACCAAGCGTGGCGTCGTTGGCTTGTTGTTGCCGATGATCAAGGTCTTCAAGAACCGGACCGTCAGGAAATGTTTTCCGATATTCACGATGAATATCCGGATTTGAAGGTGGGTGATTACATCCGTGAGGAAGTTCAAAACATCAATAGCTCTGGTCGCCGCTTCGCCCAGGACGCAAAACAGGTTATTTTGCAACGTTTGCGTGATGCAGAGCGCGAGCAAATGTTGGTGGAATTCTTGGCTCGTGATGAAAAGGTGGTTTCCGGTTTAGTCAAGCGCATGGATAAAGGGGATGCGATTGTGGAAATCGGAAAAGTTGAAGCCCGTTTGCCGCGGTCGGAAATGTTGCCCAAAGAATCCTTCAGACCGGGAGATCGTGTTCGAGCCTATGTTGCACGCATCGATCGTACATGCAAAGGACAGCAAGTCTTTTTGTCCCGCACAAGCCCGGAATTCATTAAGGAATTGTTTGCGCTTCAAGTGCCGGAAATCGAAGAAGGCTTGCTTGAAATTAAGAGCGCAGCCCGTGACCCGGGCAGCCGCGCCAAGATTGCTGTTCAAGCAAAAGATGCCCGTTTGGATCCTGTTGGAACCTGCATCGGTGTGCGTGGAACGCGTGTAAACGCTGTGACCAATGAGTTGGGCGGAGAACGTGTTGATATCGTGGTTTGGGATGATGAGCCCGCGCAATTTGTGGTTAGTGCTTTGGAACCAGCTAAGGTTTCTGGCGTGGTTATGCTCGAAGACACGCACACGATGGAAGTGGTGGTTGATGAAGAAAACTTGGCCATCGCCATTGGTCGTGCCGGTCAGAATGTTCGTTTGGCCTCTGAATTGACGGGGTGGAAAATCGACATTATGACCGATGAGGAAGCCAATGCTAAGCGTGATGAGGAGACCAACAAGATTCGCAGCGAATTTGTTGAAAAATTGGAAGTTGGTGAAGATGTTGCCGATATTCTCATCGAAAATGGATTCTCTTCCATTGAAGAAGTGGCTTACGTTCCTGAATCCGAATTGCTCGAAATTGAAGCGTTTGATGAAGATACCGTCAAGGTTTTGAGAGAGCGCGCTCGCAATAAGTGCTTAATGCAAGACCTTGAACGCGAAGAAAATTTACGTCAAGCCGAACCTGAAATGGTTTCGCTCGACGGAATGGACAATGATTTGGTTAACGTGCTGGTTGCCCATGGGGTTAAAACCCGTGATGAGCTGGCCGAATTAGCCGTAGATGAATTGATGGAAATGAGCGGAATCGACGAGGATCGCGCCTCGAAGTTGATTATGGCTGCTCGCGCCCATTGGTTCAACAACTAAGCGTGCTTTGAAGATAAAGTGCGAAAGGAGAGAATATGGCAAGTTCGACCGTATTAGAGTTGGCCAAAGAAATGAACGTGACCTCAAACGAGTTGTTGCGTCAACTCAAAAGTGCCGGCATTGACAAAAGTGGTGAAAAAGATTCTGTGACGGCAGAGGATCAACGTAAGTTGGTTGAGTTTTTACGCCAAGATCGTCAGGCGAAGGCACGCAAGATTACCTTGACTCGAAAAGAAACGACAACGGTGAAACAGGCCGATGGTCAACATACTGTTAAGGTGGAAGTTCGCAGAAAGCGTGTGCTTGTCAAAAACACGGCAGCGGCTAATAGTGCTCGGGAACAGGCTATAGCCGCTGAACGCGCCCGCGCCCTCGAAGAGGCTAAGGCCAAGCTGCAGCAACAAAAGGCTGAGGAAGAGAAGCGTCAAAAAGAACTTGAACGTGCTCAACAGCAAGCTCAGCAACAGGCCCAGGCTAAGGCTCAGGCTGAAGCGGAAGCTCAAGCCGCGAGAGCCGCTCAGCAGCCTAAGCCCGAGGTTGCCCAAGAGACCGCTCAAAAGCAGACTGTTAAAGAGGTCCAGGAAAAAGCGAAACCCGCGGTTAATGCAGAGACTAAAAAAGAAGTTCGTGCAGAGGTTAATCGCGATCAAAAGCCGCAGCCCAAGCAAGACAATAAATCAAATCAAAAGGCCGTGGACGCCCGTAAGAATGAAAAGGCAAAGCCGCAGCCCAATGTTGCTAAAAAGCCTGTTGATCGCAAACCTCAACAAGCGCCTTTGTCTGAGGAAGAATTGAAGCGTCGTCAGGAGGCGAAACGCAAGGCCGAAGAAGAAGCTCGCGCGATTCGCGAAATGATGAATAAGCCCAAACCTTCTGTCATGAAGGCCAAGAATGAGAAGCCTTCAGATAGTAAGAAGAATCAAGATAAGAAAAAGGGCAGCAAGAATAACGAGCGCGATCGCGATGACGATTTGGGCGGCAAGAAAAAAGGCGGCAAACACGCCGGTGCCAACCACGGCGGTTCCAGCAAGTGGGAAGACAACGTCAAACATCGTGGCGGCAACAAAGGTAATGCCCGTGTCATCGATGAAGATGAGGACGGCAATGAACAATGGCGTGGTGCTCGCAAGAATCGCAACAACCGTCGTCATGAACAAAGTAAGCAGCAACAGGTTCAAAATACCGAACCCGTGGTTCGTGATGTAAGTGTTCCGGAAACCATCAGTGTGGCCGATTTGGCACACAAGATGGCAGTGAAGGCCACGGAGGTGATCAAGACGCTGATGAAGATGGGGCAAATGGTGACAATCAACCAAATGCTCGATCAGGACACGGCCATGATCGTTGTCGAGGAAATGGGGCATCATGCGATCGCCGCCAAGCCCGATGATCCGGAAGCTATTTTGGGCGATATGATGCAGGAAAACACGGCAGAAGCTTTGCCGCGTCCTCCGGTGGTGACCATCATGGGTCACGTTGACCACGGTAAGACGAGCTTGTTGGACTATATTCGCCGCGCGAAAGTGGCCGCGGGTGAAGCCGGTGGCATTACACAACACATCGGCGCCTATCACGTGAAGACGCCGAGAGGCATTGTCACGTTCTTGGACACGCCGGGGCATGAGGCTTTTACCGCGATGCGCGCGCGTGGCGCTCAGGCCACTGATATTGTGATTTTGGTTGTTGCCGCCGATGACGGCGTGATGCCGCAAACGAAGGAAGCTATCGCTCACTCGAAGGCCGCGGGCGTGCCGATGGTGGTGGCCATTAACAAAATTGATAAGCCGGAAGCCAATCCTGAACGCGTCAAGCAAGAGTTGGTTCAAAACGATGTGATGCCAGAAGACTGGGGCGGAGATGTTCCTTTTATCCCAGTATCTGCTAAGACTGGTCAGGGTGTGGATGAATTGCTCGAAAACGTGCTGCTTCAAGCGGAAATGTTGGATCTTAAAGCTCCAAAAGAAGGCATGGCTAAGGGCTTAGTCATTGAATCTCGATTGGATAAAGGACGCGGTCCGGTTGCTTCCATTTTGGTGCAGTCAGGCACGTTGCATCGTGGTGACATTGTGTTGGCCGGAGCAGAATTCGGTCGCGTGCGCGCCATGATTAACGAAACAGGTAAGGCTGTGGCCGAGGCCGGTCCTTCCATTCCGGTTGAAATTCAAGGTTTGTCGGGTGTTCCTCAGGCCGGTGATGAAATCATGGTTTTGCCTGATGAACGCAAGGCTCGTGAAATTGCTCTGTTCCGCCAAGGCAAGTATCGTGATGTGAAGTTAGCCAAGCAACAAGCGGCTAAACTAGAAAACATCTTCTCGGATGCGGCCAATGGTGAAATGAAGACGTTGGCTTTGATTGTCAAGGCTGATGTGCAAGGTTCGACCGAAGCCATTGTCCACGCATTGACGAAGTTGTCTAATGAAGAAGTGCGTGTGCAGGTGGTTCACTCGGCTGTGGGTGGCGTATCTGAAACCGACGTGAATTTGGCGCTGGCCAGTAAGGCGGTCATTATCGGATTTAATGTTCGCGCTGACGCGCCGGCTCGCAAGTTGGCAGAATCCAACGGTGTGGATATTCGCTACTACAACATCATCTACGACGCAGTCGATGATGTGAAGGCAGCTATGAGCGGCATGTTGGCTCCGGAAAAACGTGAAACCGTTTTGGGCTTTGTGGAAATCCGTCAATGCATTCGTGTGCCGAAGGTGGGTATGATTGCCGGCTGTAAGGTGCTCGAAGGCGTGGTTCGCCGCACGGCATCGGCACGTTTGTTGCGCGACAACGTTGTGATTTGGACGGGCGAATTGAACTCTCTGCGTCACTTCAAGGACGATGTTCGTGAAGTGAAAGCCGGTTTGGAATGCGGCTTGTCGCTTAAGGGTTATGACGATATCAAAGAAGGCGACCAGCTTGAAATCTTTGAAGTCACCGAGGTGGCCCGCACACTTTAATCTGACATTCGAAAGATCGGTCCGGCCGTGGCCGAGACCGATCTGAGATCACAGACAAGGATAGAACATGAGAGCTGCAAAACCGGGACGTGCCCAACGAGTGGCCGATCAGATTCAAAAGGATCTTGCTCGTCTTATACCTCAGGAAGTTCGGGATCCTCGCGTCGGTTTGGTAACGTTGACTGGCTGTGAGATCACTCCGGATTACGCCCACGCGAAGGTGTATTTCACGGTGATTGGGGCTGATCCAGAACAAGCTCGTCAAGGGTTAAACGCTGCCGCAGGCATGCTTAGAAACCATCTGTTTAAACTCTTGTCCATTCATACCGTGCCCACTCTTCATTTTGAGCACGACACGAGTGTGGCCAAGGGTTTTGAGATGGATCAGCTGATCGCCAAGGCAATGCAACAAACCGAAGGCAAACAATGAAAAGACGAGGCCGCGCAGTCGATGGGGTATTGCTGTTAGACAAGCCCTATGGTGTGACATCCAATGCTGCGTTACAAACATGCAGGCGTTTGCTCAATGCTCAAAAGGCAGGGCACACGGGGACATTAGATCCTTTGGCGAGCGGTCTTTTGGCTTTGACATTTGGTGAAGCAACCAAATTCTCGGCCGATTTATTGCATGCGGATAAAACCTATATCGCAGGCGTTAAGTTAGGCCAGAAAACGAGCACGGGCGACTTGGAAGGCCAATTTATTGAAAGTCGGCCGGTCAACGTGACACGTGAAGATATCGAGAAAGCGTTGGAACACTTTCGAGGTGAAATCAAACAAATTCCTCCGATGTTTTCCGCGCTCAAGCGAGGTGGTAAAACACTTTACGATTTGGCGCGTGAGGGGGTGAGCATCGAGCGTGAGCCGCGTTCGGTGCGCATTGAAAAATTGACAATTCTTAGTTTTGTTGACGAGCTCTTAACTATTGAGGTGACCTGTTCAAAAGGAACCTACATTCGAGTGTTGGCTGAAGATATCGGCCAGGCGCTTGGTTGCGGAGCTCATTTGGCAAGTCTGAGAAGAACGGCTGTGGGTGATCTTTCTATCGAAGACAGTATCACCATTGAGGCGTTGGAGAGGATGAATTCCCAACAACGTCAGGATGCACTTAAACCGTTGGATGCGTTGATGCAGACGCTTCCCGCGGTTGATTTAAGCGAAAATGACCGCGAGCGATTTTGTCATGGTCAGCGATTGGCCTTGAGATTACAAAGTTGTCCGCGGGTGAGGGTCTACGGACCTGATGGAAAAATGGTGGGAACGGCCCGCGTCAATGAGCGCGGAGTGCTCGAACCTGAACGATTAATTGCCAACAAGAAAGATATTGAGGCAACAAATGACTAGTACTCGTGCTATTCGCAATATCGCGATTATTGCGCACGTTGACCATGGTAAGACCACCTTGGTTGACAAACTTTTGCGCGCCGCCGGCACATTCCGTGCCAATCAGGAAGTCCAAGAACGTGTCATGGATAGTGGCGACTTGGAGCGTGAACGCGGCATTACGATTTTGGCTAAAAACTGCGCAGTCGAATACGAAGGAACCCATATTAATATCATTGATACGCCGGGGCACGCGGACTTCGGCGGAGAGGTCGAACGCGTGCTCTCAATGGTTGATGGTGTTTTATTGTTGGTGGACGCGGTCGAAGGTCCGATGCCTCAGACCCGTTTTGTGACTCGCAAAGCATTGGCTTTGGGCTTAAAGCCGATTGTTGTCATCAACAAGATTGACCGTCCGGGGGCTCGTCCTGATTGGGTTCTCAATCAAACATTTGATTTGTTCGATAAATTGGGTGCCACGGAAGAGCAGCTCGATTTCCCGGTTATCTATTGCTCTGCGCTTGAGGGTGTGGCGGGCTTTAGCGATAACATCGAAGAGCTAAAGAAAGTGGGCAACATGCGTGCCATTTTCGATACCGTGATCGAAAAAGTGCCTGTGCGTGATGATGATCCGGATGGTCCCTTGCAATTGCAGATTTGTTCGCTCGATTATTCAAGCTACGTGGGCAAAATCGGTATCGGTCGTGTGCACCGCGGCCGCATTCATGCCGGTCAAGATGTTTGCATCATGAATGGTCCGGAAGACACTCCGAAGAAGGTGAAGGTTAACCAAATCCTGATGTTTGAAGGCTTGGATCGTAAATTGGTGGACTCCGCCGAAGCGGGCGACATCGTGCTTGTTAACGGTATTGAAGAACTCTCCATTGGCACGACCATCACTGATCTGGAAAAGCCCGAGGCGCTTCCGCTTTTGAAGGTGGATGAACCGACTCTTTCGATGAACTTTCAAGTCAATACGAGCCCCTTGGCTGGCCGTGAAGGCAAGTATGTGACGAGCCGCCAGATTCGCGAACGTTTGGAACGTGAATTGAAGTCCAATGTCGCCATGCGTATGAAGCTTACCGATGACGAAACAGTCTTTGAAGTCTGCGGCCGCGGCGAGTTGCACTTGACGATTTTGATTGAAAACATGCGTCGTGAGGGTTACGAGTTGGCGGTTTCTCGCCCGCGCGTGTTGCTCAAAGAAATTGACGGCCAGAAGATGGAACCGTATGAAGTGCTCACGGTTGACGTGGAAGAAGAACACCAAGGCGCGGTCATGGAAGAGTTGGGTCGCCGTCGTGGTGATTTGCAGGATATGCAGCCGGACGGAAAGGGGCGTGTGCGTTTGGAATACCGTATTCCCGCTCGCGGCTTGATCGGTTTCCAGAGCGAATTTATGACCATGTGCCGCGGCACGGGTATTATGAGTCACGTTTTTGACGACTATGGTCCGATCAAAGAAGGGGATGTGGGCGAACGCAGAAACGGTGTCTTGATTAGCCAAGATAACGGTGAAGCGGTGGCTTACGCGCTTTGGAAGCTGCAAGATCGCGGTCGTATGTTTGTCAAACCCGGTGACAAGCTCTACGAGGGCATGATCATCGGTATTCACTCTCGAGATAACGATATTGTGGTCAACCCGATTCGTGGCAAACAGTTGACCAATATTCGCGCTTCAGGAACCGATGAAGCGATTCGTTTGGTGCCGCCTGTGCAATTGACATTGGAAAGCGCCGTGGAATTCATCAATGATGACGAATTGGTGGAAATCACTCCGCACACGATTCGTTTGAGAAAACGTTATTTAACGGAAATTGATCGTCGTCGTCATGCTCGTGCCGAGCGTGAACAAAACGCCGGTTAATGGTTTATGAAAAAAAAGAAAGTGCCCGCACTCTGTCCTTGCGGTAGTCAACTTGACTACAAGGATTGTTGCGGGCGTTTTCATGATGGATTATTGGCTCCCGATGCGCTTAGTCTGATGAAAAGTCGCTACAGCGCATTTGTTTATAAACGGGCTGACTATTTGCTAAAGACCTGGCACGAATCGACTTGCCCGCAACAGTTGGATTTGACGGATCCGATTAAATGGTTGGGGCTGGAAATTGTTTCGTTTGCCACTGAAGGCAGTCAAGCGACAGTGTCATTTATTGCACGTGGCAAAATCAACGGAAGAGCGTTTCGGCAGGCGGAAAAGAGTCGTTTTGTCAAAGAAAACAATCAATGGTTCTACGTCGATGGAGAGGTGACTGATGACCACGCTCAATGACAATCCGAAATGGATTTTGGAAGGCGCGTTGTTAACGAGCGATGTACCCTTGTCAGTTATGGCTCTGCGCGATTGCCTTGATAAACGGTACAGCAAAGCCGAAGTGTTGCAGTTTCTCGCGCAGCTTCAGCAGGATTGGAACGGTCGCGCGCTTGAGTTGCGTGAGGTTGCGGAAGGATTGTGGCGATTTCAGTCCGTACCGGCGATGAGAGAAGTTTTGCGACGCTTGCATCCCGAAGAGGCGCCTAAATACAGCCGAACAGTGATGGAGACTTTAGCGGTGATCGCTTATCGCCAACCGGTCACGCGCGGCGATATTGAAAAAATTAGGGGTGTGAGCGTCAATCCCAATGCGATAAAAACGCTTTTAGATCGTAATTGGATTGAAGTGATCGGACGCCGGGAAACGGTGGGACGGCCCGAATTGTTGGCGACCACTCGACAGTTCTTAGTTGATCTTGGACTTAATTCACTTCAGGATTTGCCTAGCATAGGGCCGGAAGAAGAGCCGCCGATGGAAGCTTTTGAACTTTTTGAAGGCCAGGCGCAATCCGAAGCACAACAATCCAACCGCATCGGAGACCGTTCAGTGCTTCACGCTCTTGACGAAGAGCACGCACGACTCGAAAACATGATTCGACCTTTGGACTTTGGAGACGATAATGCAGAGGAAAAGCCGTCAGAACAATAAACCGGTGCAAAGGTTGAAGCCTAAGCGCACGCCATTTAGAGCGCCTGTTGCGAAACAAGTTAAACCCAAAATGGCATCGATGCCTGATGCTAGAGAGCGTGCTCAAACTAACACGGTATTGAGCGCAAGTTCTGAAAAACTCCAAAAAGTGCTCGCCGATGCCGGTTTAGGGTCTCGTCGTGAAATGGAAGCCTTGATTGCCACAGGCGTGGTGACAGTCAACGGGGACGTCGCCAAAGTGGGCGATAGAGTGCGGGCCAATGACAATATTCGAGTAAAGGGGCGCTTAATTAAAAGGTCGGCGCAAACAACACAAGTGCCTAAAGTATTGCTCTACCATAAGCCAGCCGGTGAGATCGTCTCCGCGGATGACCCACAAGGTAGACCCACTGTTTTTGATCATTTGCCAAAGTTAAACGGCGAGCGGTGGATCGCGGTGGGACGCTTGGACTTTAACACAGAGGGAGTGCTTCTTTTTACCACAAGCGGCGAGCTTGCCAATATGTTGATGCATCCTCGTTATCGCATCGAGCGTGAATACGCCGTGCGTGTGCAGGGGGAATTGAGCGAAGAGGCACAAACCAAGTTGCTCAAAGGTATCAAGCTTGATGATGGGTTAGCGTCATTTTCTCGAATTGAAGATATCGGAGGGGTCTCATCCAACCATTGGTATCGAGTGACATTGGCCGAAGGGCGAAATCGGGAAGTCCGCAGAATTTTCGAAGCGGTGGGGCTAACGGTGTCTCGACTGATAAGGGTGCGCTTCGGGGCGGTACTCTTACCTAAGGATTTACCGAGAGGCGCTAGGATGCGTTTGTCTGATGACTGGGTCAAGGGGTGGCTTGAGGATCTGAAAAAAGGCAGCAGTCGTGCCGGTGTGGTTCCCGGAAGCGATAAAACGGGTTCAGCCTCCGAAAAGAAACGAGTAAAGAGTCAAGCTGGAGTTGGCGCCAATAAAGGCGGTCGTAAGTTCGCCGCTAAAAAAGAAGTTTATGACAAAGGTTATGAAGGATTTGCGGAGTCAAAAAAACGCAGCGCCAAACGTGTTGTAAACGTTAACAAAACAGTCAAGGCATCAAAACAGCCGAGCCGCTAAAATGACGACGAACTAGTTTAAGTTAAAGCCAATGAAGAAAAAAATTGTTGACCGCTTACCCATTTTCAACGATCCTTATGTGAGACGTCTCCTGGGGTATCTGCCCGCGTATAAAAAGGAAATCGCGTTGGCGGTGGCTTGCATGATACTGGGAGCCGCTAGTTCCTCATTGATCGCGCTTTTGTTGGGCAAACTGACTGATTTGGGTTTTTATGAACACAATCCTTCAATTGTTTGGTGGACGCCAATCGGTTTAATCGGCATTTCTATTTTGCATGGCGGCACGCAATTTCTATCAAACTATTTGCTTCAGCGAGTCAGTCAACAAGTCCTCGTTCGAATTCGCCGATTGATGTTTGGGCGATTGATTCAGTGGTCGTCTCAAACTTATCAACGTTACATGTCCGGCAAAGTGGTTTCCAAGTTTGTCAATGAAGCTTCAAGCGCATTGGGAACCGCCGCCGAAATTCTCACGACTTTGGTGCGTGATTCGCTGCAAATTGTGGGACTGGCTTGTATTTTGGTTTATCACAATTGGATGCTCACCGTTGTTACGCTTATTGTGGCTCCGTTGCTCGCATGGGTTTTGAGATGGGTCAGTAAGACGGTTAAACGTTTGACTTTGGGATCACAAAATACTTTGGGTGAGATGAGCGTGGCTATTCAAGAGGCCTATGAAGGGCAGCGAATGGTC
>DVMY01000051.1 GCA_018714755.1 Candidatus Aphodousia faecigallinarum | reverse complement strand
TGGGCCTGTCAGAAAACCTCGGATGATTTGGGCGTGCCCGATCATGGTTCAATCGTCATTGATGAAGTCTTTGCGATTTGGTTGTTGCTCGCATTAATGCCGCCCACTCTTATTTGGCAAATCGCGGCCTTTGTCGCGTTTCGTTTCTTTGACATTGTTAAGCTGCCGCCCGCGGATTATTTCGACAAGAAGATGAAAAACGGTTTTGGCATCATGCTCGATGATGCGATAGCCGCCTTATACGCGTGGTTGGTGTTATTTGCTATTCAATGGGTGCTGTACTGATATGGAGCTTTTTGAAAATATAGCAACTCAATTGGGTCAAATTGCCTTGGCTAAAAACGCTGTGATTGCAACGGCTGAATCTTGCACGGCGGGAGGCATCGCGTGTGCCATCACGCAAGTGGCCGGATCAAGCGAGTGGTTTGATCGCGGATTTGTGACCTACAGCAACCAATCAAAAGAAGATCTTTTAGGAGTGAGGCACGAAACGCTAGCATCTTTTGGCGCGGTGAGTGAGCAAACAGCTAAAGAAATGGTTGCCGGAGCGTTGGCGCGCTCTGAGGCGAGCGTGGCGGTTGCCGTTACCGGAATTGCCGGACCGGGGGGAGCGGTGCCCGGTAAACCTGTCGGCACGGTTTATATTGCTTGGGGACGCAAAGGAGAAAATCCGATTGTGGAACGTCACCAATTTAATGGCGATCGTCAAGCGGTGCGAGAGTCAACCGTTAAAACGGCTCTTGAAGGACTGAGTCGGTTAATCAACGAGATTTAAAAAAGTAACTTGTACAAAACGTGGTGAATGAAAAATGGACAATTGGTTTAATGTACTTTGCCTTTTAGCCCTGATTTTATTAAATGGTGTTTTTGCCATGAGCGAAATCGCGCTTGTGACGAGTCGAAAGGCTCGCTTGCAGATGAAAATCGATGATGGCAATTCCGGCGCGAAAGTTGCTTTGAAACTCAACGAAGAACCGACTCGCGCGCTCTCGGCCATTCAGGTGGGCATCACGTCGATCGGCATTTTGTCCGGTATTGTGGGTGAGGCGGCTTTGGCGACACCGGTGGCCGCATGGCTTAATGAAAGTTTGGGCGTGGAAGTGAACACGGCTCGTGCTGTGGGCCTGTTGCTGGTGGTTGTTTTGGTGACGTATTTCTCGATTGTGTTGGGTGAATTGGTTCCTAAACGCTTGGGGCAAATGAACCCGGAAGGAATCGCCTGCCGCATTGCGCCGCCCATTAATTTCCTCGCTATTTTGATGGCTCCCTTTGTTAAGTTGCTGTCGTTTTCCACCGATATGCTTCTCAAACTCACTGGCAAACACGATGTAGAAGAAAGCGCGGTGACCGAAGAAGAAATTCATCAGATGGTTGTTGAAGGCAGCGAAGCGGGAACCATTGAAGTGCAGGAGCGCGACATGGTGAGAAATATCTTCCGTTTGGATGACCGCACAATTGGCACTTTGATGACGCCTCGAAATGAGGTGGAATGGATTGATATTCAGGATGACACGCAAGAAAACATTAAAAAGCTGGTGACTTCCAAGCATTCAAGATTACCAGTTTGCGACGGCTCTTTAGATGACATCAAGGGCTTTTGTTCCACGCGTTTTCTTTTGCAGCAAATAGTTGACACCGGAAAAGTGGACTTTACAACGCATTTGATCCCTGCCGTTTATGTTCCGGAATCCTTAACAGGATTGGAACTTTTGGATAACTTTAAAGAAAACGATGTGCCTCTTGCCATTGTTGTTGATGAATATGGCTCTGTGCAGGGGATCGTGAGTCCGCGTGATGTGCTTGAAGCCATCGCTGGTGAATTTAAAAATGTGCCGGGAGAAGAAGATTGGGCCGTGACCCGTGAGGATGGCTCCCTGCTGGTCGATGGCATGATGCCCGTGCCTGAATTAAAAGACCAGCTCAATTTGAAAGCATTACCCAATGAAGCCGATGGTCGCTACAACACGTTGGCTGGCATGATCATTTGGATGACCGGACACCTGCCGAAAACGGGGGACGTCGTGACTTGGGACAATTGGCGCTTTGAAGTCGTGGATATGGATGGACGACGTATTGATAAAGTATTGGTTTCTTGCATTGAAGAGAAAAACGAAGAGCAAGAACCCTCAAAAAACAATTAACCACTCTAGAAGGATTCGTGCGATATTGAAGAATCTCGAGGGCTACGGCTACGGATCAGAAGAGGATTTCTCCGATTGGATAGAAGATCGGAAAAAGTTGGATTTCTCAATTGATATGACGAATGTCCTTTTGCGCTGCATTCAAGCCAATCCAATTTTTTGTCAAAAAGGGACGATATCAGGCTCTAACTGATCGTGCACTCCGTCAATGGTTGGCTTCAGTGCGGATCAGCTAGAAAACATTCAGAAAATTTTCGTCAATCGATGCCCAAAAATGTCACGGTTGCAGGTATTGCAACCGTGACTAATCTAAGAACTAATCAAAGTTAGAAGGAATAGCGAACGCCGACGCTGATTTGCCACGGATTGCGAACCGGAGAACCGGTCGTCGTCATCACGTCGCCGTATGCGGAGAAGGTGTTCGTGATGTTATAGGTGCCGCCCAGGGCGAATTCACCCCACGTGCCGCCCAAGTCATCATGGAACGAACGCGTCGCGCCATTGGCGGTGACGTTGCTATCGGTTTCGCCCTTCCAGTCGTGAAGCACAGAGGCCTTGAAGTAAGCGCTGCCTCGATTTTGGTCAAACGTGTAGCCGACCGAGGCGCCTAAACGACCGATAAGAGAATCAACCGCGTCTTGACTGACCTGAGCCCCTTGAGAGGTTCTGAAGTTCACCGAATCCAAGCGGCCATACATCAACTCAGCCTGATGTTCGACCCAGAAGTTTGTGCTCGGGCAATTAAAGCGCCAACCGTATTCCACCGACACCGAGGTGCCCCAATTGTAGAAGTCAAACTTATTCTTGGTGCCCGCCGTGCTTCTGAGTTGACCGTCGGTTTCCATGCGATGACGCTTAACGATCACGTCCACGAATTGGCCGTTATCAGACACCCAGCCGCCATAGACACCGAAATTGTAGTTGCGGTTGTCCACCGAGCCGTTATCGAGGTCGCCGTCGCCATCGGAGATGCTCACCGATGCGCCTAGATAGATGTTGTCGATCCAGCCGTCAGCGCCCACTTGCAGCGTGTTGTACGTCGTTTCCATGTTCATGTCGCCGTACTTCATTTCGCCGCCATAGTAGCGAGCCCAAGCGCCGCCCGAGGTCTTGGGCATGGCGCGCAAGTCGCCCATGCGCTTGTTGACGTCATTCATGCTTGAGCGGAAGAAGAGGTAGTTGGAGGCTGCGATGTCTTGCAAGCCTTCGTTGACGGTATTGGCTTTTTCGGTGAAGCTCACGACATTGCCGTCTTTATCCATCACCAATTGCATGTCACCTAGCACGCCGGCTTCATCGCTTGTGATGCTGTAGCCGGAATCAGCGTTTTCGATGCTGGCAATGGCGGCCAATGCTTCTTGCGGATTATTGGCGTCGAGCTCGTTGGTTGCTTCATCGGTTAAATGAATGCCAAGGCCCTCACCTTCCACTTCGCGAATGCGGATTTGGTTGGCCTGAGCCGAATTCGTGACGAATTGGGTGCCCTCGCCATCATTAACGAGTGTGTTAACAGCGACCTGATGACCGTTTGTAAGGATCGTGCCATCGTTAGCAGTGACGTTCTGAATTGAAGAGTCACCCGTAACATTCCAGCTTGCACCGTTTTCGAGACCAAGCGTCGTTCCGCCTTTATATTGGGAAGAATCTTCACCCACAAAGATGTCAGTTATAGAACCTGTGAGCGTAGAGTCTGCCGTTTTGAGGCCAATCCGAACGATGGATGTCGTATCCGCATCGCTCACGGTCGAGACGTCTCCCGTGATGTTAATCGTGCCCGTGCTCTCTTCTTTCTGGTTAATGTAAACTGTGCGGTCACCCGCTCCTGCCTCAGGCGTAGTCGCACCGTTACGCTCGATATTGGCAACGATGTCTCCTGAAATCACGAGTGAACCGGTCGTTTCAATGTTCACGGTTGAATCAGCACTATCTTCAGAAGATCCGGTTGCTAGGACTGCGTAGTCAGAGGAGGTAATCGTGGCGTCCACGGCATTGAGTGTGACTGAACCGTTGCGGGCGTTAATGGCGGCGAGGTCTGCACCAGTGTTACCAGGTTCAACACGAATGTCGGCACTCGACAAAGCCTTTTTGCTTCCGAGTTCAATGCTAGCTTGGTCAACGGCGAGAACGGAACCAGTAAGATCTACTGCGCCGCTTTCGACGACAATGGAGCTTCCTGTATCACGGCTGAATAAGGATCCCCAACGGGAATCGATCGAGATTTTTTGCATCGCACTGCCTGTGTCAACGAAAGTCAGTCTGCCACCCACGGAAGCGCTGACGGCATTTCCGCTGTACTTCCCTTCGCTTGTGGCGTCTTCATTCGAAATGAAATTCGAATTCACGGCGTTAATCGTGACTTGGGCGCCCTCAGCGCATGAGGCGATGCCATTGCCGGAATCGGAAATAATCTCTAGATTCGCTAGCGACGAGCCTTCAGTCTTTCCTTGAATATTCAATTCACCGAAAGTGCGAACAGCCTGACTTCCCGCTTTTACGGTTACCTTGTCGGAGGCGAAAATGTTGGTCTTGGCACCTGCAACTGTATTGAGACCAATGTTGTCTGCGCTTTCAATGGTTGCATTTGCAGTCGTGAGGTTCAGGGTTCCTTTAACGGCGTAGATCGAATAACCCGACGTAGAATTGGCAAAGAAGTTTGATGCCTGCATATTCGCTTCGGCCGAGCTGTTGTAATATATTGCGTTTGTTCCGCCCGTGATGTTGAGAGTGCCGATTTCAGTACCCTCGGTGCCGAACTGCAAAACACTGCTCCCCTGGGCGGAAATCCCGGTGTAATCTCCTTCCACTATGACCGTTGCTCCTGAAAGACTCACAGCGCTGGAACCGTTCTCAGAACTCGCAAAAATGCCGTTGCTGCCGTCACCCGTCGCCTTGATTGAAAGGATGTCCCCTTCATTAGAGCCGGCTGAAAGCTCCACGATGCCTTTACTCGTTTCTAGGCCGTAATCCCCCGTAGCGTTAATGGAAAGGCTACCTTGGGAGGCTAATGTGACATTTCCGCTATTTCGAATGCCTTTGTATGAATTGACCGTGATGTCTTCGGCTGCCGTCACGTCCACGCTCGCAGTGCGGGCCACTTCCAGGGCAATCGCATCATTGGCGTTCGCTTCTAGTGTGAGGGCATCGGACTGGACCGTGAGCGTACCAAAATCCAGGTCCACGGCATTCCCGGCGTCAGAAGAAATGTTGACCTTTTCAGCATAAATGTTCAATTTGCCAGCTTCTTCACCAGAGCCATAGCTGTTAACACCATAGTTTTTTCCGCTAATCGTGACAGTCCCGGCACTTTTATCCTCATCCCCAAATTGAACGGATCCTGCATTTGAGAATAAAACACCGGTATCGTTTTTTGACCGTACCGTTATGTCCTGTCCTTGAATCTGAACGTTACCGCTCTGAGACCAAATGCCGTAACTTTTTTCTTCATTACCAGAATTAGAAATTTCGACGATATTCCCGGAATTCAACGAGGTCTCGCCGCTCATATTCAAAACAGCAGCGTCCCCCGTGCCCGTCAAATAGAGACTCGCTCCCGTCAATGACGTTGTACCGCTGTTGTTGATGGCCCGAGAAGCGTTAATGTCAACGTCTCCGCCAGCCATGGTTGAATTAGTTGCATTTACTCCTGTCAAAATCCCAGTACCCTTCGTGTCGGTGTACGCCCCCGAAGAGTTCAACGTGAGTTTCCCGGAAATATCAACCGTAATGCTGCTGTCGTCCTGTGCACTTAGGCCGTGCATCCCTGTTTCAATTGTGAGATTGTCCAAACCTTTAAAGACGATCTGTCCGCCGTCATGTGCACCGACGTGTGCTGACCAATCACTTTTGAGCGTGAGGTCGCTGCCGTTAGACGACGTCAATTCAATCGCTGGCCCCTCGCCGGCATTAACGATGTACCAGCAACTGTGATTCATCTCTTCAATCACTGTGTCATTTGTGAAATCCCTTGAATCGGTGATGACTTCTGAGTACGCAACGGTGGAAAAAGCGCTGACCGCCGCTGACACAGCAATACAAATCAAATTTTTGCGATAAGCGGAAAAAGACGTTTTCATAACCAAACTCTCCATACTGTCCGTTTTGAAAAGCGGAGTCAAAATGCTGGAAGGCAATGTCTATTTATTTTTTCTGCGTCAATATGCGAGAGTCATTTTTGAACATTTGGATTTTTTACTAAATTTTTTTTAGGAAAACATGAAATCCCTTTCAAAAAGACTGAAAATTGACGCATCATGTACATTCGTTCAGTCGTTTTATTTCGTTATTCTTTGAAACTCAACGACTTTAGATCATCCAGAATTACATTACGTTTATTGCATTCCAAGAGGGTGAATTCCGAGAATTCAACCGTTTTTTGTTCTGGATACAGCTCTCATTCTGCCCCCCCCCGTGGCCCATCTGTCAATGACGAAAAGGAGAAGTGTTCTGAATAAGCAACGAACAAAAAGCCCGAACCGTCGGAAGGCGGATCGAGCTATGGAGGACCAATAAAAGCGAAAGGCCTATTTTGTTGCGCTTAGCTTTGAATACTCTTCATCACTGACCGGTTCACACCATTCATTGCTGGCGCCTTGCGCTGGCACTTCAATGGCGATATGAGCAAAGCAGCTATCAGGTGCCGCGCCATGCCAATGCTTGACTTCAGGCGGGATGTTGACCACATCACCGGGGAGAAGTTCGCGAGGCGCTTTGCCCCATTCCTGATAGAAGCCTCGCCCGGCTGTGACCAGCAAAATTTGTCCGCCTTTGTGATGGATATGCCAATTGTTGCGGCAGCCCGGCTCAAAAGTGACGTTGGCCGTCACCACGCCGCTTGTTGTCAGCATGTTTAAGTAACTTTGCCCGACAAAATATTGGGCATAAGCGTCATTTTTAGGTCCCCTTTCAAAAGGGCCGAATTTTTCAACTGCCATTGTTATCTCCTTAGAAATACTTGTCTTGTACGTTAATACGATATTTCTGAGAAGACTTCCGCAACATTGTCAGAATCTTGCACAAAAGACTCAAGAAAAAAAGAAGTCCGGATCGGGGAATCAGGACTTGGAAATCTCCTAGAGGGAGTTGGATCTTTTGATTGGTTATTTCAGTATATGGGAATTAAATGTTCTGTACAATGAAATTATTTTGATTTATCTATTCAATTTTTAAGAATGATTGATATTGAAGATTTCCGTACGGTATTGGCGGTTGTTGAAACGGGAGGCGTATTGAAAGCCGCTGAAGTTTTGCATCGTGTGCCCTCGGCGGTAAGCATGCGCATTCAAAATTTAGAGAATCGTCTCAACACTCGATTGTTTGAAAAGCAGGGACGAAAAATCACCCCCACCGCTCAAGCATTGTCTTTAGCCGAGGACGCCCGGAAAATTCTGGCTCAAGTTCAGATCGCCGAAAGCAAAATAACAAAAGAACAGCCCGGAGGACTTTTTCGGCTCGGTGCCACCGACAGCCTGACCGGCACGCGTTTGAGCGTTCCGATTTCTCGTTTGCTTAAACAATATCCCGACATTGATTTTGAATTAAAAGTGGCCTCCAGTGAGCGAATCGCCGAGGCTATTTCGCGTGGGAAACTGGATGCTGGGATTTTGGTGACAAACGGCTGGGATGATCGTTTTTCTCAGACCTCTTTGTTTCAAGAAAAACTGGTCATCATCGCGGAAAAAGAAAGCGCGCCCATTGAGGCTGCATCAGATGTTGCAAACAGGACTGTTTTAGCTTTCAACGTGAAAAACTCTTACCACGACCGGTACCTGGAGTGGTTTCACCGAGCTGCTTTGACGCCTAGTCGAGTGATCGAATTATCGTCGTATTCTGCGATTATCGGAGCGGTAAGCGCTGGCTTGGGTATCGCGGTGATGCCGTTGCATTGGCTTGAGCACTTTAAATGCCTGGATATGGTTTCGGTGCATGAACTGCCGCCGTCATTGGCGCATGTTCAGGTGGATTTTGTGCACCTGCGACAGAATAACTCTCCGAATCTGCAAGTTTTCCGATCGATATTGAAGGAGGAATTTGTTCTTTAGAGAAAAGACCCAAGTTGAAATTTCCAACTCAGGTCATTTCTCAAGAAAACTAAATCGACAAACCTCTTGCCGCGTTGATTTTGTCTCGAGTTTCTTTGGCAACGCGGGCGGCGGCGTCCTTAAAGTCCTCGCCTTTAGAGGCGTACAAAATAGCGCGGCTGGAATTAATCATCATACCGGTTTTCTCAGCGGTGATGCCCGCGGTGACACAAGCGTTGATATCGCCCCCTTGCGCGCCGACACCCGGCACCAAAAGCGGCATGTCGCCAACAATGCCACGCACAGCCGCGATCTCAGCCGGGTAGGTGGCACCCACCACCAAACCCAATTGACCGTTCAAATTCCAGGGACCGGCTGCCAATTCAGCGACTCGTTGATAAATGGGTTTGCCGTCAACTTGGAGCATCTGAATATCGTTGCCCCCGGGATTGGAGGTGCGGCAAAGCAAAATGGCGCCGCGGTCTTCATATTCCAAGTAAGGTTGAACCGAATCAAAGCCCATGTAAGGCGACAACGTGACGGCATCGGCGCCGAAACGCTCGAAGGCTTCTTTGGCGTAATGTTTGGCCGTTGAGCCGATATCGCCGCGCTTGGAATCCAAAACAACCGGAATAGTCGGATAGTGCGTGTGGATGTATTCGATGATCGCTTTTAATTCGGCTTCAGCGCCACAGGAGGCGAAGTAAGCAATTTGAGGCTTAAAGGCGCAGGCGCATTGAGCGGTCGCGTCAACAATAGCGGTGCAAAATTCGTAATAGCAGTCTTTTTTCGCTTTGATGCTTTCCGGGAAGCGATTTAAATCGGGATCCAACCCGACACACAGCAATGATTGACTTTCTGACCAACGATTTTTGAGTTTTTCAATAAAAGTCATTTCTCTCACTCCGACCAAAATAATGTTTTGGAAATTGTACTAGAGAGCAGAAAACTTGCCTACTCACGCCTATTTTTTGCCCATAGGGAAAAAGTATCCGTCTAAAAGGAAAAAAGTATTTGACGCTAAAAAGTGAGGGTTTTTATACTTTCCTGCGTTACGGATGAAACGGAAGAGAAAAAGGTACTTGATTGTTTTAAGGGTGATTTGTGAACGCGGCTTTTGAACTTTTTGTCGATTCTTTTTGGGACATTTTATTGCCGGGATTGTTGGTGACGATTCCGCTCACGGCGATTTCTTTCACTTTTGCTCTGATCATCGCCGTTGTTGTCGCACTGATTCAATTTGCCGGTGTGCCCGTGTTGTCTCAGATCGCACGCTTTTACATTTGGATTATCCGCGGCACGCCTCTTCTTGTGCAGCTTTTTATTGTTTTTTATGGTTTACCTCATGTCGGCATTTTGATTGATCCCTTTGTGGCGGCGGTGGTGGTTTTCTCAATCAATGAAGGTGCCTATTGTTCTGAAACCATGCGAGCCGCTTTGGAATCCGTGCC
This sequence comes from Candidatus Aphodousia faecigallinarum, assembly GCA_018714755.1. GTDB lineage: Bacteria > Pseudomonadota > Gammaproteobacteria > Burkholderiales > Burkholderiaceae_F > Aphodousia > Aphodousia faecigallinarum. The sequence goes on along the minus strand of DVMY01000051.1, from coordinate 15,655 downwards.
CAAAGGACAGTTGGAGGCAGGTCTTTGCGCCGGCATGAGTTGGTCGCAGACGATCCGCCGGATCGTATTGCCGCAGGCTTTTCGAACGGCGTTTCCAACACTCGGTAATTCATTGATTTCGATGGTTAAAGATACGTCGCTTGCGGCCAATATCACGGTTACAGAAATGTTTATGACCACGCAGCGCATTGTGGCGAGGACCTACGAGCCGCTGCTTTTGTATGTGGAAGTAGGCCTTATTTATCTGATTTTTTGCACCGTGCTCACGAAATTGCAGACGAGTGGTGAAAAGCGTCTGCAGCGGTACGGGAAACGTTAAATATTTCAGGTGCTTAAATGATTGAAGTAAAAAACTTGCGAAAATCGTTCGGTGACCTGGAAGTCATTAAAGGGGTGAATCTTCGGATTAATAAGGGCGATGTCATCTCCATTATCGGTCCGAGCGGATCCGGAAAAACAACGCTTTTGCGCTGCATGAATTTTCTTGAAAAAGCCAATGCCGGAGAGATGACTTTTGACGGCAAAACGTACGACATGAGTCGCATGCATCGTCAGGATGTACTAGCGATTCGTAAGAAAACGGCCTTTGTTTTTCAAAATTACAACCTCTTTTTTAACAAGACCGCTTTGGAAAATGTGACTGAAGGGTTAATTGTCGGGCGGGGTGTCGAAAAAACAAAAGCCAATGAAATCGGGTTGCGCCTGTTAAAACGCGTGGGTTTGGAAGACCGTCAGAACTACTATCCGTCGGAGCTTTCGGGCGGTCAGCAACAGCGTGTCGCCATAGCCCGAGCGCTCGCGGCCGAACCCGAGATCATCTACTTTGATGAACCGACTTCGGCTTTAGATCCGGAACTCACGCAAGGGATTCTGACTCTCATGCGTGAAATGGCCGACGAGGGGATGACGATGTTGGTGGTCACTCACGAAATGGCTTTTGCCCGAAATGTGTCCAATAAAGTTTGGTTTATGGACCAGGGGGTGATCGTTGAATCCGGGGAGGCTAAAGAATTTTTTGATAACCCTAAAGATTCTCGCACAAAGGCATTTTTGCGAATGACCGAAGAAGAGTCTGCCGAAAAATAACGTGTTTATAGGGAAGAAAATGATGCTGAATCGACGAGCTTTTCAATTAGCGTTGCCTGCAATGCTGTTAGCCGCGGTTATGGGTTTGAGCGGCTGCTCCAAAGATGAACCCGTTGATCAAAAAAACGCTGCCACAGAAGCAAACCAAGATCTTTTGGAGCAAATTCGCGCCAAGGGCAAGATTGTGATTGCGACAGAAGGAACCTGGTCGCCGTGGACCTTTCATGATGAAAGTGGAAAATTAACCGGCTACGACATAGAGGTGGGGCGCTTGATCGCCAAGAAATTAGGCGTTGAACCGCAATTTGTGGAAGGCAAGTGGGATGGTCTTTTGGCGGGAATTTCCGCCGGACGCTACGACATCATGATTAACGGCGTGGATATGACGCCTGAGCGTGAGAAGGCTTATCGCTTTACCGATCCCTACGCATATAACCGCACGGTGGTGATGGTTTCTGAGAAAAACACGGACATTCAATCCATGCAGGACTTAAAGGGCAAGCTCACCGCCAACACCATTTCCAGCACTTATGCGGAAATCGCTGAAAAATATGGCGCCAAGGTCGATGGAGTCGATGATCTTAACCAAACGTTTGAATTGTTGTTAAGCGGTCGAATTGACGCAACTTTAAACGCCGAAGTGGTGTACTACGATTACAAAAAGGCGCACCCTCAAGCCGCTGTGAAAATCGCCTGTGTTGACGAGACGATCAATTCTGTGGGCATTCCTTTAAAGAAAGAAGGAACCGAAAAACTGCAGGCAGAACTCAATAAAATTTTGGCCGATTTAAGACAAAGCGGCGAGCTGACCAAACTATCTATCCAGTTCTTCGGAACGGATATTTCGAAAAAATAGGTCGCAGGACGAGGCATCTGAATTCCGGATGCCTTTTTTCAACGAGGAGAAACATGACTTTGCGGAATGAATTTAAAACCGTCGAAGACATGGCTTTGCTCGTAGCCGATTATTAACCTGTGCGGGTCTGGTCTGGGAATTTATTTCTGAGGTGCGTTTTCTAGTGCGTAAGGCCACTGCAAAATCCCGTACATGTTATAGACATGCTTGTAGCCGGTAGCCACCAAGATTCGGGCGGCGTTTTCAGCGCGTACGCCGGAGCGGCAATACACGAGCACTTTTTGGTTTAAATCGGGTGCGGCGGCCAACTTGGCGCCAGGCTTCAAAGCAGGAAGCGGCACATTGACGGAACCTTTGATGTAGCCTTCGGTTAATCGTTCAATTGGATTTCTAACATCAACCACCGCAACACCTTCCTGAATCATTTTCAAGGCTTCTTCAGGAACGACTTTTTGGTAGGCCGGGTCCTTAAATGTCAGCGCCACAGCCGGTTGAGGTTCAACAGGTTCAAGAGCGTAAGCCGATGCGGCTACAAAAAGCGAAACTACTACCGCCGAAAGGAACGCAATGCGCATAATTTCTCCCAAAAAGATGCCTCGACAACTATAACTCAGAATACCGGCCTGAGATTGCCTTTGGCTGCATAAAAAAGGCTGACTTTTTTCTGGGCAGCCTTTGATCAGAGATTAACGATTGGTGTAATCGTCAATGGGAATGTACTTCAATTCTTGCGTATCACGGAATACCTTGGGCTCGGGCAGTTCCGGCATTTCAGGAATCTTCGCGTCAGACTTGCCAAGCACGCTGTGCAGCTTAGCCTCATCGAGCTCTTTGCACCACTTGCCTACCACGATGGTGGCGATACCGTTTCCGATGATGTTGGTCAAAGCGCGGGCTTCGGACATGAATCGGTCGATACCCAAAATGAGGGCAAGACCGGCGACCGGCACGTGACCCACTGCTGAAAGGGTGGCGGCCAAGACGATAAAGCCGGAACCCGTCACACCCGCGGCACCCTTACTGGTCAAAAGCAACACAGCCAAAAGCGTGAGCTCTTGCATGAGTGTCATTTCAACGTCACAGGCTTGCGCGATAAAGACCGAGGCCATGGTCAGGTAAATGGCGGTACCGTCCAAATTGAAGGAGTAGCCCGTGGGAACCACAAGACCGACAACCGATTTGCTCACACCGGCCTTTTCAAGCTTATCCATGATCTTGGGCAAGGCCGATTCTGAAGAAGACGTGCCCAACACGATGAGAAGCTCTTCTTTGATGTAGCAGATGTATTTCCAAACGGAAAAACCCGCGTAACGGCAAATCGCGCCCAACACGACAAAGATGAAAAGTAAGCACGTGAGGTAGAACGTGCCCATGAGTTCAGCCAAAGGCAGAAGCGACGAAACACCGTACTTGCCGATGGTGAAGGCCATGGCGCCGAACGCGCCGATCGGAGCGACCTTCATGATCATGTTGACGATTTGGAAAAGAATATGCGAGCTCTTTTCAATCACGTCAAAAACGAGCGTGCCGCGGCCGCCGAATTGGTGCAACGCGACACCGAAGAGAATGGAGAAAAAGAGCACTTGCAGAATGTTGCCTTCTGCAAAGGCGCTCACAACCGTGTTCGGAATGATGTTCATCAGGAACTGAGCGGTGGACTCCATTTTGTCGCCGGAGGTGTAAACGGCAACCGATCCCGCATCAAGCGTGGCCGGGTCAACATGCATGCCGCGGCCGGGACCGAATGTGTTAACGAGCACTAAGCCGACAACAAGCGCAATGGTGCTCACCACTTCAAAATATAAAATGGCCAAACCGCCGGTCTTGCCCACTTTTTTCATGTCTTCCATGCCGGCGATACCGGTTACCACCGTGCAGAAGATCACCGGGGCGATAATCATCTTGATTAACTTGATGAAGCCATCTCCAAGCGGTTTCATGGACGCGCCGATATCGGGGTAAAAATAACCGAGCAAAACACCGATGATGATCGCGCAGATCACTTGGAAGTACAGAACTTTATAAATAGGTTTTTTCATATCCGTCCTTTCTGTAAGGGCGGGTACCTCGATCTCAAAATAAGTCAGGCAGAGATCTGAAGCCCACAAGAGTTGTAAAGAGGGCGCCAAAATTTGACGCACGTCGTGAATTGTACGGGTTATCCCTGTAATTTTTCAATAAGCAAACCACCTGATGTCTTTTGAGTGAGCTCATCGATTAGATTTTCGCTCTGAGTTTGCGGGACTGAAACAGTGAAGGTGGCGTCCATCGCGAATTCTTTTTCGAGGATTTTTGCCTGATGGTTTTCAAACTCTCGAAGCGCGATATTGACAAAAGAGTGTTCCAGCGTCAGTTTCAATCGATCACAAGGAACACGCACGGTCATGGGAAGAGTTTCAAGACCTAATTTAACAAGACCTTGATAAGCCCGCACCAGTCCCCCCGTGCCAAGAAGAATACCGCCAAAATAGCGGGTGACAACGGCTGCGATTTCGCCCACACCGCAATGCAAAAGAACCGTGAGCATGGGACGCCCCGCGGTGCCTTTGGGCTCACCGTCATCGCTTGCGCCCACATGAGCTGTGCTTCCGGGGGTTCCCGCCACGAACGCCCAGCAGTTGTGAGTGGCCTGTGAATGCTCTTGTCGAACCGAATCAATAAAGGCTTTGGCTTCCTCGGGTGAGCTCACTCGAGCCATCGTCACGATAAAACGAGAGCGATGGATGGTTTGCTCGGCGCGGTGGACTTCACCGGGGGCGAGGTTGGGAACGTTGTATCGATCGGCCATTGTTTGTGCAAGAAAATGGCCCGGGAAAGAGTGAATCCTTCTCGGGCCCCTTATCAGATCATGCGGTCAGCACCGATTACATCATCGGCATGCCGTCCATGCCGCCCATGGCCGGGGCCACCGGTTGCTTGTCTTCAGGGATGTCACCGATCATGCAGTCGGTGGTGAGGATCAAGCTTGCGACAGAAGCGGCGTTTTGCAAGGCCGTGCGGGTTACCTTGGTCGGATCCAAGACACCCATGGCAACCATATCGCCGTATTCGCTCGTTTGAGCGTTAAAGCCGTAGTTGCCTTCGCCGTTGGCGACAGCGTTCACAACCACGCTCGGTTCCAAACCGGCGTTGCCGACGATTTGACGCATCGGTTCTTCCATGGCGCGCAAGACGATCTTGATGCCGGCGGTTTGTTCTTCGTTGTCACCCTTCAATTGAGCGACAGCTTTTTGAGCGCGAACGAGAGCGACACCGCCTCCGGGAACCACGCCTTCTTCAACAGCGGCGCGGGTGGCATGCAAGGCGTCATCGACACGAGCCTTCTTTTCCTTCATTTCCACTTCCGTGGCGGCGCCAACCTTGATCAAAGCGACACCACCGGCCAACTTGGCCACACGTTCTTGAAGTTTTTCACGATCGTAGTCGCTCGTGACGCTTTCGATTTGCGTGCGGATGTTCTTCACGCGGGCTTCAATCATTTCGGGATTGCCGGCGCCGTTGATGATCGTGGTGTTTTCCTTGTTGACTTCAACGCGCTTGGCTTGACCCAAGTGTTCAAGGGTGGCCTTGTCAAGCGACAAGCCCAAGTCCTTCGTGATAAGCGTGCCGCCCGTCAAGATAGCGATATCTTCAAGCGTGGCCTTGCGGCGATCGCCAAAGCCAGGAGCCTTGACAGCGCAAACCTTTAAGATGCCGCGCAAGCTATTGACCACGAGCGTGGCGAGCGCTTCGCCTTCCAAATCTTCACAGATGATCAAGAGCGGGCGACCGGCCTTGGCCACTTGTTCAAGAATCGGGAGCAAATCACGGATGTTGCTGATCTTTTGGTCGTGCAACAAGATGTACGGATTTTCAAGAACAGCGATTTGCTTGTCCGGATTGGTGATGAAGTACGGGGAGAGGTAGCCGCGGTCAAATTGCATACCTTCGACCACGTCCAATTCGTTCTTCAAGGACTTGCCGTCTTCAACCGTGATCACGCCTTCTTTACCAACCTTTTCCATGGCTTCAGCAATGATTTCACCAATTTCATGGTCGCTGTTGGCGGAAATAGAACCCACTTGGGCGATTTCCTTCGTGGTGGTCACAGGCTTGCTGATCTTCTTCAACTCTTCGATGGCGCATTCAACAGCCTTGTCGATGCCGCGCTTCAAATCCATCGGATTCATGCCGGCGGCGACAAACTTCATGCCTTCGACAACGATGGCTTGAGCCAAAACCGTGGCGGTGGTCGTACCGTCACCGGCGTTGTCGTTTGTCTTGGAGGCGACTTCGCGAACCATTTGGGCGCCCATGTTTTCGAATTTATCCTTCAATTCGATTTCACGAGCAACCGTCACGCCGTCCTTGGTCACCAAGGGGCTGCCGAAGTTGCGATCCAACACAACATTGCGGCCCTTCGGACCCAACGTCACCTTAACGGCGTTAGCCAAAATATTAATGCCGCGAACCATGCGAACGCGAGCGTCATCACCAAAAAGCACTTGCTTAGCAGACATGGGTTATTACTCCAACTATTAAATCTTGAGTCTAGACAATTATTCCAAAACGCCCATGATGTCTTCTTCGCGCATCACGAGCAATTCTTGACCGTCAACCTTAACGGTTTGGCCGGCGTACTTGCCGAAAAGCACGCGGTCGCCCACCTTCACATCCATCGGGATGACTTTGCCGGAGTCGTCACGCTTGCCGGGACCAACCGCCAACACTTCACCTTGATCGGGCTTTTCACCGGCGCTATCGGGAATAACGATACCGGCGGCAGTCGTGTGTTCACTTTCTAAGCGCTTAACGATCACGCGGTCGTGCAGAGGACGAATTTGCATTTGGAATGTCTCCTAACTAAATAATTCAAAAATCGTTTCAAATGGACTCCAAAGGAGTCGATTTTTTGGGCAATTTCTTCTCGATTGCGAGACAATATGCGCAATCAAACAATTGCTCCTTCAAACTAATGCTTCATATGGGGATGCTTTTTTCGATTTCAAGGGCAAGGATAAAAAAAGATGAAAAAAATCACTTTGGCGAGTGTGGTTGCACTAATAACCTATTGTTTTTCAATGGGAATAGCTGCCGCTCAAAATTTTTTCCCCCCAGCGGTGAGCGATGCCTTGCGGGCGGAAAAACTCGCCAAAGAACAAATGGCCGCGAGTGTGGTGGCTTTGGACGGCGGAAAACTCGCGTTGAATTGGCGAGATAAAGTAAAAGTGATTCCGGCTTCCACTGAAAAAATGGTGACCACTTTAGCCGCGCTTGAACTTTTAGGTCCCGATTGGCGTTGGAAGACATCGTTTTCTTACACCGGAGAAATTTCCGACGGTGTTTTAATCGGAACCCTTTATATAAAAGGGGGCGGTGACCCGAAATACGTCGCTGAAAATCTGTGGCGCGATCTCTCACGACTTCGATCAATGGGCATTCGTCATATCGCGGGCGATGTGGTGATTGACCGTTCGTATTTTGAAGCTGATAAACAGGATCCTGAGTTCGAAGAAGATTGGGATCGCCCTTACACGGCTCAGGCCGACGCGGCTTTGTTTAACTACCGCTCGATAGCCATGACCATTAGTCCGAGAAAAGATCTCGGGGTGGCGCTGGTGACGGTTTCGCCTCCAATTGAAGGGTTATCGGTTCCTTCAAGTGTTCCCATTTCACGAAAAAAAGGCTGTGTCAGATGGCGGCAGGCTCTTGAGCTCGACATCGACAATCCGTGGCAGCCTCAATTTGACGGGGCGCTTCCATCCGGTTGTGATGAAAAAGTGCTCGCTTATCTGGTTGCAGACGCTAACCAGTACTGGCAAATGTATCTGAAAAGCATTGCCTCTGAGGTGGGTATCCAGTGGAGTGGCAAAGTTGCCGGAGGTTTTGTGCCCGAGCAGGCCAAACCGTTGTTTGACGTTTGGTCAGATGATTTGGCTACTTTGGTGAAGCTCACCAATAAGTTCAGCAACAATGTGTTCGCTAAACATCTTTTATTGACGCTAGCGGCAAAGGATCGCCCCGAAAGGCCCGCGGGCTATGATCATGCTAGAAGCCTTCTCAACGCATGGCTGCACTATGCGGTCAAAGTGGCGCCGGGGGAAATTCTGGTTGACAACGGCTCCGGTTTATCACGCAACAGTCGAGTGACAACGCGCGCCATGACAAAACTGATCGCTTATGGATGGAAAAGCGTGAGAATGCCCGAGTGGATTTCATCGTTTCCGATTTCCGCCACGGACGGAACTATGTCCAAGCGGAAAGTGGCTCCCGGCAGCGCCTATATCAAAACAGGGCTATTAAATAATGTGAAGTCCGCCGGCGGCATGGTGCAAGCCCGAAGCGGCAAACGCTACGCGATCTACGCGGTGGTGCAGGGGAAAAACGCGACCAAGACGGACGCACCCATCGATCGACTGATCGAATGGGTGTATTTCAACGGTTAGTCAAAGATGAGTCGTTAGCCAAGCAGATATTTCAGGCAGGGTTCCACCTGAACCCCTTCGCGTGAATCGCGGCCGGACTCAAGCGTGTAGGTGATGGCGAGACTGACAAATTGCATGGCTTTCTGGACCGCTTCATGGAGCGGCTTGCCTTGGAGCATGGCGCCAGTCATCACGCTCGTGAAAAGGTCTCCCGTTCCGCAGGTTGCAAAGGGGATGCGGGGGGTGACGTAGTCAAAGTAGGTTTGGCTTTCAGCGTCGTAACAAGCCACTTTAATTTGATTGACTTCGGCAGGAACGCTGGTGATCACTATTTTTTGATTTTTCCGGCTCACCAAGCGTTCACAGATGCTCCGCAACGTGTCGCTATCGGGTGCGTCTGTGCTATAGGGTTCGTCAAGCAGCAAGCAGGCTTCTGTGTAGTTCGGCGTGATCACATCGGCCTCGTGTGTCAAAGAGCGCATTTGAGAAACAAATTCAAGATTCAGAGTCGGGTAGAGCGCACCGTCGTCACCCATTGCGGGGTCGACCACAACGAGAACTTGTTTATCCGCCGCGCGGCCGAAACGCTCAATCGCGTCTTTGACAATCGCAATTTGATTCACATCGGCAAGAAAACCGCTGTAAATACTATCGTAGGAGAAACCGAGACTTTGCCACTTGTCCATGAATCCGCTCATTTTTGAGCTGAAGTCGGAAAAAGTAAAGTCGCCGTATGTGAAATTGTTGCTGAAAATGGCCGTGGGGAAAGGACATACCTGCGATCCCATCGCGGAAATGACCGGGATCGCCGCCGTTAATGAACACCGACCAAATGAACAAAGATCGTGTATGGCTAAAACTCTTTTAGTGGTCATGGTTAATGCCTTTCACTATAAACAACCAAAGTTGAAGTCTAATCCTATTTTCCAGTGACAGTATTTCTTCTTTTGTAATGTTTTGAAAACCGAAATGGAAGAAATTTTGAGCTAACTCAAAGAAAAAATTAGTCGACAAAAATAATTCAAAATAATAGATCCAAGATTAATTGTTTATGATCTAATTGTTTGATATATATAGATTTTCAACTAAGAAACAGTGAATCAAATTTAACGAATAGTTCACTTGTGTTATTTTTTTAGTGGCCTAGTATTAAAAAGGTGTCTCTATTTTTGTTGCTCATTCATTCCCAAAAATGACGACTAAAAAACAATAAAACTGAATAGTCAAATAGATGTTGAAGAATGTTGCCATTTATTGGTTTTATTGTCGGCATTTTGTTGAGAGTATTCGACCATTGTGTTGTCCCTAATTCTGACCGCGAATTTTCACCCTTAAGGCTGAATCAATAAACTGTCATCCCACAAAATGAGCGAAGGGCTCTTTTTGTACCCAATAACGGACAGGCGGTGACGGCGCGCAAAACGGTAAGACCTGATCACCGGTAAATAGGAGAAAAAAATGACCTTTAAAGCAAAGATGACTGCGATGGCCGCCCTTTTGGCTGCCGCCGGTGTGATGGTTCAGGCGCATGCCGCTGAAGTTTATAACGTTGGCTCCAACATGGCTTTCGCTCCATTTGAATATGTGGATGAAAATAACAAGCCGGCTGGTTTTGAGATGGAATTGATTGTGGCGATCGCCAAGGCTCAGGGCGCGGAAGTTAAGCTTCAGAATGTGCCTTTTGACGGCTTGATCCCCTCGCTTCAAACGGGCGCCATTGATATCGCCATGTCCGGCATCACGATCACCGACCAACGCAAGCGCCGCGTTCTGTTCTCCACGCCATACTATCAGTCAGGGTTGGCTGTGATGGTGCGCGAAGCCGATAAGGATAAGTACAAGACCATCGATAGCGTCAAGGGCAAGATGCTGTGCGCGCAAATCGGCACGACGGGCGCCATCACCGCGCGTAAATTCTCCGATAAGAACGTGAAGGAATTTAACAATGCTCCGGAAACCTTCATGGAATTGCAGGCCGGGGGATGTGAAGCCGTTGTGCATGATAAGCCTGTAATGGATTACTATATGGCTCGCCGCGGCACGAAAGGCGTGTTCCGTTTGCCTGAAACGCTTTCTGCCGAAGATTACGGCATCGCGGTGGCTAAAGATAATAAAAAGCTTGCCGATTGGTTGAACGCGGGTCTTGAAAAGATTAAGGCCAACGGTGAATACGATAAGATCTACACCAAGTGGTTCGGCGCTCAGAAATAAAGACAGCGTGATCCGACCGATTGGTAGAAAGGATTAGGAAATGATGAAAAAGTTATTACTCTCTTTGGCCATCGGGGCCGCTATGATGACGAGCGCTCAAGCCGCGACCATCAGTGTTGGCACCGAGGCGACGTTTGCTCCGTTTGAATTTATGGACGAGCAGACCAAAAAGCTGACCGGTTTTGATATGGAAATTATCGAGGCGGTGGCCAAGGAAATGGGCGACGAGGTGCGTATTCACAATATGGGGTTTGACGCGCTGATTCCGTCGCTTCAAACAGGCATTATCGATGTGACGGTGGCCGCCATGACCATCACGCCGGAGCGCCAAAAGAGAGTGGATTTCACCGATCCGTACTACCAATCGGGCTTGGTGATCATGGTTCGTCAGGAAGACGCCAATAAGTACACGGATTTCAACAGTCTCGAAGGCCAACGGCTTTGCGCACAGATTGGCACGACGGGCGCCATGATGGCCAAGCGCGTCAAAAACGCCAAGGTCACGGAATTCAATAGCATCACCGAAGCTTTTATGGAATTAAAAACCAAGGGCTGCACCGCGGTGATCAACGACAAACCCGTGGTTGACTACTATCTGGTTCGCCGAGGCGATAAAACCGTGACGACGGTTCCACAGGTTTTTGATGCCGAGTACTACGGTATGGCCGTGAAAAAGGGCAATAAGGCTCTTATTGAAAAACTCAATGAAGGGCTGAAACGCATCCGTGCCAACGGTGTCTATGACAAGATTTACTCCAAGTGGTTTGGCGCTCACTAATTTAAGATAGTTACATAAGAAAAATGTTTGATTTTCAACTCATCATCGACTCTCTGCCTCTGTTGTTTCAGGGGGCGTGCGTCACCGTTCAAATTACGGCAATCAGTGTCGGCCTGGGTTTGTTCTTTGGTCTTTTCATCGGCATTGCCCAGATTTCCCGAGTGGCGATTTTTAGAATTCCCGCGAAGGTTTACGTGGACTTTCTGCGCGGCACGCCGCTTTTGGTGCAAATCTTCATGATCTACTTCGCGTTGCCGATGTTGATCGGCACGCGTATTGATCCGTTCATCGCGGCCATCGTGGCTTGCAGTATTAACAGTAGCGCCTACATCGCCGAAATTTTCCGCGCGGGTATTCAATCCATTGACAAAGGGCAGATGGAAGCCGGTCGTTCTTTAGGTTTGAATTGGTCGCAGACGATGCGCTTTATCATTATTCCGCAAGCGTTCAAACGCATCATCCCGCCTCTTGGCAATGAATTCATCGCCATGTTGAAGGACTCTTCGTTGGTGTCTGTGATCGGTTTCGAAGAATTGACCCGCCAAGGCCAGTTGGTGATCGCCAGCACCTACGGCGCCATGGAAATTTGGACGGCTGTCGCTTTGATTTACTTGCTTATGACCATGCCGATTACCCGTTTGGTCGCTTATTTGGAAAAGAGGTTCAAGTCAAATGATCGTAATTAAAGACTTAAAGAAGGCCTTCGGCGATCATGTCGTTTTGCCTTGCGTGAACATGGAAATTAAAGAGCGTGAGGTGGTGGTGATCATCGGTCCGTCGGGTTCGGGCAAGAGCACGCTTTTGCGCAGCATCACGCACCTGGAACAACCCACCGCAGGCAAGGTTTATATTGCCGGTGAAGAAGTGGACGATAAAACCAACATTGACCGAATTCGCGCTGAAGTGGGCATGGTGTTTCAACACTTCAATCTTTTTGAAAATATGACCGTGCTGCAAAACCTCACTCTCGCACCGATTCAGGTCCGCAAGATGAGCAAGGAAAAGGCCGAAGAAATCGCTTATCGACTGTTGGATAAAGTGGGTTTGCGCAATAAAGCGGATCAATATCCGGCTCAGCTTTCCGGCGGTCAAAAGCAGCGTGTGGCCATTGCTCGCGCGTTGGCCATGCGACCCAAGGCGCTTTTGTTTGATGAACCGACCTCTGCGCTTGATCCGGAAATGGTTAAAGAAGTGCTCGATGTGATGAAGCAGTTGGCCAAAGAAGGGATGACCATGGTGGTGGTGACGCACGAAATGGGTTTTGCCCGTGAAGTGGGTGACCGCGTGATTTTCATGGACGGCGGCAGCGTTGTAGAAGAAGGCACGCCCGATCAGATCTTCAGCAATCCGCAGCACAATCGCACGAAGGCATTCTTGTCAAAAGTGCTATAAATATCATCGAATGCAATGATGGGGCCGAGAAGGATGTTTTCTTTCTCGGCTTTTTTCTCAGTGTTCAACCAGTTCAATCGATTCTTTGCCGGTCATGTGATCAATGCTGATATCAATGATGGCAACGTAGTTGAGTTTTTGATGAGCTTCCGCCTCGCCTTCTTTGTGAAAGTCGGGCGCGAATTTTTCAACGAGTTTTTCTAAAACCGTTAATTTTTCTTTCGGATCCGTGATGAATCGAGCGGTGCCGAAGACGATGACGCTTCGGAAATGACTGGTCAATGTTTCCGGGTGAATCTCGTCTTTTTCTATCACACAGAGCGACACTTTGGGATTAGCTTTGAGCGCCGCGATTTTGTGCCCCATGGGGGCGCTGTGAATGTAGATGTGGTTGTCATCGTAGAGTGGACTGACGGGCACGGCGTATGTATAGCCCGTTACATCATCTCGGATAGCCAATACGGCATTATTGGTTTTTCTCAAAATGTCGATGGCGCGTTCCTGAGAAAGTTGCTGCAGGTGCCGACGCATGGAAGGAAACATACCAGAACCTCATTGTGTGATTTTCAGACCGACGATGCCGATCAAAATAAATGACAAAAATAAGAGTCGGGAGAAGTTCACCGGCTCGTTAAAAAGAAAAATGCCGAGAATAACGGTTCCCATGATGCCGATCCCGGTCCAAACGGCATAGGCTGTACCGATCGGAATACTTTTAAGAGAGTGCGCTAAAAGAAAAAAACTCAACACCATCACTGTGATGGCAATGACAGAAGGGAAAAGGCGCGTGAAGCCATGAGAGTACTTGAGGGCAATCGCCCAACCGATCTCGGTTAACCCTGCAAGAAAAAGAAACAGCCAAGCCATAGAGTTGATCCTCTTGAGGCCGTCCTCGATGGTGCAAAGAGCGGTCGTCCGCTGTCGGTGAGTATAGCAAAGTTAGTTTTCTTGGGCCGCCATTTTGACGCTATTGCAGATATCCAAAGCTCGCATGGCATTGTAGGCGCAGAGCAAATACTTTCTGTAGTTCAGACCGCTGCCCACACTGCTTTTTTGGATGCCCGTCATGGCCACATTTTTGAGATATCGAACCAAATCGCGAAACTCTTTACCCGAGAGCGTTAGGCATTTAGCTAACTTTGTCAGACAGTTCGGTTTAATTCCATCAAATAGATGTCCTTCGCAGGCTTGGATGATGACTTGGGCTTCTTCGTTTTTGAATTTGAGCGGCATAATTCCTGTCCTTTTCTTTTCAAAGATAGTGTCGCAAAGACGGTGGAAACAGACATCTCAAGTTGTTAGCGAATGTTGGATCACGTGGACGATGTAAAGTTATTTCTTTTGAAAATCAATTAATTAAATAGGTTATCTGTCAGCCGTTTTTCAAAAATGGATACAAAAAGCGCCTGTTGAAAACAAGCGCTTAAGACAAAGACGACAGGATTATTTAGTAGTGATTTCGTTGACGACGGCCAATGCGTTTAAGGTTCTCGGAAAACCGATGTAGGGCATCGCCACCATAATTGCATCAATCAATTCTTGTTTGGTGTTGCCTTCTGTTAAGTTGGCGGCCGTGTGAGCTTTTAATTGCGGCTCGCATCCGCCCAAACACATAATGGCCGTGAAGGTGATGAGTTCCCTGGCTTTTAGATCCAAGCCATTGCGAGTGTAGAAATCTCCGAAACAGTAGGCGGTTAACGCTTGCTTGCTAATGTAGGCTTGGTCAGCCGGAGTGGCCGCGTGCATCTTATCAATCGCATCACCGAAAATTCCTTTTTGAACGGCCAAACCTTTCTCGAATCGATTGTTTTCGTTTACGGTGCTCTGCGAGGCCGGCGTTGGATTTTGCCCCAATGCGCGAAGCGCTTCATTGACAGTTTCAAGAGCGCTTTCCACTCGTGTAATGCCGATATAAGGGGCACACTGATAGAGTGTTTCCTTAATTTCGACAACGTTCATTCCAGCTTTGATGGCATCTGCTGTGGCTTGCGCGAGCCGTGTTTCGGCAGTCATGGTTGTGAGTGCTGCCAAAGTCACCATCGCGCGGGTTTTTGCCGGCATTTGTCCTGCCTGTGGCATTTCGGTTTTTAGCAGATAGTCTTCAATGCGAGCAAAGTCAGGGTCTGTTTGTGAAAATGAATTTTGACTATTGGGGGAAGCTAAGGCTTCTGCGGCGAATGCCGCGGGAATGACCGAACCGCTCATCAGTAATGTCCTTCTTTTCATGATGTTCTTCCGTTGGATTAGGGTTGAAAATAGTCTAGAAGTCGGAAGAGAGGATAACTTCCACACTTTGAGCAATTTTTTGCCTAAAACGGAAAACGGTCTAAAACTTTAGAAAAGAGGAAAATGTGTTTTGTACAATAATATCGTTGTTATTCATGTGAAAAACTGTAATTTGAGAGAATTAGGCAAAAACGTGACAATTATTTTCTTGACCGTGAAAATCATTCTTGCCAATAATTGACACTAACGAGGTGTCATCATGCAAACTGAAAGACTAGAAACGATCAATACGGAACTCAAGAAAATCATGCTTGAGCACGTCAAGGATTTGGGAACCTTCCCGACAGCCATTCCCGGTTTGAGTCTTTCTAGACGAGAACAGGGCAATTGCGAGGGAGCCAGTATCTATTCCACAAGTTTGGCTTTTATTGTGGATGGACAAAAGCGTTCCGTCATTGGTGATAAAGAGTTTGTTTATGGGAAGAATCATTGTTTAGTGGTGGGGGTTGATGTGCCGGCCTCGTTTTGCACCATTGGAGCGACGCATGAACAGCCCTTCTTATCTCTGGCGGTAGAGATCGACCGCTCGGTGCTTTCCGAATTAATTATGCAGCTTGAGGAGATTCACGCTTTGCCGGATCGGTCGCTTAACGAAGCGCTTTGTGTTGGTCAGGTCGATGAAGACGTCTGGGAAGCCGTGCT
>DVMY01000050.1 GCA_018714755.1 Candidatus Aphodousia faecigallinarum | reverse complement strand
TCAGTTAACTCTTCAGGCGCATCAGCAATACTGATTCTTGAAGTGCTAATACAAACAAGATAGGCGCGAGGCGATTTTTCCTCTGCCGCATCAATTTGAAAAACTGTCATAGGCTGGGTACAAAAAGAGCGTGCCAAGCATTCTTACCGGGCACACTCTCAGTTTAATCATTCACCAAATAGTCAATTATTCGACGTCTTCAACTTGTGGCATGTTCACCGGTTTGGTCGGAACAACTGTGCTGATAGCATGCTTATAGACCATTTGCGTTACCGTGTTGCGAAGCAAAACAACGTACTGGTCAAAGGACTCCACCTGGCCTTGAAGCTTGATGCCATTGACCAAGTAGATAGAAACCGGAATATGTTCCTTGCGCAAAATGTTAAGGAACGGATCTTGTAAAAGTTGGCCTTTATTTGTCATTTTTATTCTCCGGACGTTTTAGAAAAAATACGTCTTCTTGTTAAGAATGCCCGCCGATCGGACATCCGCCCCGTTAGTTTAATCCTTTTTCTCCACATAAGGATTACGGTTAATTTTAAATTCAATTCGAAGCGGGGTTCCCGCCAAATTAAATTGATCCCTGAACCACCCCTCCAAATAGCGTTTGTAGCTATCAGGCACAGCTTGCAAACTGTTGCCGTGAATAACGACAACCGGAGGATTTTGTCCGCCTTGGTGCGCATAACGCAATTTGGGACGCACGCCTTTCACACGAGGGGGCGATTGACGCTGAACAGCTTCAATGAGCGCGCGGGTTAATTTGGGAGTGGACAATTTTGCAAACGCCGCCGCATGGGCGTCAGACACAGCCTTCATTAAATGATTCAAGCCATTGCGTTTTAAAGCGGAAATGTGAATTTGTCTCGCCCAATTCAAAAAGTGAAGCTTATGATCCATTTCCTCGTCAACACGACTGCGATCATAGCTATCCAAGGCGTCCCACTTATTAATCGCCACCACTAAAGCGCGACCGCTCTCAAGCACATAGCCGGCGATATGGGCATCGTGTTCCGCAATACCTTCTTTGGCATCTAGAACCAAGATAACCACGTTGGAGTCAGCAATCGCCTGAAGGGTCTTCACCACAGAAAATTTTTCAATAGCCTCAAAAACCTTTCCCTTGCGACGCAAACCGGCAGTGTCAATCAAAGCGTAATCACGCCCGTCATACTCGAAGTCCACTCGAATGGAATCGCGAGTTGTACCGGGCATATCGTAAGCAATCAAGCGCTCTTCCCCCAACAGGGCGTTAATAAGCGTGCTTTTCCCCGCATTGGGTCGGCCGGCGACCGCCACTTTAATTCGCGGCGCTTTCCCTTCTTCCGAGGGTTGATCATCGTCAACGATGGCGATTTCCTCTTCGGGGCAAAGAGACAAGGCAAGCTCGATCATGTTATGCACGCCATGACCATGAGCGGCGGAGATCATGTTAGGTTCACCCATGGCCAACTCGTAAAACTCCGCGGCATGAACAGAGTCAAGCCCCTCAGCCTTATTCACAGCTAAGACAACCGGTCGATGGGAGCGACGCAGGTGATTGGCGATGCGCTCATCGTGGGGAGTAAGACCTGAGCGAGCGTCCACCACGAAAATGACCACATCGGCCTCTTCAATGGCTAATTCAGCTTGACTTGCCATTGCTTTAACGATGCCTTGGCTCTTAACGGGTTCAAAACCACCCGTATCCACCACAATATACGGTCGCGGTCCAACACGCCCCTCGCCATACTGACGGTCCCGTGTCAAACCGGGAAAATCAGCCACAAGCGCATCACGTGAACGTGTTAAACGATTAAAAAGCGTCGACTTGCCCACATTAGGACGGCCGACTAAAGCGATCACTGGAAGCATGGTTTACTGCACCTTAATGTAGGCCACTTCACCTTCTTCTGTTTGGAAGACGGCGCCTTGCTCATAATTTTGAGCCGGAGAAATGATGGCGCCATCCAAACGCGTACGGCCAATAATTTCTCCGCTTTCAGGATTTAAAATTTGCACATAACCTTCGCTGTCACCCACCGCGACAACCCCGGACATCGGCGTAATCGCACGAACGCCACGCCACTTTAACTTTTCATTCTTCCAAACTGGATAACCGCGGGTGCGGTCAAAGGCGTAAATCTCACTTGCGGTGTTTCCGATGTAAACAAAACGTTCATCAGCTGCGGGCGGCGTCATTGCGGTTACATCGTGAGTGAAGCGTAACTGACCGTTGACCGCATTCATGCAAACCAATCGTCCTTGGAAAGCTGAGGCGCACAAAAGATCGTTGCTGAGCATCGGGGTGCCCAAGATATCCACCAAACGCTCCACCTCTGTGATACCGCGAGCTTCAGAAATAAGCGCTTGCCAGACAGGGCGTCCCTCTGCAGACAAACCTAAGAGATAGCCGTTGCTTTGTCCAACTAAAATCATAGGACCGAAGAACATCATCCCGGAGGCATTTTTAATGGTCAGCGACGGGGCCTGACGTTGGTAACGCCAACGCTGTTCTCCGGTGCTCGCGTCAAAAGCCGTCACGCGAGTGTCGGCGGTGCGAACCACAACCAGTCCGTTACCGACAAGCGGCACTGCGTCCATTTCGCTCGTCAAAAACGTAGACCAAAGTTTCTTGCCTTCGGCGTCTGCGACAACCAATTCACCTTTCGCGGTGCCCACGGCGACAATGTAGCCGTCGCTGCCCACACCGGCAGCCACAGGCGCTTCCGTTTCAAAACTCCAAACTTCATCACCCGTCTGGGCGTCGAGTCGATACACGGTGTTGCCGCCAGCGGCGTAAACGGAGTTCCCAACAACCGCGGGAACTAAAAAGTTAGTCAGACTCTCACCAACGCTCTTGGACCAAACCACATCGGGTTCAGCAATAGAGTTGTAGTCCTCAAGCTCTGTCGGTGCTTGAGAACTCGGTGTACTGCAACCGGCTAAAACGGCCGCTGCCACTAACGCCAAAAGTGTTTTTTTCATCATCGCCAACCTATAGCTTTTGTTATTTTGTTTCTTAAGGCAACGCTTGAAGCTTTAATTGAACAAAGCCCATCAATGCGGGATCAATGGGATGCTTCAAAGCTTCCTGCCAAACCTGACGCGCGTTAACCAAGTCGCCTTTGGCAAAATAGGCATCACCTAAACGATCATTGACCAATGCGATTTGTCGATCAGTCGGTTGAGCCGCCGTCAGAAGAGAAATCGCATCTTCGTATTTTTTATCGTCCAAAAGGAAACCGGCCAAACGAACACGAGCCACCGTTTGATACTCGGGACGGTCGGATTCGCTCACCACCCAATGCAAAAGCTCTTGAGCCTTAGCCATCTCGCCTTTGCTTTCCAAATAACGTGCGGCGCTTAAAGCTCCCATCGGTCCATAAACCGTGGAG
Source organism: Candidatus Aphodousia faecigallinarum (assembly GCA_018714755.1). Lineage (GTDB taxonomy): Bacteria > Pseudomonadota > Gammaproteobacteria > Burkholderiales > Burkholderiaceae_F > Aphodousia > Aphodousia faecigallinarum. The sequence continues at coordinate 2,405 of DVMY01000050.1, read as the reverse complement.
CCCGCGTCATCAATCAACGCGTCAACAATCTTTTGCACCGAGGCGGGTTCCGATTGCTGCATGATGGCTGTTTGAAGCGAGGCGTAAGCCACACTGGCTTCCTGAGCCTGATGGCGTTCCCACCATTTCATGCCGTTGTATCCGGCAAAAGCCAAGCACACAATGGTGATAACAGAAAGAACGAGATTACCCCACTTCTCCCACCAGGCTTTCAACTCGTCTAATGACTCTTGTTCTTGTAAATCGTAGGCCATGCCTTATTCCTCGTCTTCATCGAAAAATTCGTCATTCAAATTGACAAAATATTGGATTGCATCTTGTAAGTCAAGCGTTTCTTGCTTCATAAAACGCTCACCATCTTCACCATACATGCATTTAACGGTCACCTGCCCGTGAGCCGCTTCTTCCTCACCGCAAATCAAGGCATATTTCGCGCCGCTTTGGTCCGCTTTCTTCATTTGACTCTTCAGGCTGGCTTCACCGGCGTGAACAATCACTTCATAGAACGCGTCACGAAGGATTTCGCCCAACATCATCGCATAGCCTTGAGAGGCGCCGCCTTGATGCAGCACATAGAGTTCTGTGTCGGGTTCGGCGGATTCAAAGCCACACTCGCGCATGACTTCCAAAACGCGTTCGACTCCCATCGCGAAACCGACAGCAGGCGTCGGACGGCCGCCCAACATTTCAATCAATGGATCATAGCGCCCGCCACCGCACACGGTCGCTTGCGCACCCAGTTTGTCGGTCACCCATTCATAGACTGTATGATTGTAATAATCCAACCCACGAACCAATCTGGGGTTGATGCAATAGTCCACTCCCGCAACGGAAAGCAACTCTTCCATGCGACGCAAGAAAGCAAGACTGTCTTCTTTCAAATAATCCAACAGCTTCGGAGCCCCTTCAACCATTTGCTGCATATCGGGATTTTTGGTATCCAAAATACGCAGCGGATTGCTGTAGAGACGACGCTTGGCGTCTTCATCCAATACATCCTGGTTGGCTTCAAAGTATTTAATGAGCGCTTCTCGATGCGCCTTGCGCTCATCAAGATTGCCCAATGAATTTAATTCCAACTTAAGCGGCAGGATTTCCAAATCATCAAAGAGACGGCGAGCCATGAGAATTTGCTCGACATCCACATCCGGTCCCTTAAAGCCCAAAGCCTCAACGCCTAATTGATGGAATTGACGATAACGACCGCGCTGCGGACGTTCATGTCTGAACATGGGACCAAAGTACCACAAACGTTGAGGGGCGTTATAGGTAAGATTATGTTCGATCACACTTCTAACAACGCCGGCGGTATTTTCCGGACGAAGCGCAAGCTCTTCACCGTTGAGGGAATCGGTAAAGCAATACATTTCCTTTTCAACGATATCGGTCACCTCACCGATGCCGCGTTTAAAAAGAGAAGTGGCCTCAAGAATCGGCGTGCGAATCTGCTTGTACCCATAAGAACGAAGCACGTCGTGAGCGCATTCCTCAAAATATTCCCAAATGGGGGCTTCAGACGGAAGAATGTCATTCATGCCGCGGATACCGGCAATTTTTTGTACTTTAGCCATAATCAAACTCTCTTAGTTTACATTCGCTTATTTCTTCAAGTAGTGTGTCAACACATACTCATTAATCAGTTCTTTGAATCGACCTGCGATCGACTCCACATTGTTCGCTTCACCCTTGATGGAAGCGATTTTCTCACCGTCGGCAAAAACCGGAGCCACGGGAGACTCACCATTGCCCGGCAAACTGATGCCGATATTGGCGTGCTTGCTTTCCCCGGGACCGTTTACAACGCAGCCCATGACGGCGACCACCATCTGCTCAAAACCCGCGCAGTTTTGACGCCACTGAGGTGTCATTTCAATAAGATAGCGCTGAGTCTGAGCGGCGAGCTGTTGGAATAAATCACTGGAAGTGCGACCGCATCCGGGACACGATACCACAAGCGGTAAAAAGGCGCGAAGCCCCATCGTTTGCAAGAGCTCCTGGGCCACTCTCACCTCTTCGGTTCGAGCCGCACCTGGCATAGGCGTGATGCTGACGCGAATGGTATCGCCAATGCCTTCGGCCAAAAGCACGCCCATTGAAGCGGCACTTGCCACCACTCCTTTGGTTCCGATTCCGGCTTCAGTCAACCCCAAGTGCAAAGCATAATGACATTGAGAGGCGAGTTCCCTATAAACCGCCACCAAATCCTGAACCGCGGACACTTTAGCGCTTAACACAATATGATCGGCCGAAAGACCTAATTTTTCCGCCGCCAGAGCACTTTGCAAAGCAGAAGCGACCATTGCGTGCCGCTGCACCTCGTTGGGCGTCTCGGGCATCCCCTTGAGACGATTCTGCTCAAGCATTTCGGCTAGGATGACCTGATCCAGTGATCCGCCATTCACACC
>DVMY01000049.1 GCA_018714755.1 Candidatus Aphodousia faecigallinarum | reverse complement strand
CCGACATGAATTTTGTGATGACGAGCGATGGACGCTTTGTTGAAATTCAAGGCACCGCTGAAGGCGAGCCATTCTCTGAAGAAGAAATGAGCCAAATGACCGCGTTGGCCAAAAACGCCATCGCTCAGATTATTGAACTGCAAAAAAAAGCGTTAAACGCTTAAAAAGGAAATCTGTGATGAAGATTGTTTTAGCCAGCAACAACAAAGGGAAACTTCGCGAATTCAATAAGCTCTTAGCTCCCCTTAGCATTGAAGTGCATCCTCAAGGTGAATTCAATATTCCGGCGGCGGCGGAACCTTACAGCACATTCCTTGAAAATTGTTTGGCTAAAGCTCGTCACGCCGCCAAGCTTACGGGCCTTCCCGCCATCGCCGATGACTCCGGCATTTGTGTCAACGCCTTAGGGGGCGCTCCGGGCGTTCATTCCGCCCGTTTCGCGGGCGAACCCGCAGACGACAAGCGCAATAACGCGCTATTGGTGGAAAAACTCAAAGGAGTGGCTGATCGCAGCGCTCATTATACGTGCGTTTTGATCGCGGTCAGAAGCGCTGATGACCCGGAGCCTATCATCGCCGAGGGACGTTGGTATGGCGAAGTGATCGACACCGCCAAAGGAGAAGGCGGCTTCGGTTACGACCCCTACTTTTATCTTCCTCAAGTCGGCAAAACAGCCGCCGAGCTCACCGCGGAAGAAAAAAACGCGGTGAGCCACCGAGGACTGGCGATGGTCAAACTCATCGAAGAAATGAAAAAACGCTGGGCCCTATGACAAGCACTGCGATTCCCCTTTCGCTTTATGCCCATTGGCCCTGGTGCGTGAGAAAGTGTCCATATTGTGACTTTAACTCTCACGCGTTGCCAAAGTCTGATGATTTCACGCATCAATATATCGACGCCTTAATTGCCGATTTAGAGCGATCGGTTTCATACGCTCAAAATCGCCCCCTTGTCAGCCTTTTTATTGGAGGCGGAACCCCTTCACTTATTCCTCCTTTCGAGCTCGAACGGTTTCTAGAGGCGGTTTGCAAGCTCTATAAGATTAGCGACGATATTGAAATTACTTTAGAGGCCAATCCCGGAACGGTGGACATGGCAAACTTTAAAACCTATCGAAGCCTTGGCATCAACCGTCTATCCATGGGCATTCAAAGTTTCAACGACGATCTGTTGAAGCGTTTGGGACGCATCCACAATCGCCAAGAAGCGCTCAAAGCGATTGAAATCGCGCAGGATAACTTTGAAAATTTCAATTTGGATGTGATGTTCGCACTTCCCGGTCAAACACTTCAAGAACTTGAGTTTGAGCTTCAGCAAGCCGTGAACGTCCAAAGCACACATTTATCTTTTTATCAGCTCACACTCGAACCCAATACTGTTTTTGCCAAACACGTCCCTGACGGCATTCCTGACGCCGACACAATTTATCAAATGCAAGATTTAGTGGTGAGGACTTTGGAAGCCGCCGGGTTTGATCACTATGAAGTATCCGGTTACGCCAAACCGGGCAAACGCTGCCGGCACAATTTGAATTATTGGCAATTTGGAGACTATTTAGCCTGTGGCGCGGGAGCGCATAGCAAGGTCACGTTGGAAGACGGCACCATTCTGCGCGAAGCGCGGTTTATGCAACCGGGAAGTTTCATCAATCATGCGCTACGCGCGAACGCGGTCGCCAACCAACGGATTGTTTCCAAGGAAGAGCAGGCTTTTGAATTTATGCTCAATGTATTGAGACTTCGCGAAGGCGTTCCTTTGGAGCTCTTAGCCGAGCGGACCGCCCTAACGTTAGACGATATTCAGGCTAGCGTCTTAAAAGCTCAAAAGCTGGGTTTAATGCCTTCCCCACTCACACGCTTTGTGACGACGGCTAAAGGTTGGGACTTTCTGTCAGATACTCAGGAATTGTTTCTCTAGATGCAAAAAGAGACCGGCGAACCGATCTCTTCTTTAAATTCAATGGTCGGGGCGGCGGGATTCGAACTCGCGACCCCTTGCACCCCATGCAAGTGCGCTACCAGGCTGCGCTACGCCCCGACGTAAGGATGGGAATATTACACAATCCCATCCTTTTTAGCAAACCGCTTTCTTACTGAAAAATAACAATCTAAAAATATTGCTTAGGCTTTTTGACTCAATGCCCGTTTTAGAAAGTAACCGAAAAGAAAACCTAAGAAGGTGATGCCCAAGCCAATCATATAAGCCTGACTAAATTCGCCATAGCGGCTATAGCAAATATTCATAATATAAGGGCCAATCATGGCTGTGGAAGAGAAACCAACCACCATCATCCCATAGTTGGCGCTATTGTGCGCGGGACCGAATTCCTCCGTCGTCAAACTCGGGTACACCCCCATGTACGCCCCAAAGGCCAATCCCAAAGAAACAACCGCTATCACAAATAAACCGTTGTCTCCGGGACCACAGCTCCAAAGCAGCAACATTCCCAAGAAATTAAGAAGTTGTGCCAGAAAAAGCGTAGGAACCCGACCGATGTAGTCTGACAAAACACCGGCGATGAATCGACCGCTCATGTTGCCGATCGCCACCACGGAGACCACCATGGCGCAAGCCGCGGGTTCGTATCGCATCTGAAATTGCGCGATCATCGCCGCGTACGAAATCGCCATCATCCCTGCGAGCGCGCCGCACACCCCCATGCCCCACATGAACCAAAAGCGTTTGGTTTTCATCATCTCAAAAGTATTCAAACTGAGAATGTGCCCATCAACCGCTTTTTTAGGAACAAATCCTCGAGGCACAAACCCCGCCGGACAACGCGTGCTGAACACGCCGCCCGCCACGACAATAACAATAAAAGCCACGCCTAAAATAAAAAACGCGTGCTGCACCCCCCAACGGGTTAAAAGGTACATGGCCACAGGAGGAATGATCACGGAGCTTGCTCCATAGGCCGCCATCGCCAATCCACTGATAAAACCACTGCGATCGGGGAAAAACTTAAGGACATTGCCTGTCGTTGAAGAAAAAGTCGCGCCCATGCCAAGGCCGAAAACCACACCGTAAACCACGATCACCGTTAAAGCGTCAGAGGCGTAGGAGCAGCCGACAAAAGCGCCCCCCATCATCAAACCACCCAAAATGATCATTGGTTTGGGACCGAAGTGATCGCTCACCCAACCGGCAATCAACATTGCCACAGGCGAACAACAACTAGCCAAACTGAATGCGAACGCGATATCTCCGATATCACCCTTTAAATGTTGCGCCAGAGGCTGCGCAAAGACGCTCCACGCGTAATTCGCGCCGGCGCAGACCAGGATCAAACAGGCCAAAAGAAAAACAACCCAGCGTTGTTTCTCCAATCGACTGTCATTTATAAGCGGTTTCATCTCTAAATAGACCTTTCGAACGACACTTTCACACCAACCGGATTCACTTCCCTAATTAGACGATCGGCACCCTGAACATGTTATACCCGCATCTCTATGCTCTCTAGTAGGGAGAACCATAGAAAAAAACCGATGTTGTTAGCCAAACATCGGTCTTACTGCGTTGAATCGCTTCCTACTTTTTCTTCCACACCATGGCAGACGTATAGGTCAATGACTGCTCCTGATTTTTGGGAACTTTCATGCCCACCGTAAACCCATGGCGTTCACCCGGAAGAGGCGGCACAACTAAGTGGGACGTATCCACCTTCGGCCTTTCTGCCTTGGTAACTTTTTCTTCTTTCTTTTCAGAAGTCGTACTCATGTCGCCAATCTTGGGACTGGGCTGCAAGAAATCGTCGCTATCAACACCAATGGCGCCAAGGTCATAGGAGTGCGGGGCCGTGACTTCCTCTTGTTGCGCCGCTTCATTTTCAGAAGCTTCTGCCTCGCTCGCCTCTTCTTCGGCTTCTCTTGCCAGAAGCTCATTTAAATCTTCCGACTCCAAGGCGAAATTTTCCACCGCGTCACGCTCGGCTTTCTCCTTGGCTTGTTGCTCCTGGCGACGGGACTCCTCCAGAGCGGGCGAGTCCAAAATAGCGCGTATCGCTTTCAATTCCGCCAATGTCGCGGCCAAATCTAAAACCGGTTCCTGAGGCTTGATCTGTAAAGGCGCGCTCGCCTTTTCATCCAAAATACCTTTGACCTTGTTTTGGATCTGCAACTCATGAATCTTATTGCGCGCGCCCAAAATGGTGTAGTGCTCTTCATAGAGCAGATGCTGAATCGTGCGGATCAACGCCACGTCTTCCGAGCAGTAGTAGCGACGATTGCCGCGCTTTGTCGGGCGCAGCTGCGGAAATTCCTGCTCCCAAAAGCGCAGCACCGAGGGATTCACACCAATGGATTTGGCGACGTCCCCGATCGGCAAATAGCGCCCCAGAAGTTCTTCCTCCGGAGCGTCCAATTCGGTGAGCTCAAAGTCTTTTGTATCACTTTCGAGCATTCGTACCGGTTCTTCAGAAGCCATTTTGGTCCTCCCGAAGCATTAAAGATTATTGTTCGTTTCGCGCAAAGAGGGGTGGGTTTTAGCAACCGCTTCTTTCAATTTTTGACTGGCATGAAAGGTCACCACGCGACGAGCTGTGATAGCGATTTCTTCGCCCGTTTTCGGATTACGACCGGGGCGTTGAGCCTTATCGCGCAATTGGAAATTGCCAAAGCCGGAAAGCTTCACGGTGCGACCGCTTTCAAGCGCCGCGCGGATTTCGTCAAAGAACGCGTCCACCATATCTTTGGCATCACGCTTATTCATTCCCATGCGGTTAAAAAGCATCTCAACCAAATCGGCTTTCGTCATGGTTTTCGTTTCCATCTCGCTCTCTCTTTAATCGTAATTTTTACACTGCGAGCATTGTACCAAAGAAATGATTTTCCTTTGATTTTTCAGCTCTTTTTATGATTCCGGAACCCCATGACCGCCAAAACACGACGGTCATGGTTTTCCACGATCAAGCTATTGAATGTTATTGACGCAAGACAGCGCCTTGAGTGCCCAAGGCTTCCAGCACTGCCTGCAAAGCCGCTTCAGCGGCCTCGCCCGAATAATTTTCATCCTCGGGCTGCACCGTCATACGGAAGGCCATACTCACCTCAGCCGGTTGATCGCCTTCGGCCTTCTTGTGATAAAGGTCAAAGAGATCAAGCGACACGAAACCTTCCAAACGCTTATCGGTTTGGGCCGCTTCAAGCACCGCCTTTTGAAGCGCCGAGTAGGTCACCCCATGGGGCACCACCACGCTGACGTCACGCGTGATCGGTTGGAACTTGCTGACAGGCGTATGCCACGGCACGTCCTTCTTCAAAATAGAGGCGACATCGACTTCAAAGACGTTCGGCGCGTGCGGCAAACCGTACGTTTGCTGAAGTTTCGGATGCAACTCACCCACAAAACCAATTTCCACGCCATTGAGCAAGATGGCCGTGCTGCGACCAGGATGAAGCGCCGGATAGCTCTTCGCAACAAAGGTGGCGTTAAGCGGAGCGATCAAGCGCTCCACGTCACCCTTGGCGTCAAAAAAGTCCACCAAGCGAGAGGGCACAGACCACTGCTCACCCATGGCGTCGCCATAAAGCAATCCGGCGATACGAACCGGCTGATAAACGCCCTTCACCGATTGCTCGGTGGTTTCAATCGAGTCGTCCTTTAAGAAGACGCGGCCCACTTCAAACAGTTTGGCGCTGGTGACCTTGCGATTTAGGTTGTATTTGAGAATGTCAACCAAGCCGCCCACCATTTGCGTGCGCATCACAGACAATTGACTTGCGATCGGATTTAAGAGTTCAATCGGATGATCGTTTCCGGCGAAATCTTTTTCCCATTCACGAGGCACAAAGCTGAAATTGATGAGTTCCTGATAGCCCAAGTCCGCCAGTTTAGTGCGAAGGCTATGCACGCTTCTCATTTCTTCAGGACGCGTGTGCATATAAGCTCGGGCCATGGGGGGCACATCGGGCAACTTCTCATAGCCCACCAAGCGAGCCACTTCTTCGATTAAATCTTCTTCGATTTCGATATCGAAACGATAGGTCGGCGCCTTCACGCTAAAGACCTCGTCCTTAAGCGTAAATTCAAAGCCCAAACGCTTAAAGCATTCGGCCATCGTCTCCGTGTCGATATCCATGCCGATCACTTTACGGGCGCGATCGGCGCGCATCGTCACTTCGTGGCGCTCAGGCAACACCGTCACCGCATCAATCACAGGACCAATGGCGGTTTGTTCGGTGCCGCAAATTTCAATCACCAAACGAGTGATGTACTGCAACACTTTTTCGGTTTGACCGAAATCGACGCCACGCTCATAGCGATAGGCCGCGTCCGTTGAGAAATTCAAACGGCGGCAACGGCCTTGAATTGCTTTTTGATGCCAAAAAGCCGATTCAATGGAAATACAGGTTGTCTCATCGGTCACCTTGGTGTCTTCACCACCCATGATGCCCGCGAGCACCTTGGGGCCATTGGCGTCACAGATCACACCCAATTCGGGATCCACATCTACCGTTTGACCGTTTAAAAGCTCGATTTTTTCGCCTTCTTTACCCCAGCGAACGGTGTAGCAACCGCCGGCAATTTTTTGAGCGTCGCTAAAGTGAGTCGGAATGCCGGTTTCAAGCATCACGTAGTTGGAAATGTCCACCAACGCGGAGATACTGCGCTGACCGCTTCTTTCCAAGCGATCCTTCATCCATTGCGGCGTGGGCGCGTGGATGTTGAGGTTGTCAATACGACGAGTGGTGTAACGTCCGCACAAGTCGGACGCTTCAATCTTGATATCAATCTTGGTGTCGGAATTGGCCGCCACTTCGCTCATTTCAGGCAGCGTCAAAGGCGCCCCCGTGATCGCGTGAAGGTCGCGCGCGACCCCGATTAATGACAAGGCGTCACCTCGATTAGGCGTCAACTTGATTTCGATTTTTTTGTCATCCAAATGACAGGCGGTGCGAATATCTTCACCCACCGTCAAGTTGTCAGGCAAAATCCAAAGCCCCGTGTGATCTTCGGTAATGCCCAATTCGCGAGCCGAGCAGAGCATCCCCATAGAGACTTCACCGCGCATTTTGGCTTTCTTAATTGTGAAGTTGCCTGGCAACACGGCGCCGATCTTAGCGCAAGGCACCAAAATGCCTTCTCGAACATTGGGCGCCCCGCACACAATTTGCAAGGGTTCCGCACCATCGCCCACATCAACTTGACAAATGTGAAGGTGATCGGAATTTTCGTGATCTTTAACGGACAACACACGCGCCACAACCACTCCGGTGAACGCGGGGGCGACTGAACTCACCTCTTCAACTTCGAGTCCCGCCATCGTCATGGCTTCACACAGTTCATCCGTTGTCAAATTCGGATTAATGTAGGAACGTAACCAGCTTTCAGAAAATAACATCTTGTCTTCTCTTTATAAATTGTTAAGCCATTAACGATTGAATTGCTTCAAGAAGCGCAAGTCTCCTTCGAAGAACAAGCGCAAATCGTCAATTCCGTAACGCAACATGGTCAAGCGTTCAAGACCGGAACCAAAAGCAAAACCAATGTATTTCTCAGGATCCAGGCCATAATTGCGAACCACATTGGGGTGCACTTCACCCGCTCCCGAAATTTCAAGCCAGCGGCCTTTCTTCGGTCCGCTTGTGAACATCATATCCACTTCAACAGAGGGTTCTGTGAACGGGAAGTAGCTCGGACGGAAGCGAACCTTCAATTCGTCCGTTTCAAAGAATTGACGCAAGAAATCGGTATAAACGCCCTTTAAATCAGAAAAACTGACATCGGTGTCAATCCACAGGCCTTCGACTTGGTGGAACATCGGCGAGTGCGTTGCGTCGCTGTCGACACGATAGGTGCGGCCCGGAGCCAAAACCTTGATCGGGGGCGTGTGAGTACGGGCGTAGCGCACTTGCATGGGAGAGGTGTGCGGACGCAAAGGCAAGAGCTTGCCAGTTTCATCCTTCATGTCCACGTAGAACGTGTCCTGCATGGAGCGAGCCGGATGGTTGGGCGGGTTATTCAAAGCGGTGAAGGAATACCAGTCCGTTTCGATTTCGGGGCCATCGGCCACATCAAAACCGATTGAACGGAAAATTTCCTCAATGCGCATTTGAGTCATGATGACCGGATGCACTCCACCTTGAGGATATTTGCGGCCGGGCAACGTCACATCCAACGCTTCCGCGGCCAAACGAGCGGCTAACTTCTCATTGGCCAATTCCTCGCGGCGGGCTTCAAGCGCTTGCTCAACCGCGCGCTTGGCCGCCCCCAGAGCTTGTCCCATTTCACGCTTTTCTTCGGGCGTGAGTTTTGAGAGTCCTTTCATCAAAACCGTGATTGAACCGGTTTTCCCTAAAAATTTGGCCTTCGCGTCTTCCAGAGCGGCGGGCGTGCTCGCCTTGGCAAATGCGCTCTGCGCTTGGGCAATGATCTGGGACAAATCTTGCATAATCATTCGCTTGTCATAAGTCAAAGAAAGTTCCAATTATAGTCCGAACAAAATCGCTTTTCAGACTGATTTTCAAGGCTTTTTCCTTATTTTTCCGCTCAAAAGTCCATTCAGCGCGAAGCGAAAAAAGTTGTTCGGAGCCACTCATAACGGAGTACACTAAACTTAAGAAGACAGGCAAAAATTCCTATCACTCAAGTTTTTGAATTTTATGGAATTTTTACCGTTACCCCAAAAATTACAAACACAACATGGAGAACGGATTTATGCGTGTGATTGTTCCTGTTGACGGCGGCAGAGATTGCCGTGAAGCGATTCGATTCATTGCCTCGAAAAAAGACTGGTATTCAGAAGAAAAGCCTGAAATTGAGCTCGTTTTTGTTCAAAAACCCGTGGTGGAGCGCACCACCGAGCAGCCTGAATTTGACATGAGCGCCTACTATGACGCACGCGCCATGGCGCTGTGGTCCAGCATGCGTGAAGAAATTGAAGCGATTCCCGTTGAAGTGAAAAAGACTTCTTTGGTTGGGCACCCCGCTCAACTCATTCCTCAATACGCCAACGAGCAAAAGGCTGACCTGGTGGTGATGGGGGCTCGAGGATTGAGCGCCTTGCAAAATCTCTATTTAGGCTCTGTGTCGTTGGCGACCATCGCCTCCTCGAATTGCCCGGTGCTGGTGTTCCGTCAAACCACCGAACTCAAGTCCGGCAACCTTCGGGTCGGTTTGTCTGTTGATGACTCGCCCTTTGGTCCAAAGTGCGCCGATTATCTGATCGCTCACCGTCAATTCTTCGGCAAGGACGCCACTTTTGAAATCATCAACGTGGTGCCCGATGATCCGCTTTACGCGCCGGATTTCGTCAATGAAGGCCCCGTACCGCCTCAAATGACATGGGAAGAAATCCAAGCCCTGGAATTTGACGCCTCAGTGAAAACGCCGGTTGAACGGTTCGACATCGCGGGCGTCCCCGTCAAGGCCGTGAAGTTAATCGGCGATCCCGAATACGTCTTGCCGAAATACGCTGACGAAAACCTGGACGTCATGGTAATGGGCACGCACGGCAAAGGCGCCTTGCGTTCATTGGTCTTTGGCAGTTCCACCCGCGCCATGATCGCAGCAACCAATTTGCCGATCCTCGTGGTTCCGAACGTCTAACCGTTCTACAACAGGCCACAACCCGAGCGTTTGAACCGACGTTCGGGTTTTCTTTTGCCTTTAGTCAAGAGTTGGTGTAAACCCTTAATCGTTTCCACTAAATAAGCGTACACTGAAATTAAGAAAGAAATGGCTCGGAAAATAGCGATAAGCCATTGAGTTTTATAGTTTTTCTCTTCAACTACGGAGTGTGTTATGCGTGTATTAGTACCTATCGATGGTGGTGCGGACTGCCGTGAAGCGATTCGATTCATCAATAGCAGAAAATCATGGCTTGAATCTCAAAAACCTCAGATTGAACTGCTCTATGTGCAAAAGCCTTACATGGAACATCCCACTGAGGAAGGTGACTTCGACATTCAATCTTGGTACTACGACGATAAGATCAAAGCCGTTTTCGATGATATGGCCGAAGATATCGCCACGCTGCCAGCCAATGTCATTAAAACCAGCAAGATCGGTCACCCGGCCAAGGTCATTGCCAGTTACGCTAAAGAAATCGGCGCGGATTTGATTGTGATGGGCGCGCGAGGCTTGAGCGCTCTCAAGAACCTCTACTTGGGTTCGGTGTCGTTGGGCACCATTGCAAAAGCGCCATGCCCGGTTTTGGTTTGCCGCGAACACTTCACGCCCCGTGAAGAAAACCTGAAAATCGGTATCGCTGTGGACGGTTCCGGATTTGGTGATCGTTGCACGAAGTTCGCTGTCCAAAATAAAGAATTATTCGGCAAGAACGCGAGCTTTGAAGTGATTTTCGTTCATGCTGACGAAGAAACGGTGCCTTCTGAATTGCTTGACAAGGGCGTCACGGAACTCGACAAGCTTTTGCCGAAGTACGAACACGAAGAATACATGAACGCCATCGAATCTCCCTTGGCGCAATTGAAAGCCGCCGGATTGCAGGCCAAGCCCGTTGAATTGAGGGGCTCGCTACAAACGACGTTAACCCGCTACGCGGACGAAAACCTCAACATGGTGGTGATGGGCTCTCACGGTAAGGGGCGCATCAGTTCACTCGTCTTCGGTAGCTCTACCCGCGCGATGGTGGCTTCTTGCAGAATGCCTATTTTCATTGTTCCGGGTGAAGCCTAATTGTCATCCATAGCAAAGCGAAGCATTAGGGGCGTTCCGAAGTCAGTTCTCATGGCTTCTGGAGCGCCCCGATTTTGGCCCTCTGACTTATCTGCTGAACTCTCGTCTTTGTCAAGGAATGATTAAATAATATTTTCCTTCCTCTGTACTACTCATCGAGCTTTATGCGAGCCTTTATCAAGAGTTATCCTCATTTGAGAGGTAGTAGTCATGCCGAACTCCGTGACGAGTCCAACGCATAAGATAGCGAATTTTGTGACCTTGTTTACTGACACGCAAACCGACCACACCGCCCACGGCGTGGATGCCGTCCGATAGCGTGGATATTTGCGTTTTACTCACCCTTTACTCACCCTTTGGCGTGTCATTTACTCACCCCTTGGCAATACAATGCCACGCAATCGCCTCGGTGCCAAGGCTTTGCGCGATGTGCGCACTCACCCTTTGGCTCTCAATTTACTCACCCTTTGGGTGAAAATAGGCAAGATTTCGTGTGCGATTGTTCTCGATCTGAGCGCACGAATTTGTGGCGTTTTGTCGGACGGATTGGATGGGGCGATTGCGATGGAAGGACTGAAATTACTGGGTTCGAGGCGATGCGAGCCGCCGACACAAATGCAAAACGGGAGGTCGTTTGACCTCCCGCTTTTTTGTATTCTGGTGGCGAGTCAGCTAAAAGTAACTCCCACAAAATCGGGCTCAGCAAACGAAACTTAAAACTTGTGTAAAACCTTGTGTAATTCTACAGAAATATTCATTTTTCGAGCACTTCCGAAATAGGTTTACTCCAAAATCATCTCTTTCGATTAAAGCTCACAAGATACTTTCGAGCCACTACTAAAAACTTTGGAGCCATTTCACAATACCAACTGAAAAACTCATTCCATCCTTTTTCTGTCCCTTTGATATTTCCTGGGGTTTCAACATAGATTCTCAGAGTATGCTTCCCTTCCCCATGCCAAATTAATTCATGACCGATTTCTCGTTCAAAGTCTTGCTTATGAGAAGATAGGTAATCATAAAAATCTCTATTCCAAACAGTTAACTCTGTTCCTATAACTTTACGCTGAGTATTTACCAGGCAACCTACAGCAAAAGAAGCTGATCCCGCCCGTAGGGTTAACCAATGTTGTGGTTTTGTCTCAGGAATACGGAAATATTTTTTAAATTCTTCTTGATTTTGCAAATACTCAACAAATGCGTCCCAATATCGTAATTGCAGTGCTTTTGTTTCCGTTAAGTTTTTATTCGACCGCATTTTTCTTTCCCATTCATTTGGCTTTTCGATTAACTCGAACTTTACCGCTGGACGAGATTGACCAATACGTAAAACCTTAATTTGCACAAGGTAGAAACCCATGTCCTCATCAGTATGTTCATTGAGCCATTGGATAGCCTGCTGATGTTCATTGCGAGCTTCCTCAACAATCCAAACTATAAGTTGTGCTTTCTTACCAGCTGCGTAGGTTATGAGTTTCCCAAGATGGTCATGATTTGTTTCTGTTAACTGATTTTCAATGATGACCGTCTTGACCCCATCATCATCCTCAGTTGTAGCCAAAATATCTACGGAAAAAGCCCCCACAGAGGATTCTGTCTCACTAAGTTGTAGATTTCTGCCTATTGCCTCTCCAAGTAGTTCTAAGTTTTCTGACTCACTGAGCCAAGGAGTGAAATTTCTAGCTTCGTCCGGCCAAATAGTTCGTAGATCATCAACCATTTCAATTTGGTCAAGCTCAATCTTCGTATGCTTAGTCATACCATTTATCCCATGCATCAATCTCTATCCAAAGGATGAATCTCCAGTGACGGTAAATTCTTAACTATTTTAATTGTTTCTAAACTGACGGTAATCACTTTTAGGAACAGCTCAAGCGGGTAACGTTCGTTACCTTGTTCGGCTGCGTAGTCATTAAAGTCGTTCACAATTTCCGAAGCTTTGTCGATGCTGACACAGGCCCGTTCAACTACCCAATCCAAGGCAGACTTCTTATTCACAACGTATTCTTGAGCTCCCAACGGAACATTCTTCACTGTGATCCAATCGTTATATATCAGAGTGCTTTTATCTTTGGCTGCGTTGCCGGTCTTCCCTTTGATCTTGGCCCACTTCATCTCTGTAACTCGGTAAGACGGTACTCCCTCTTTGGTATATTCGATTTTGACACCGGCGTATGGTGGGACATTCTCAAAATTCACGTGAAGGTCCGCTAACTTTCGTCCGGCTTCTGCAAATGCCATGAATTGCTCATAGGTAGCTACACGTGGAATGCGGGGTAGTTCCTTCATGAGGTTGTTAGCGTAGCGGGTTCTATAGTCTTCAGAGTGCAAAATGCCGTAGATGTAATAGAAGAGGTCATCTTCCGTCATGGCCTTCCCTGGATAAGCTGCTTGGAAGTGAGGCAATGCCTCCTTGGTGAACCCACTGGACATTTCGTCGATGTCACCGAAATCCAGAGAGCCTTTCTTTTCTATTTGTTCACCCGGTAGCCAACGCGGGAAGCATTGACCGTTAAAGTTTAGTTGTAGATCAGCTATACAATTTGTCATCAAACACGAGTATTCTTTTGAGCCTACCCCAGATGAACAAATGAGCAAATTCTTTGTTTCATTTGTTGGGAAAATACTAGGCATTTGATACACGCAGTTATTCCAGAAACGATCGAAATACAAAAATTGCAAAAAGAACGGACGATATAGACTTTTTCTAACTTTCCCTATAGTTGCTGACTCTGCTTTTTTACCCTGTACTACGTTTCGTTTTTGAGGGCGATCCCACTTCATCTTTAGAGGATCTAAATCAACTTTAAAAGTTTCTCCAAGTAATAAAGCTGCCTCTACTTGCCCATTGTAGTGTTCGACACTACATTTGATATTGTGCAAAACATGTTGCTTACCGGATCCATATGCCCAAGCATCTCTCGAAGTGACGACTCCACAAGAAAAATTCTTGAAGATGGATTTTTCATTTGTTTTCTTACCGTCCATTCGCATGAAACGCGAGTAGGAATTATCTCGCTGATTAAACCAATCGCCATGATCGTCCGGAACGATAACGTTCATTGGGGTATAGCTGATTGAACGATCCTTCTTGAGGGCATCAAGTTTTTCCTCTCGGGTTAAATAGTCATCCACCGTATGGAAATAAATCTTTCCATGTTCTGAGGAGTCAGGATTTTTAACAAGGAAAACGATTGCTACCGGTGCCCGACTACCTTCTCCAAAAACTTTTCCGCCTTCCTTTCTAGAGCGTTCCCCAGAGGTCCTTTGGTTTCCTTTTAAGTGGTAGACATAAATGAAATTAAATTCCTCAGCCATGCATTTACGCATGCCATCCGCACTGCTGGTTTCTAGCCAACCGGCGTTGGTCACAAAGCCGATAATTCCTTTTTTACCGATGCGGTCAGAGGCCCAGCGATAAGCACGAATGTACGAATCGTAGAGTTTTCCTTTAAGGGTGGAATCAGTGCGGGCCACGTAGGTTTCCGTCAGCCGTGCATCCAGCTCGTCGTAATGCTCGTTTTGATTGTCGTCATTTTGGGATTCCTGTCCGACCGAGTACGGCGGATTTCCCACAATTACACGTATATCTTGCCGGTTTAATTCCGCTAGCCGAGCATTATTTTCACCGAGCGTTGTACTGAAGATATCACTTTGTCGATTATTGGCGAAGGTGTCCGTCCAAATCATCACTCTGTTCGGACGGTACACTTCATTCGGACAGAGCTCGTGGAATACGCCTTCAATATTCATTGATGCCACATAATAGGCAAGCGGGACAATTTCATTTGCATGAAGTTCATGGTCAAATTTATATGGAAGCTGCTCTTTTGGAATCAAGCCACTTTGCATCAGACGAGCTATGAATGTGCCAGTACCAGAGAAAGGATCTAATACATGGATACCTTTGTCTCCAACATTGCAATTGAACTCTTTTTTCAACAGGTCAGCAACTGATCGATTAATGAAATCAACTATTTCAATAGGTGTATAAACAATTCCAAGTTTCTCTTGTTGTTTAGGGAAGGCCGCTTTAAAGAATTTTTCAAAAAGTTCTTTGATAAGCAGTTGGCGGTCCGCTGCAGTTTTGATTGTTCTTGTTCGATTACGGACGGATCGATAAAAATCCTCAAGCGATTTGGTGGCCAATTTCATGCTTTCCTTATCCAAGGAATTCATCATGGCAGTCATTGCAGTTGCAATAGGATTTTGCTTAGAGAACTCATAGATGATCTCATCACCGTTTTTGACGGTGAACAGAGCATCTAAAATAGGTTGGGTTACGACATGCTGACCAAGCATTTCAATAACTTCATCATCGGTCAGATTGCCATTTAGTGTTGCTTTGAGTTCTTTCTTAAACGACTCAAATGCAGCTCGTGATTTTGTTTTTGTTGGATCACTGAGCACATCATTGATGTGCTTGATCTGCATTTGACAGATCTTTCCAACATCCTCGGCCCAATCGCCCCATTCACGACGATTCCCAACTCGTTTCACAATACGGGCACGAATTTCTTGTTCAAGAATTTCATCGTGATTGAAGTCAAGTACTCCCTGTTCTGGAAGTGTTTGGGCTTTTTTCCTCGATTTGGGAAGGATTTTTTTAGGATCTTTAGTTTTTGTTTTTCGGTTTATTTTCTTATTGGTGATGCAGACAACTTCAATTTTTGAGCTATCGATGACATTTCGTTGACCGTCAACAATCGCGCCAAACTCTGTATCAATAGACTTCAAAGCATTTAAAACCTGCCATACAACATCGAAATCTGCATTATTGTTGAGCGCTACACTCGGATCTAAACCCGCGGGGGTCACAATCGGAATAATGACATAGCCTCGTTTTTTCCCTGTTTGTGGGGAGACACGCATTACTCTCCCAACAGTTTGTACAACCTCTACTTGTGATTTCCTTGGAGAGAGGAAAAGTACGGCATCCAGCGCCGGTACATCAACGCCTTCAGATAAGCACCGAACATTGAAAAGAATTTTGCAAACGTTATCTTCAGGATCTTCCCTCAGCCAATTAAGTAAAGCATCCTTTTCAGTTGAATTCATTGATCCGTCAATGTGACGCGTTTGACATTTTAGCGGATACTGAAGATCATAAGCTTCTCTGCTGAGAGATTTATTGTTCTCGGAAAGTTTCTTGTATTGCTGGTCTTTAAACTCTTCTATAGTGATTTCAAAATTATCGGTAAAACGCTTCGAAGAAGTACGATCTAGATACTTCATGTTAGGTTCAATAATCTGAGCAAAGCCAACTGCACGACGCATAGGTTGTCGGTCGTCTGACATAGAAACCTCGCCCTGTAGGTCAATTTTGGACAAAGCTCGCCAACAACCCACTACCTTAGCTGCATTTTTTACAGAAAGTCCTCCATTTTGTACGAGTTCATAGTCATTCATCGCGCGGCTTTGCAAAATATCTTCTTCCACAGAAAGGACAATCACTTTGTAATCCACAAGACTCCCAAGGCCTACAGCTTGTGAAAAGGTAATAGTGTGGAACGTAGGGCCATAAATTTCTTCGTCGTCCATGGAATAGAGTATGACCTCACCTTTTTCCTTTTGTTCCTTTACAACTTCACCATAAATTCGTGGAGTGGCTGTCATATAAAGACGTTTTCGGCATTTAATGAATTCGTCAGAATGGATCCTTTGGAAGGGGGCGTCGCTTTCATCTTGGTAATGACCGCCAGCCGTACGGTGTGCCTCGTCACAAATAATCAACCCAATTTCGTCCATGCCAAATTTGTGTTGGGCTTCGCTCACAACCTCAATTGATTGGTAGGTCGAGAAAATGACTGTCATACCAGGTTCTGTTCGAGCCCTCTTGATTTCTTCTGCAAGTTTGTCAGCCTTCGTTGTAGCGGGATAACAGAGATCACTAGCTGACGTCAGTTCGTCAATGTTGGCCAGATCCGGTTTCCCTGTCGTAGTGTCAGAACAGACGGCAAAAGCGTGGATTGGTACAGAACACTGGCGTTTCCAATCGGTCAAAGTTTGTGAAAGGAGGGCTAGTGAAGGTACAAGGAACATCACAAAACCATTATTTCCTTCCATCCTTTCGGCGATTTTCATTGAGGTGAAGGTTTTGCCGGTGCCACAGGCCATAATAAGTTTCCCTCGATTATGGTCTTGGAAACCAGTGAGAACATTCTGAATAGCCTCATCCTGGTACTTTCTTGGAGTACGCTTCTTTTGCTGAACAACTTGCCCGGTTTTAAGATAGGTCGCCCAATCAATCTGTGAAGATGCCAATAGAGAACGAGTAATCAGTGTTATTGGTGGGGTGACGCGTTGCATCTCTGCAAGTGCATTTTCAGACCATCTTTCATTTGTTGCGATGATATAACGCTGTACAAAGTGACCACGATTTGATGCTGCTATAAAAGAATCAACTCCACTCTTTGGAACAATTGCTTCTTTTTCATAGAACTTGCATTGAATCGCTGCGAAACATTGCGGGTTTTCAGCTAATGTTGCGACTAAATCAATACCAATGTCTTTACCGTTATTACTCAAATCTGGATGAGAGGCTGCCCATTCCTTGAATGTTTCAACTTTGGCAAAGAGATCACGATAGGTCTCTTCCTGAGTTAGCCAGTCTTTAATCAAAGTTTCAAAGCGGGTCCCAGCGTCCCTCTGAACATCATTAGATGCTCGCTTGATATCTTCTAACAACGCTTCAAAGGCAACTTCATTGGTCATAGATGTGGTCATGATTTATCTCACAGCATAAATTGGTGGAATTATCCTTTCAGATATTTGTATAAAGTAGTTCGTCCGATTTTTAAATCCTTGGCAACCTTTGTTTTTGGTACACCAGCAGCAATACGGCGCTTTGCTTCCTCAAGCAGCTCATTATCAACAGGCTTTCTGCCGCGGTACACTCCTCGAGCCTTCGCAAGAGCAATTCCTTGTTGCTGCCGTTCCCGGATGAGAGAACGTTCAAATTCAGCTACCGCTCCCATCATAGCCATCAAAAGCTTACTAATGGCTGAAGTTTCCCCTGAGGGAGATAACTCGATTTTTTCTTTTAAGAAGCGGACTGTCACCCCTTTGTTTTGCAATGTCCGAGTGACATTTAGGAGATCCATAAGACTTCTTGCTAATCGATCCATGGAGCAGATTACTAACACATCACCTTCACGGACATATTCCATCATTGCCGCAAAGCCAGGACGATCAAGATTTTTTCCAGAAACTTTATCTACAAAGAATTTCTCTACGTGCTCATCTTTTAACTGAGCGAGTTGTCTATCGAGGTGTTGATCTACGCTACTAACTCGAGCATAGCCAACAATTGAAGAGTTTGGCATGGCGTTCGTTTTTAATTTCGCGTACAAAGTTGTTTAAATATTATATGATCGACTCTATCCGAACACAACAAAAATCTTACTTTAATCGTTCGTATAAAGTGTACCGCCCGAACAGAGTGATGATTTGGACGGACACCTTCGCCAACAATCGTCAAAGTAATATTTTCAGTACAACGCTTGGTGAAAATAACGCTCGATTGGCGGAACTAAACCGCCAAGATATTCGCGTCATCGTAGGGAATCCACCGTACTCGGTTGGTCAGGAATCCCAAAATGACGACAACCAAAACGAGCATTACGACGAACTCGATGCTCGACTGACGGAAACCTACGTGGCTCGTACCGATTCCACCCTCAAAGGAAAACTCTACGATTCGTACATTCGTGCCTACCGCTGGGCCTCTGACCGCATCGTTAGAAAAGGAATTATCGGCTTTGTGACCAACGCCGGTTGGCTGGAAACCAGCAGTGCAGACGGCATGCGTAAATGCATGACAGAGGAATTTAATTCCATTTATGTCTACCACTTAAAAGGAAACCAAAGGACATCTGGGGAACGCTCTAGAAAGGAAGGCGGAAAGGTTTTTGGAGAAGGTAGTCGGGCACCGGTAGCAATCGTTTTCCTTGTTAAAAATCCTGACTCCTCAGAACATGGAAAGATTTATTTCCATACGGTGGATGACTATTTAACCCGAGAGGAAAAACTTGATGTCCTCAAGAAGGATCGTTCAATCAGCTATACCCCAATGAACGTCATCGTTCCGGACGATCATGGTGATTGGTTTAATCAACGAGATGATTCTTACTCTCGTTTCATGCGTTTGGATGGTAAGAAAACAAATGAAAAAGCGATTTTCAAAAATTTTTCATTGGGAGTATGTACCAATCGTGACATTTGGGCTTATGCAAGTGGATCAATCGCCTTGAAACGGAACATGAATACGTGTATTGAGTTTTATAACAAAGAAGTTGAGAAAAAAGTTCTTAACTCGAGCTACGAATTTGAAAAAGACTTAACCAAAATATCATGGATACATCCGCAAAGAGTTGGATTTGAAAAGTGTAAAAAGTCAGAGAAATTTAATCCTTGCCACATATTTAGATCGATTTATCGACCTTTCTTCCATCAAAGCTTGTACTTTGATCGATTTTGGAATAACCGTGTTTATCAAATGCCAGCAATTTTCCCAACAAATGAGTCAAAAAATTTAGTTATCTGTTCATCTGGGGTAGGCTCCAAAGGATTCACATGTTTAATGACAAACTCAATTACAGACTTGAATATGCTGGAGGCAGGAGCACAGTGTTTCCCTCGTTGGTTACCGGGTGAACAAATAGAAAAGAAAAGCGCCTTGGATTTCGATGACATCGATGAAATGCCCAGTGGGATCACCAAGGAGGCATTGCCTCACTTCCAAGCGGCTTATCCAGGGAAAGCCATGACTGAAGATGATCTCTTCTATTACATCTACGGCATTTTGCATTCTGAAGACTATAGAACCCGCTACGCCAACAATCTCATGAGGGAGTTACCCCGCATTCCACGCGTAGCCACCTATGAGCAATTCATGGCTTTTGCAGAAGCCGGCCGAAAGTTGGCCACACTTCACGTAAATTTTGAGAATGTCCCACCATACGCCGGTGTCAAAATCGAATATACCAAAGAGGGAGTACCGTCTTACCGAGTTACAGAGATGAAGTGGGCCAAGATCAAAGGGAAGACC
>DVMY01000048.1 GCA_018714755.1 Candidatus Aphodousia faecigallinarum | reverse complement strand
GTCCGACGTGGATTCAATTATCCATGACCGATCTCGATAAATTCTTCATGCGGGGCAAGTGATGGCTAAAGCGGTGCTATTGCTGGGACCGACAGCGAGCGGTAAGACGGCCCTGGGGGTAAAACTCGCGCACATTTTTAATGCGGAAATCATTTCCATTGATTCGGCACTGGTGTACCGCGGCATGGATATCGGTTCGGCAAAGCCCACTGAAGCGGAAAAAGAGAACGTGCCTCACCACCTTATTGACATTCGAGATCCTTTTGAGAGTTACAGCGCGGCTGATTTTTTTAAAGACTGCGAGGCGTTAATCGAAGACATCTCCTCCCGAGGTCACTTGCCGCTCATTGTGGGTGGTACCATGCTTTATGCGAAAGCCCTCAAAGAGGGGCTCAACCAGATGCCTTCAAGCGACCTTTCGGTGCGAGCAAAAATTGAAAAAGAGGCCGCGCAAGTGGGTTGGCCCGCAATGCATGAGACACTTGCCAAAGTGGATCCTCAAACCGCCTCGCGTCTTCATTTGACGGACTCCCAGCGCATCAGTCGCGCCCTGGAGGTGTACTACCAGACCGGCAAGCCCATTTCCTACTACCAAAATCAGAAAAACACGGGTTCGAAACACTCTTTTTTAACATTGGGATTGATGCCTCAAAATCGAGCCCAATTGCACGAGCGTATTGAAAAGCGATTTTTAATGATGGTGCAATCCGGTTTTTTGGATGAAGTGAAAAGGCTGATGCAGGCCCCGGGCTTTGATCGCAATCTTTCTGCCATGCGAGCGGTGGGTTATCGACAAGCCATTGATTATCTGATGGGCGAAATTGACTACGATCGCTTCATATTGGCAGGCGTTGCCGCGACGCGGCAGCTAGCCAAACGTCAGTTGACCTGGATGCGCTCCATGCCGGATTTGGTGGCGATGGATCCTTTCGAAGAGGATGTCTTTTCACGCTCAAAAGCGCTCATTGAGACTTTCCTGAACGCATAGTGTTTCGCCGCCCGAAGGCGGCGAAAGTTTCCTCTGGCACTAGTCTTTCAAGTAATACTCAACCGTGGTGACCACTCGCACGCGTTTAACGTAAGGCGTATTGCTGTCGCGGTCATAAATGGTGAATTGACCTTGCGAGGCGCGGCGGATCTTACCTAATTCGCTGTCGCTGTCTTCTGCAAATTTTTGAGCGGTGGAGCGAGCATTTTTAGTGGCTTCTTCCACCATTTCAGGCTTGATGGCGTTGAGTCCGTTAAACGAGAACTGCGTGCGATAGTTTTGTGTGAAAAGCACGCCTTTTTGTATGAGCTCACTTTGGTTACTCATCGCCTTTAGGACAGTATCAACCGCATTTGTGGCCACTGACACAGCCATTTCCATCCGATAGCGTTCCGGCGGCAGGTTGGTGCCGTAAAAGTCGGCGTGCAGATCCTGAACGGTGGGTGTTCCCTGAGAGATATCCTCAGCCTTGATGCCTTGAGATATTAGGAATTGTTTGATTTCTTCGCTTTGCGTTTGCGCCTTTTGGTAAAGCGCCCCCAAGTCATTGCCGGTGACACGGAAGGTCACAGGCCAAATCACATAGTCTGCCGCGACATTTCTTTCCGCCAAGCCTTTGACGGTGACCACGCGGTCACGATCAACGAAATGGTCAATACCGGCTTTTAGTGAAACGCCGACCGAGGCAATGCCGATGGCAACGCAGACACCTGCCACTAAATTTTGTTGAATGCTCATAGCCTCCTCTCATTGGAGTTGTGTTGATCTACTTTCCATGATAGAGCAAGGATGCTTTAAGACAAAGACAATTTGCATTTTGTTTGCATTGTCTTTTTTGTTAACAAATCGGCCGTTAAGAAAGAGAATCTAAAGGAGGTTGGTTGCGCCAACGGGAAACGGGCCGTCAGCGCAATCAATAAAAAGATCAATGGGCGGCTTCTTCAGCTTGGTGTTCTCCGGCGTCTTCCTTGGTTTTAATGCGGGCGACATAAAGAGCCGTAAAAGCTAAAGACACACCTGCCAAAAATAAACCGAGCGCGGTCATGCCCCAGAAACCGTATGCGGCCAACGGTGCGGTGAAGGGCTCACCGATAAAGGCAATGTAGTAACCGCCTAACAAGCCAACGCCCCAAAGCATGACGCCGTAGATGATCATCGGCCAGAACGTCACTCGGTAGCCTCTTAGCGCGAAGGCGCTCACGCACTGCATGGCGTCAAACACGTGATAGAGGATGCCGAAGAGAATCAACGAGTAGCCGATGCGGATAACCGTTTCATCGTTTGTGTAAAGCGATAAAAACAAGCCTCTGCCAAAAAAGAGTGAAATGGCGACGATTGTGGCGATGACCACAGCGATCGTGAGGCATTTTTTAGTGGCTTTTTCTGCCACGCTGGGCCAGCCCGCGCCCAGGCACTGCGAAACCAACACGGTGCAGGAGATACCGATAGCGAGCGCGAGCATGTAGCAAAGACCGGTGATATTGGCCACGATCTGGTGAGCCGAAACAGTCACGGCGCCAAAGCGCGAAATAAAGATGGCCATGAGTGTGAAGGAACTCACTTCAAAGAAAGTGGAAAGACCGATCGGGATGCCGATTTTCAATTGCGCCCACATGGCCTTTAAATCAGGACCATAGTAGCGCTTGCAGCGCATTAATTCGTAGAAAGGATCTTTTTTCCAAACCGCGATGTAAATAAAGAATGACAACCAGGTCAAAATGGTGGAAGAAACCGCGGCGCCCGCGCCTCCCATCGCGTCAAATCCGAACCAACCGTACATGAAGATCGCATTTAAGGGCGCTTTTAACACCACCATGGCTAGCGAGACATACATTGTCACTTTGGGGCGAGACACCGCCGCGTTTAAAGAAACAAAGGCGCGTCCGCCCAAAGCGGCCGGAAGCCCCACCATGCTGATCAATAGGTACTGAGAAGCCATGGTTTTAACCGGTCCCATGGCTTGGGCCAGATTGGTCCAAATTTCAGTGCAGCCCAAAAGAGGCATGCCGATAAAGCATAAAAAGAAGGCAAGCCACAAGCATTGGGAGAGTTCAAAGCCGATTTTTTCATAACGGCGTGCGCCGAAATGATGTCCCGCGATTGGACTCATGCCCTGCAAAATGCCAACCAATCCCATAAAGATCATGATCATGGAGGCAAGCCCCAAGGCAATCGCCGCCAGGTGATCGGCGCCCAAATGGCCGGCCATGACCGTGTCAATCGTGCCGCCGCCCACAATGGCGATGTTGGCGACAAAAATCGGTCCGGCAAGCTTAGCGATCGCTCGACCGGAAATATCTGGGGGCGTTAAGCGTTGAGGAAGGGGATGAGTCATCATTCACCTTTGTCGAAAAGAACAAACCGTTCCCGATCGCGGGGTCGATTGTAACGACCTAAAACGGCGGATTCTTCAGCTGAATTTTCTTCAAAGAATTTATCGGTTGTAAATGCAAACCGACAGGAATTGTCCTGAGTGAGCGGCAGGCCGTAATAAGAGAAAAGCACCTCTTTAACCGGGTCCATTTCCTGAGCTTCAATGCAATCGCGAGCCTTGGCTTTCGCCTGATAGTCCGTCAACGCTTCTTGCGCGAGTGGTTCAAAGCTTCTTGCGCGGTCAATGACGGGTTCAAACAGATAAACCGTTGTGATGCTCAAAGCCGTGATGCCGGCAGCGGCTAGCCACGGGCCCTTCCAAGCCACCACCTGCGAGTGATTCATGCGCCAGAGCACAAGGGCGAGCCAGGTAAGGAAGGTGACAAAACAGAGCACAAAAAGCAGTCCGTGAAGCGAAGCGGGAATGCCGGGAGCCAGGTTCACAATGGATTTAAACATCTTGGGCGGCCATTGCATTTGCCAGGCAAAAAAGTAAAGCCACAGGGTAACCAGAGCCAACGTAAATACGGTGGCGGAGAACCAGTCAAGGATGTTTTCCTGAGAGCGACGAGCGGACAAAAGTCCGAACGCGGCCAAAACGCAAAGCGGCACGGTCATCGTCATCATCAGTCGTTCGCCCGAGACGTGGCCTGCAAGCAAGAGCACGAACAAACCCGCAAGCATCAACAAGGGAAGCTTAATATGAGTGCGGTCCCACTGTTTTCTGAAAGCGTAAAGCGCCAGCAGAGCAAAGGGCCACAAAGGCCATAAAAACCAAATAAAGTTTTCAAGCGCCCAAATCACCTCAGAGGATGAAATGAGGCCAAAATAGGCAAGCTGCGTTGCCCACCAAACATCAAACCATGCGTCCACCGTTTCAATGGCGACGGCGACCGCCAGTATCGGCCAGACGAAAAACACGGCCGAAGCGGCCACAATGATGAGAGTGGCGCGATTGATAAAAGGGGTTTCATAGGCGTGCACACGCGCGTGGATGAAAAGCGCGATGACCAATAAAACGATGCCGACAAAGAGATTGGCGGCTAGGACTGCGGCGCCGATGGTAATCCCGGTGAGTAAGGGCGCCAGCACATCGCGTCTTAAGGTCCAGGCGAGCGAAAAATAAAACGCCGCGACGATGGCGAGAAGCGCGCTCTCCACGTAGAGCTGACGAATCGGAACGAAAAGGCCAAAGGTGGCGACAAACATTAAAAGCGCGGCGTCGGCCACCACTCGACCGTAATCAATAGGGGAAGCTTCGCCGCCAAAGGCGAGCACCACAGGTTGGGCTTCGGCTCGTCTGGCTAAATACCAGGTGCCATACCAAATGCTTGAAGAGGCGATGGCAAACCACACAAGCACGCTTAGACGACTGGCACTCGCTTCAGAGAAAAGCCAACCGAAAAGTTTGGCAAAAAGCGCCGAGAGCCATATGGAAAGCGGGCCGTCAGTGACATATTCAGTTTGGGCTAATTGGGGTAAAAGCCAACCTGCCGCGTCACTTTGCAGCATCGTGTGCACGAGGGCAAAAGAAGTCAGTTCGTACGAACTCCAAAAGTCGCGCGATAAAAGGCCGGGAATAATGAATATAACCAACAGGGCCAAAAGCGCCATGCGCGGCAACTTTCTGGCTGAGGCGGCCGAAGCGACAACCGGAGAGGGACGTTCTTCAAACATGTGTACAGGCTAATGAATTTGACTTAGCTATTTTAACGAAAAGAGGCAGTCCATATAAGACAGACTGCCTCTTTGTGCGAAAAACTTTCGAGGGGAAAATTACTTCGCAGCCTTCTTGCCGAGGTTGGCGTACTTGGCGCGGAATTTTTCCACGCGGCCGGCTTCAACGATGCGTGTTTGAGCGCCCGTGTAGAAGGGGTGGCTTTCAGAAGACGTATCAAGCTTGACGAGCGGATAGGTCACGCCGTCGATTTCAACCGTTTCTTTGGTTTGAGCGGTGGACTTGATGATGAACGTCTTGTTGATGGACAAATCGCAGAAGGCCACTTCGCGATATTCGGGGTGAATACCTTGTTTCATTTGTAAAGTTTTCCTAAAAAAGTCATCGGTCGCCCTGAGCGCCTTGCGCACACGCCTTTATCTAAAAGGTCTTACTGCGGGCATGCGACTCCACGTTCCGACAGAGGACCGAAATTATCTAATAAATTCCGATAAATAGCAAGTATCCGGAAGTTCTTTTTGGGGATGGGCTGAGAAAAAGCGTGCTTGAAATTTCGCTACTTAAAATCTTTAGAAGTGTCTTTTCAATTGTTTCACTTCTTCCTATAATCGCACGCACTTAACAACACAAAGAAAGGATAGCGCCATGGCTGAGCGAGACGATGCCGGTGCTCTCAAACTGTGGGCTCCTGTCATAGGACTCACACTGTCGGCTTTCATTTTTAACACCTCTGAATTTATTCCGATCGGACTGCTGACCGATATCGCCAAAGATTTTCAAATCACAGAATCCCAAGCGGGGACAATCATCACGGTTTACGCCTGGATCGTAACGGTCTTGTCGTTGCCTTTGATGCTGTTGGCTTCGAGAATCGAATATAAAAAATTGCTTTTGGGCATTTTGGGATTGTTTGTGGTCAGTCACTTTTTGTCGGCGATCGCGCCGAGTTTTATCACTTTGATGCTCTCGCGCGTCGGTGTCGCTTTTTCTCATTCCATTTTCTGGTCAATCGCTTCGCCCCTTGCGGTGAAAATCGCCCCTAGAGGAAAAGGGGCGGCCGCTTTAAGCCTTGTGGTGACGGGAACCGCTGTGGCCATGATTGCTGGTTTGCCGCTTGGACGTATGATTGGTCTGTACATGGGCTGGCGAGCGACCTTTTTCTCAATCGGCTTGGTTGCTCTGGCGGTTGCGATTTTTCTGCTTTTCATATTCCCCAGAGTACCGGCCGGCGCTCAAGGCTCATCGATTGCTAAAGTTCCCCTCATTTTGAAAAATCCGGGGCTAATCGGTGTTTATGTGTTAACCGCCCTGATGTTTACCGCGAACTTTACGGGTTACAGCTATATTGAACCCTTCATGGCTCAAGTGGCTCAAATGCCAGAAAGTGAGATTACGTTTACGCTCACTTTGTTTGGTGTGGCGGGGATTTTGGCAAGCGTTCTCTTTTCAAAAGCCTTTGCCACCCATCCGAAGTTTTTCTTTGCCTGCGGGACGTTCGGTTTAGGCATTTGTCTGGCGCTTCTCGAATTTTCAAGCGGCCATATTTGGTCGGCGATGCTTTTATGTGTTTTCTGGGGCATGACCTTTACGATTTTCGGCTTGGTGTTTCAATCCGTTGTCATTCGCTTGGAGCCTCAGGCGACTCCAATCGCCATGTCTATTTATTCAGGCATTGCGAATGTGGGAATCGGTGGAGGCGCATTGGTTGGCGGTTGGGTATGCGCCATGCCCGCTATTGAATGGGTTGGTTACGCGGGCGCGGCTTTTGCCTTTTTGGGTGGGTTAATTTGCTTTGGCATGTTGAGATTCTTTTTGAGTAAATAGGTCGGAACAATTGATCTAGATTCAGCTCTTATTGACGAAACGAGAAACATATTTTTTTGAAAAAATGATCGAGATTAATAGCAAGAAAATTCATCAGAAAAATAGAAAAACGGATTCGCCAGTCAAACCAACGAATCCGTTTTTTTAGAAGAAGCGGTTTAACCGCCGCGGCGCATTAAATCAAAGAAGTCCGCGTTGCTCTTTGTGGCTTTCAAACGTTCGAGCAGGAATTCCATCGCTTCGACTTCATCCATGTCGCTCAAAAGTTTTCTCAAAATCCAAACCTTCTGCAACACATCAGGCTTGAGCAACAATTCTTCACGGCGAGTGCCTGAGCGAAGAACATTGATTGCCGGGTAGATGCGCTTTTCAGCCAAGCGGCGTTCCAAGTGTACTTCCATGTTGCCGGTGCCCTTGAATTCTTCGTAAATCACGTCATCCATGCGGCTGCCGGTGTCCACCAAAGCCGTGGCGATGATCGTCAAGGAGCCGCCTTCTTCAAGATTGCGGGCGGCACCGAAGACGCGCTTCGGGCGGTGAAGTGCGTTGGCGTCCACGCCGCCGGAGAGCACGCGGCCGGAGGTCGGCATGACGTTATTGTAGGCGCGAGCCAAACGAGTGATGGAGTCAAGCAAAATCACCACGTCTTTCTTGCTTTCAGCCAGGCGCTTAGCTTTTTCAATCACCATTTCGGTCACTTGAACGTGACGGGAGGCCGGTTCATCAAAGGTGCTGGCCACCACTTCGCCCTTGACCGTGCGTTGCATTTCGGTCACTTCTTCAGGGCGTTCATCAATGAGCAAAACGAAGAGAACGCAATCGGGGTGGTTGGCTGTAATCGCATGAGCGATGTGCTGCATCAAAACCGTTTTACCGCTCTTGGGAGAGGCGACAATCAAAGCGCGTTGGCCTTTGCCGATCGGGGCGATCATGTCAATGACGCGACCCGTTAAATTTTCGTCACCGCGAATGTCACGCTCCAACACCAAATGTTCATTGGGGAACAAAGGCGTGAGGTTTTCAAAAAGCATGCGGTGCTTTAAGTTTTCAGGCGGTTGACCGTTGACCTTTTCAACTTTAACGAGAGCGAAGTAGCGTTCGCCTTCTTTCGGGGTGCGCACTTCACCTTCAATAGAGTCACCGGTGTGTAAGTTGAAGCGACGAATTTGTGACGGAGAGATGTAGATGTCGTCGGTGCTCGCCAAGTAAGAGGTTTCAGGGCTGCGAAGGAAGCCAAAGCCATCGGGGAGAATTTCGAGCGTGCCGTCACCGAAAATTTGTTCACCGTCTTTGGCGCGCTTTTTCAAAATGGAGAACATGAGTTCTTGCTTACGCATGCGGTTGGCGTTTTCAACACCAAGGTCAATGGCCCAGTCCAAGAGTTTGGAGACATGCAACGATTTGAGTTCGGAAAGATGCATTTGAATCTTTTGAAATTGTGAATTGAAAAGTCAGGGGAAAGCAGATAGCTCTCGCCGCTGTTCTGATCGTTAGATATAAAAAGGATTTCTTTAAAGATCTCGCTTCAGGCATAGCGCCTGAAGCGAGTCGGAGGGCATTCTATACGAATTGATTTAAAAAATCTTCTAATTGAGATTGACCCATGGAGCCAACGTGTTGTTGAATGGGTTGTCCGTTTTCATACACCACCAAGGTCGGGATCGAACGGATACCTAATTTAGCGGCGTATTCATTGGCTTCATCCACATTGTATTTGGCAATGCGAAGCTTGCCGTCGAACTTTTGAGCGGCCGCCTCCAAATGCGGAGCCAACGCGCGGCACGGACCGCACCACGGAGCCCAGAAGTCAACCACCACGACGCCTTGAGCCGTCTCGGTTTCGTAATTGGAATCATTTAAGTGAACAATATCGCTCATTTTTAATTTCCCCTAGCTAAAAACACAAAATCCATGAAAGGTATTGAATACCATTTCTGATGAGACGAGCATAACGGATTTTTTCAGGATTTGGAATTCGAATTTCTCTATTTGAGTAATAGTTTGTTAAGTCTGACCGGCGGCGTAAAAAAAGTGATTGAGCGCAGCAAGCTCAACCACTTTTTTGCCAAAAACACGCAAATTAATTTTCGTCTTGATGAACTTGCCCGGCCATGGCTTGGAAACCCGCATCAACGTAAAGCGTTTCAGCGGTGATGCCCAGGGCGTAGTCAGACAACAAGAAAGCCGTGGAGCGACCCACGTCTTCAATCGTGACCGTTTGGTGAAGCGGGGAGACGTCGCGGGCGTGGGCAAGCATCTTTTGGAAATCCTTGATGCCGCTTGCAGCCAGCGTGCGGATCGGGCCGCTGGAGAGGGCGTTAACACGAATGCCCTTGGCGCCGAGGTCGGCGGCCATGTAACGCGTCACCGCTTCCAAAGCGGCCTTGGCAACACCCATCGTGTTGTAGTTCGGAACCACTTTTTCAGCGCCGAGGAAAGACAGTGTTACAAGAGATGCCTTGTGGCCCTCAAGTTGCGGCAAGAACGCTTTGCCCAACGCAGCGAATGAATAGGCAGAAATGTTAATGGCTGTCAGGAATCCGTCTCTGGAAAGGCCGTCAAGGAATGAACCTTCAATGGCTTCACGCGGCGCCCAAGCGATGGAGTGGACGAAACCGTCAAAACCTTCAGGCCAAATTTCTTTGACTTGCGCGGCGGCCGCCTCGATACTTTCATCGCTTGCAACGTTTAATTGAATGACGGCGGCTGCGCCAAAATCGTTTGCGAAGCGCTCCACGCGTTCACGGAAACGTTCGTTGTTGTAAGTCAGAATCAATTCGGCCCCCTCCTCATGGCACGCTTTGGCGATGCCGTAGGCGATGGAGCGGTTTGAAGAGATGCCGGTGATCAGTAATTTTTTACTCGTTAATAAAGCCATTTCTAATTTCCTGAGGGTTAAAACGACTTTAATTTACTGATTTGATTAGTCTTGTCAAGGGAGATCTCCTTAGGGGTATGTCCTAGTTTTTTGGTTACGGAATTTACATTTAGGGCTGACATACTTTTCGAGTATTGATTTTTGTCCACAAGGATGGTCTCGAATGAACGCTTCTAGTGACGTATGTCTTAAGGACTTACGAATTCGTTTAAAAGATAAAGACTATGTTCCGCTGATGGTCGGCGGAATGGGGGTCAACATTTCTACCGCTGAAATGGTTTTGGCAATCGAAAAATTGGGCGGCATCGCTCATATTTCAGACGCCATGCAAATGGATTTGTGTGACCGCCTCTACGGCACGCAATTTACCGCCAAAAAGACGAAACAATATTACGGACAGCAGAAAAATCCGGATAAATCAAACAATCACTTCGATTTAAACGATGTGCGCGAAGCCTCCATGCGCTACATTAGCGACGTGATGAGCCGCGCAACCGGCAAGGGCTTGGTGTTTCTCAATTGCATGGAAAAGCTCACCTACAACGCCCCCCACGAGTCGCTTGGCGTTCGTCTTAACGCGGCGCTTGACGCCGGCATCGATGGAATCACGCTTTCCGCGGGCCTCCACCTCTCGAGTTTCAAACTCATGAGTGAGAATAAGCGCTTTCACGATGCGCTTTTGGGAATTGTTGTTTCTTCAGTGAGAGCCTTGAATCTTTTCTTGCGTCGCAATCGTTCCGTCAACCGTTTACCTGACTACATTGTGGTGGAAGGACCGTTGGCGGGCGGCCACTTGGGGTTCGGTGAAGATTGGAAGGATTATTCTCTGGAAAATATTGTCAAAGAGGTGAAAGCCTACTTGGCAGAAAATCATCTTGAAATTCCGGTGTTTGCCGCTGGCGGCGTTTTCACGGGTGGCGAGGCCGTTCGAATGATTAAAGAGGTGGGCGCCGACGGAGTGCAGGTGGCCACGCGCTTTACGATTAGTAAAGAGTGCGGTTTGCCGGACAATGTGAAGACTGCCTATTTGAATGCCGAAGAAAGTGATATCGAAGTCAATCACTTGTCGGCCACGGGTTATTTAATGCGCATGTTGAAGTCGTCTCCGGCGATCAAGATGCGTGTGCCGCCCAACTGCGAACCGTACGGTTATATGCTCAATGAGGGCAAATGCCCGTACCTGAATCAGTGGTGGGACATGATGACTAAAAAGATCATGCCCAAACCCGAGGACATGAAGTGCTGTCTGTGCACTCACATGAAGCTTTACAACGTTTGGACCTGCGGCGCTAAAACTTTCCGCCTGAAGGAAACGACCGTGAAGTTGCCAAACGGCCAGTGGTATTTCCCGAGCGCTGAAGAGATCTACAACGACTACATCACGAGCACAGGAGATCAAATTCAGTTGCCCAATCCGGCTTAAAAGCGTTAGGTTATGCTGACTTCAAGGACGGCTATGCGGCGAAATCCGCATGGCCGTTTCCTTTGGTTTCTGAAATTTCGCCTGCAATTTGATAAACTGCGGCCTCGGCGGGTCCCCTCGCATGCATTCGTCGTGAACCTGGTCAGGCCGGGAACGGAGCAGCCACAGCGAAGTGAATGTAGTGCCGAGGATAAGGCTCGCCACTTCTTTTTTTGAGTGTCTATCTCGTTGATTTTAAAAGAAATTCAAAATCAAACTACTAAAGAGACTACTAACGTATTAAATCAAACTTTAGCTTTTTTTTGTGGTTTTTGCGCAACGTATATTTAAGTTGAAAGGTGAAACACGTTTGTGAATCACCTTTAGTTTTGATGTTAATGTTTAGTATCGGATGACCATTTTTGATAGTCACGCATCAATTCTTCGTAAGCTCTCAAGAGACGTCTGCAAGATTCTTGACGGTAATGGCACCAGATCTCATGTTGCTTAACAATTTCAGCAATTGAGGGCGATTTTGCCAAATATGTAATGAATGGCTCCAACGTCCCTTCCTCAAACAGGTCGACACACCAACCAATCCCATCAACTTTTGCAGCACCAATTTGATTGGCTACTTTGTTTGGGATTGAGTGTAAGGGCAAGTATTGACACGAAAACAGTGAGTTGAATACTTCCGTTTGTTCAGCCACCAATGCTTGATACGCCGGGAAAGAATCTCCGACATATTCCATGAGTAATGAATAAACGCCAGTTGATACACAACCAACGCTTCCATCGTTCAATTTACGTTGGAGGTCAAATTCAACTCTAGGAAAGATATCACTCATGCGAATGATATTTTTCAAATTGAAGATGCTTTGGAGCTCTCCAATTCTTGAGCAAATAGATTCATATCCATCAGCGCTAAGACATTCACTGTCGTCAAACGGCACGAATAAGCCAATTTGATCAGACAAAAAGTCTTTGCAGACTTCTGGAATAGGGTTGCAGAACAGGAATTTTGAATCTCTATAGAAACCTCATTAAATCGAGTTCAGAAGCTGAACGTAGTACTCATTGGGCGATTTCATCCCCAATTTTGAATGAGGCCGACGTCCATTATAGTAGTAAAGCCAGTCCTGTACATGTCTTTTGGCCTCCTCACGTGAATTAAAGCATCCGTTTAAAGGCAATGTTTCTCGTTTTAAAGTGGCCCAAAAAGCTTCTGCAGGAGCGTTATCCCAACATTGAGCACGTCGACTCATTGAGCTTCGTAATTGGTATTCTTGCAGTGTTTCTTGAAAAGCTTGGCTACAGTATTGAGAGCCTTGATCGCTATGAAAAATACAACCTGCATCGGGTTGTTCATTCTCATAAGCCTTTTTTAAAGCATTGATAACCAGTTGTTTGGTCATGCGCCTATCAAAGCTATAGCCAACCAATCTGCGCGTGCCCAGATCAATCACACTGGCTAAATACAGCCAACCTTCAGCCGTTGGAATATAAGTAATATCACCGCACCAAGCTTGATTAATTCCAAACTCATCAAAGCGCCTATCTAGCAAATTGAGCGCTTTGGGCAAATCGTGTTCACTGTCAGTGGTACAAACATACTTTCGATGAAAACGATGGAATAATCCCTCCGCTCTCATCAATCGACGTAGGCGTTTTATATCAATACTGATGCCCTTTTGCCTAAGCAATCGATAGCAAACAAGTACGCCGGGGACATAGCTTTTTGTCACGGTTTTAATTTCTGCTTTGAGCGTTTCAAGAATAAAAGCGTCGGTATGAACCACTCCAAACCGATGCTCTTTATCACTATTTCTCCAGGCATAAAAACCGCTGACGCTGACGCCCAACAAATGACAAGCACGAGTGACTGGCAAAGCAGCATGCCGACCAACTTCTGCACAACGAATGCAGTGTTCAAGGAAGGCGTACCTCGTTACGGCATCTTTGCGAAGTACGCCGCTGCTTTTTTAGAAAAGCAATTTCTGCTTCTCGTTCTTTCAGAGCCTTGCGTAACCGAGCATTTTCTTCAGATAAGGAAACATTCTCTGAAGGCATTTGCCCTTTGGCTCGAATGATCCAACGATTGAGTGTTTTGTAACTGATCCCAAGACTATTGGCAACGCTCAGTTGAGATTCTCCGTTTTGGACACGGATGATGGCTGATTTTTTAAATTCTTCAGAAAAGCGTTTGTGCATTTTGATCCTCATTTCTGTCAAGTATTTTAAAAAAGTGAGAATCAAAATTCCGAAACTACGACCTTATTTCATACAAGTATAAGTATCGTAGGTAAGACAAAGGGGTGTTAAACTCCGTCGGTTATTGCCGACTTTATCAACACCCCCTTTTTTATCATTCTGTCCTAAAACCGCGTCACCTTAACAAAGGTTTTGCCGA
>DVMY01000047.1 GCA_018714755.1 Candidatus Aphodousia faecigallinarum | reverse complement strand
TATCAAAAGTGACGCTTTACGGCTACTTGGACAAAATTCACGGGAAACGCTAAAGGTGAGAAAAATGTTGAATTATGTTTGCACTCGTTGTGGAAAAGTAACACCGGTCACAACGCTGGAACCTTGCTGCGAATGCGGCGGATTGTTCGAGTTGGACTACACGCCGCCCAAATGGGACGAAAAATTAATTGATAAAAGCGAATGGAGTCAATTTCGCTATCGCCGCTTCATGGCTCTTGACGGGGATGCATGGAAGAGTGTCTCCATGGGCGAAGGGCTGACGCCAATCATTCGCCTCAATGAAAATGTTTTGCTGAAAATGGACTACTACATGCCGACTCTGTCATTCAAGGACAGGGGAGCGGCGACCTTGGTCTCGCACATGAAGTCAATTGGTGTCAAAACATGCGTTCAAGACTCAAGCGGCAATGCGGGCAATGCTGTGGCCGCATACGCCGCGAGAGCCGGGATCGGCTGCGAAATTTTTGTTCGCGAAGGCACTAGTCCCGCCAAAATTCGAATGATTGAGTCTCACGGCGCCAAAGTCAACCAGGTGCCCGGCAGCCGCGATCATTGCGCGGATGTTTGTCGAGAAAAGGTTCGGAAAGATCACGCTTATTACGCCAATCACGTCTTCAATCCTTTCTTTTATGAAGGCATGAAAGCCTATATTTACGAAACATTTGAGCAGTTAGGCCGCATCCCTGCCAATATCGTCGTGCCGGTCGGCAACGGTACCCTGTACATCGGTGTCGTTAAAGCGCTTGAACATTTGCTGAATTCGGGTGTCATTGACAAATTCCCGCAAATCATCGCCCTGCAGAGCGAAAATTGCGATCCGCTTTATCAAGCCGCTCAGAATAAAGCCGAGGAGCCCGCCGAGGTAGAAGTGTCTGAAACCATCGCCGAAGGCATCGCCATCGGCAAGCCCTCGCGTGGTAAGGAATTGCTTGAAATGGCTTATCGTCACAATATTCGTTTTGTGACGGCGCCCGAAGATAAAATCCTGCAAGCGAGAGCTTATCTGGCTTCTCGTGGCATCTATTGTGAACACACAACGGCGGCAAACTTGGCGGCTTACGATCACTACTGTGAGCTCTATGGGCCGACGCCCGATACGTTGATCACAATGTGCGGGGCCGGAATTAAATCTGACCACTAATCAGATTTGGCCAATCGGCTATAGACTTGACATCGTTAGCCGATTGGGCTCTTTGTTAAAATAAATCGGTTTTCGAATAAAACCGAAGAAGTCAGAAAATATTTAATAAGGAGAGGGTGCGCCGCTTTACTTAATTTAAGTTAAAGCAAGCATCAATTGTGCATATGAACCCCCTGATTTTCGGCGTTTGGGACGGACGCTTTTACGACAATCGATCCACATTTTCTCCGCAAGCACCGGATGATTTGCCGCTCGAGCAATTTTCTCAATTCAATCCCGGCAATCCCATCATGACCTTTGTCTGCGACCGAGGTTTTTTGGTGATGGACCGAAGAGCGAATTTGGCCTTCTCGCTTTGGCGCTATTACCAAAGAGCGGCGCGCGAGACATGCGGCAAGTGCACTCCCTGCCGAATCGGTGTGCTCGTCATCGCCGAAGCGCTCGAAAAGGCAGTCAGGGGTAAAGCAAATGAAGTGGATTGGGAGTACGTGAAATCGGTTGCTACCGAAATGAAGGAAACCAGTCTTTGCGGCATTGGGCAAACCACGCCCGAGGCACTTTTGGGCGCGCTTGAATACTGTCCTGACGAATTGCTTCATGCTCAGCCCGTGGCTGAAAATGTCTATGATTATTACACAGTGATGAGCGCGCCATGCATTGAGGCTTGTCCCGCTCACGTTGACGTCCCTCGCTACATCGACTACATCAAAGCGGGCGAGCCCGAGATGAGCGCGGCCGTTCTTCTGCGTCACTATCCGTTAGTCGGCAGTTGCGGTCGAGTCTGTGTTCGCTACTGCGAGAAGGCCTGCCGACGTCAGTATTTGGACAGCGCGGTCGATATCAAGAATCTTAAGCGTTACGCCGCGGACGCCACCGGTCCCATGGAAGACCTATTTCATCGCGCTCAGCGCGAAACCAACCCCATGAGTCCCAAGGTCGCCGTAGTGGGAGCGGGTCCTGCAGGCATCAACTGCGCCTATCACCTTCTGCTTCAAGGCTATAAAGTGGATATCTTCGAAGCCAACAGCCACGCGGGTGGCATGGCTCAAGTGGGCATCCCTCAATACCGTTTACCGAAGGGACTGTTGGAAAGTGAAACCGACGTGATTGAGGAATTGGGCGGTCGCTATTTCTACCATCAACGCCTGGGTTACGACTTTTCTATTACGGACTTATTTAACCGGGGCTACAACGCCATCTTTTTAGGAGTCGGTTGCTCCAAGGGAATGTATTTAGGCCTCGATAATGAAGACACAACGCTAACGGGTTACTTCAACGGAATTGACTTCTTGCAAAAAGTTGAGCGCGCGGTCACCTCCAATAAACCGTTCAAACTCACTGGGGACTTGGTTGTCGTCGGCGGCGGCAATGTGGCGATGGACTGCGCCCGTTCAGCCGCGCGTTTGACCGACGGACAAGTTCATGTGGTCTATCGCCGCACTGAAGAGGGGATGCCCGCAGATCACGAAGAAGTGGTAGCCGCTAAAGAAGAGGGCATCATTTTCCATTTCCTCTCGGTGCAAAAAGAAATTTTGAGTGAAAACGGCCAAGTCACCGGATTGCAGATTGTCAAAATGCGTGAGGAAAAAGTTCCCGGTTCTCGCCGTGGCAAACTCATCGAAATTGAGGGCACTCAAACGATCTTGCCCTGCACGAACCTCATCGCTGCCATCGGACAGCGATTGGATAAAGAGGTCTTGTGCGATGATGACGGCATTATGTTTGATAACCGCGGCAACATCTCTGTTTCCGAAGCGTTAGCGACGACTCGGCCGGGCGTGTTCGCTGGCGGGGATGCCGCCACCGGACCCACCACGCTGATTGACGGTTTGGCTCAGGGGCAAATTGCCGCTCAATCCATTAATGAATACCTCACTCGCGGTTCGGTTGGCTTTGTCGCTCGCAGACGAATGGGGGAATTGATTAAAAAAGGCGATCTGATGAAGGAAAAAGATCCTCATATCAATTTATGTCCGGCGCCGCGCCATAAACTTAAAACACTGAGCGCAGAGGATCGGCGCGGAAACTTTGAGGAAGTGGACCTTTCCATGACAGAAGCAGAGGCGATCAGTGAAGCCAACCGTTGCATGCGTTGCTATCGAATTTATGGGGTTGTCACACAGCTGCCGATTCCCGGCAACATCACCCATATTCAAAACCAAGCGGTGTAAGGAGAATTAAATATGGAAAAATTTGCTTGGTTTAACGGTCAGAAGGTTCCTTTTAAAGAGGGACAAACCATTTTGCAGGTCGCAAAAAGCGCTGATATTTTCATTCCGACTCTTTGCGCATTCATGCCATTAAATCACACACCCGGCACATGCAGAATGTGCTTGGTGGAGGTTTTTGATGAGGGATCGGAAGAAGGCAAAATTGTCACGGCCTGCACCACTCCTGTCAGAGAAGGACAACGAATTTTTACGCGCAATGAGCGTGTCCGCCGCATGCAGCAGCTGCAAATGCAGCTGCTCTTTGCCGATCATGATCAAGACTGCATGAGTTGCCCTCGCCACGGCAACTGCGAACTTCAGGATGTCGCGCTTTTCATCGGCATGCCTAATAATTCAATACGTCCTAATTTCACCGCCAAGCGACCGTACGATGACTCCTCCTTGGGTATTGTGCGCGATGTCAATAAGTGCATACGCTGCGGACGTTGCGTCGAAGTTTGTCGTCAAGTGCAGGGCATCGGCGCTTTGACGATTGACAATTTCGGCACGCTCGCCGGTGTCGCTATGACAGGAGCCAAACGGTGGGCTGACTCCACCAAGTGTGTGCAGTGCGGTCAATGCACTTTGGTTTGTCCGACGGGCGCCTTAAGTGAGAAGGATGAAACAGACCGCGTGCTCAATATGATCGATGATCCTGAAACAGTGACAATCGTTCAAATGGCGCCTGCCGTGCGTGTGACCTTGGGCGAAGAGTTCGGATTGAATGCCGGTGAAAATGTCGAGCCGCTTATCGTTTATGCCTTAAAGCATATCGGTATGGACTACGTCATGGACACAAACTTCGCCGCGGACGTTGTGATCATGGAAGAGGGGACCGAGTTGCTGCAGCGCCTCAAAGCCAGAAAAGAAAAGAAAGAGGCGGCGCTTCCGATGTTCACATCCTGCTGTCCGGGTTGGATCAATTACGTTGAAAAACATGTTCCGATGATCATGGAATATCTTTCGACGACGCGCTCGCCTCAAGCGGTCTTTGGAGCGTTAGCCAAGGCTTTATTGCCCCGGAAATTAAATATCCCTCGGGAAAAACTTCGAGTGATTTCAATCATGCCATGCACGGCAAAGAAAGGGGAGGCGCAAAGACCGACCTTGGCACGAGAAGAGGGACCGGATGTCGATGCGGTCTTGACCGTCCGAGAACTTGCCAAATTATTGAGACGCTGCGGCATGCATCTTAAAAACTGTAAGCCGATGGCCCATGATCAAAATCTCTTTACCGAATACTCCGGCGCCGGGGCTATTTTCGGAACAACCGGCGGCGTCATGGAGGCCGCGGTTCGCACCGTTTATGCCTTGACTCACGACGGAGTGAGCATGGCGCCGTTGGTCTTTGAACCGGCGCGGGGCCTTGACGGCGTTAAAGAAGCGCAAGCAGATCTGGGCGAACTGGGAATCGTGCGTTTGGCGATTGTCCATGGCTTAGCCAGAACGCAAGCGCTTTTAGACAAAATGAGCGCGGGCGAAGTGGTTTATGACTTCGTGGAAGTTATGGCTTGCCCGGGCGGCTGTATTGCGGGCGGCGGAACTCCGCGCAAGAAGAATAATTACCAACCCTATGCACTCAAGCGCCAAGAAGCGCTCTATAAGATTGACAATGAGGCGAGTATTCGCGAGTCTCATAAGAATCCTGAAATAACCGCGCTTTACCGTGACTGCTTGGGTGAACCGGGCTCACATTTAGCTCATGAATTGCTGCATTGTGAGTATCGCTCGAAAAAGGCTGAGCGCCAGCCCTCGGACATTCGCAAACTATGGCAGGCTTTAAGCGCTCGTTACACCGACACCACTAAAAAGCGTTAAAATAGCCACCGGTCTCAGGGCGGGGTGAAATTCCCCACCGGTGGTTATAGTCCACGAGCGCGAAGCGGTGCTTCGGTCAGCAGAAGCGGTGAAATTCCGCTACCGACGGTTAAAGTCCGGAAGAAAGAGCAACGGCTTTCCTCATGGAGAGCGCATTGATCTTTGCGCTCTCTTTCACCCTGATGCGATTTTGAATGTCTTTGAAATGAAAGG
Organism: Candidatus Aphodousia faecigallinarum; assembly: GCA_018714755.1. Taxonomy (GTDB): domain Bacteria; phylum Pseudomonadota; class Gammaproteobacteria; order Burkholderiales; family Burkholderiaceae_F; genus Aphodousia; species Aphodousia faecigallinarum. Next base: position 6,285 of record DVMY01000047.1, on the reverse strand, counting down.
ATACTTTTATGCATCAGTCTGAAAATCTGCTCGCTCAATATGGAGCGGATAGTTATCTTCGTGTCAAACGTGCGATTGCGGATCTTCGCGCCGGCCGTGGTGTCATGGTTGTCGATGATGAAAACCGTGAAAATGAAGGGGATTTGATTCTCTCGACTGACTTTTTAACCGTGGAGCAAATGGCTTTAATGATCAGAGCCTGCTCCGGCATCGTTTGCGTCTGCCTTCGCGATGAAGATTGCAAGCGCTTGAAATTGCCGCAAATGGTTGAAAACAACACCAATACACAGGGCACCGCTTTCTGCGTGTCCATCGAAGCGGCGCGTGGTTGCACGACAGGTGTGAGCGCTCACGATCGCGTCACAACCATTAAAGCGGCCGCCAATCCAAACGGCAAACCTGAAGATTTGCTGCGTCCCGGTCACGTCTATCCGCTTCGCGCTCGTCCCAATGGCGTTCTGGAGCGCAGGGGCCACACTGAAGCAACGGTTGACTTGATGAGAATTGCAGGACTCAATCCCGCGGGCGTTCTCTGTGAGCTGATGAATCCTGACGGAACCATGGCTAAGCTGCCTCAAGTTTGCGAATTTGCAAATCTGCATGGACTTTGCGTCATCACTGTTGAGGATTTAGTGAGATATCGCCAAGCCTTCAATTGCTGATTTGATTTAACTGAATCGCGACAGCGTAATCTCCAATGGTTGATCCACTGGAGATTATTTTTTCCCAAAATCTAAGGCTAACTACTCACGGTTAGAGGTTTGTGTGTATTCCCAATTCGAAAATCTTTCGAGATAATAGGGCGGTAATTATCATCGGAGAGTACAAATATGAAACGACGTTCCATCATATCATTATGCATTTGCGCCATTGCCGCCGGCGGTCTCTTAACCGGTTGCGGCGAAGAGGACACCCAGAGCGGTATTTTAAAAGTAGGCGCATCTCCAGTTCCTCACGCAGATATCCTTAAAGCCGCCCAACCCGTACTAGCCAAAGAGGGCGTGAAGCTTGAAATCATCGAATTTACAGATTATGTTCAGCCTAATATGGCATTGGCAGACAAAGAATTGGATGCCAATTTTTTTCAACACAAACCCTATTTAGATAATTTCGCTAAAGAACGCAAGTTGCAACTTGAATCACTCGTTGCAGTGCATATCGAACCGATGGGCGTGTATTCCAAGAAAGTTAAAGATATTAAATCCGTCGCTGATGCCGCTAAAGTGGCCATCCCCAACGATCCGACCAATGGCGGCCGCGCGCTGAAGATATTGGCTGACGCCGGGTTCTTTACCTTGAAAGATGGCGTGGGTGTGAATGGCACGCCAGCCGATATTATCAACAATCCTAAGCAAATTCAGATCGTTGAAATGGAAGCCGCTGTTTTGCCTCGCGCTTTAGATGACGTGGATTTCGCGGTCATCAATTCCAACTAGGCTTTGGGGGTGAACCTCAATCCGATGAAAGACGCTCTGTACATGGAAAGCAAAGACTCACCATACGCCAACATCGTAGCGATTCGCACGGGTGATAAGCGTGAGGATCTTCAAAAACTTGCCAAAGCGTTAACCTCACCTGAAATGCGCAAATTCATCGAAGAAAAATATCAAGGCGCGGTTGTGCCGGCCTTCTAAAGATTAGAGTCCAATGCAGAAAATCCGGCGAAACGCCGGATTTTCTATTGACGGCTTAAAAACTGACGTGATCGGGTTCCAGGCCCGAAAACCCCATAAGCGGCATATTGTCCAAACGGGTAATGTCGTCATCACTCAAATCAAAATCAAAACTCTCCAAATTCTCTATCTGATGTTCAGCCGTGAGCGCTCGAGTCACGGGCACTACATGATGATGACGGCACCAGCGCAATATGACTTGAGCGACGGATCGTTCATAATGACTGGCTATCTCTTTAATGAGCGGTTCATCCAAAAGCGCGCCGTGTCCAAGCGGAGACCAGGCTTCAACAGTGATGCCGTTTTTCTTGCAGAAAGAAACCGCCGAGCGCTGCGTATAGCCCGGGTGAAATTCCAACTGATTAATGGCGGGAGCGACATTGGCGCGAGCTAAGAAACTAACCAAATGATGCATTTGGAAGTTCGATATTCCGATGGTTTTCACCAAACCTTCTTCGTAAAGCTTTTCAAAGGCTCGCCATGTGCCGATATTGACGCTTTGCCAAGCCAAAGGCTCGCCTTTTGTATAAGGCCAGTGAATGAGATAGCAATCCAAATAGTCAAGCTTTAAATTGCGCAGTGATTCTTCAAAAGCGCGCATCACAGAATCATAAGTGCGATTGGCCGCCCAACATTTGGACGATATGAAGAACTCGGAGCGCTTCACACCGCAGCGACGGATAGCCTCGGCAACCGATGGCTCATTTTCATAGATGGCGGCGGTATCAATGTAGCGATAACCCAATTCAATGGCGCTTTGAAGCGAAAGAACCAAATTCTCAGAATTCGGTATCTGCCAGGTGCCAATGCCGATTGAGGGAATCCTCACTCCGTTATTGAGTTTGACTTTTTCCACTTTTAATTTTTTCATGGAAATCCCCCGTAATTATCCTTTTTTATTGTAGGAGTCGATACCAATCAATAGTTTGTTTAAAACTAAAGAGTTGAAAAGTTATTAGAGAAAATGCCAAAGGTTTGGATTTAATCAAAACAATTAGAATATGCCTGAAAGGAAAGGGGAACATGAGTAACGATTTTGATTTCTTTTTGATTCTGTCGGTTTTGGCCATATTGTTTGTTTTATGGCTGCTGATTCGTTCATTTAAAACCCAACCGAAAACAAAAGAGCCATCTATTAATACCGAAAAGAAAAAGGCAGTTCGTATTGAGCGAATCCATTCTAAGGCCCAGAGCACTTGCACGTCACCTAATGACATAAAACCGAAAAAGCCTCGTGTGATGGGCTTCCTTTTCCTATTAAACGATAAAAGCATATTTGCCTATGTCAGAGTCAGCAGCGTTGGGGCTCAGGCGTGGGGAGACGAAACGATTGAAATTAAGGCGCCACTGTTGCGGTTTATTGAGCGATTTCTCCGAACCGAGGATCAGGAGAGTCTCCTGATAGACATCATAAGAGAGGAAGGCCCATCCGCGGATCTATTAGCTCAGGCGATTGATGAAAAAGGCATGCCGCTTGGCGAGCCGTACCCGGTTGGACTCAAGGCTGGAGACTTCCCGATGCCTCAACCCATTTATTTAAAGCAGCTGAAACGTTGGACCGTTCAATCGCTGACAATGGCCTATCACTCAGCCTTTTACAGAAGCACCGCGGCTGAAATGGCTATTCTTATGAAAGCAGAGAACAACCTTGCAGCGCTGAAAAACACTTCATTTGATAGTGGAGCCTTTTTACTTTCTGAGGCCTACTTGCTATTGATTAAACTGGTTGAGGAGTCCTGTCACCACAAGCGTTCTCAGCTGTGGAATCGGTACTGGGGAGTCATTGAACATGACAATTTCCGCTACACCGAGCAGTTGGATCGACTGGAACGTCTCGTGATTTCACAAACTTTTGTCCAAACGCAAAAGTTGCCGTTTTTGCTTATGCGAACCTCAACTAGTAGTGGGAAATGGTATAACGCCCTGAATTATTAGGATAAATCAAACATTTTCCACTATCTTTACAAAAATCCTTACGTATAAATCCTAAAGTAGTTAGGGTTTCTACCTACTTCCGCATTTTACATTTTGATACTACATTGAAAACAAGAGATTGAAACCCTTACGTTTCGGCTCGTTAATACCGTGTGCAGAGTTGTGTTTCTGCGTTGTTACGGCGCTCAAAAACGACCGCTCGCGATAATAAATATAAATTTGGAAAGGAGAATGCAATGGCAAAATCTAAATCCGCCTCGATGGGTTTGGCAATGCAAATGCTCATTGGTCTTGTCCTAGGTGTGATCGTAGGTATGTTCTTGGACTCCCAGTTCGCCACTACCTATGTGAAACCCTTCGGTGACTTGTTCATCCGCTTGATCCGTATGGTCGTTGTACCGTTGGTCTTTGCAACCTTGGTTGCGGGTGCCGCCGGTATTTCTGACGTAAGTAAACTCGGTCGCGTGGCCATCAAGACGTTGTTGATCTTCATGATCACATCGGCCATTTCCGTGATCTTTGGTTTAATTATCGCCAACATCATCGATCCAGGCGTCGGTCTTACGCTTTCAACGGAAGGCTTGAAGGCCGCTCAAGTGAAGGCTCCGAGCTTTGTTCAAACCTTACTTGACATCGTCCCGATTAACCCGATGGAAGCTTTCGCCAAGGGCTCCATCCTTCAGATCATCTTCTTCGCCATCATGTTCGGCTTCTGCTTGAACTTCTTGGGTGAAAAGGGCAAGCCCGTATATCATTTCTTTGATATCGTCGGCAACTTGATGATCCACATGACGCAAGTCGTGATGCGCTACGCTCCGATCGGCGTGTTCGCTTTGATGGCTGTCGTTGTTTCTCAACACGGTTTGGCCGTTTTGCTCCCGTTGGGCAAGTTGATTCTGTCGTCCTTCATCGCCACGGCTTTGTTGATCATCGTGATCTATATCCCGATCGTGATGTTCATCATTCGCATTCCGCTTGGCCAATACTTCAAAGGCATCTTTGAACCGTGGTTGATCGCTTTCACGACCTGCTCGTCAGCAGCCGCTATGGCCGCTAACTTGCTCGCCGCTCGCCGCTTGGGCGCCACGAATTCGATTGCTTCCTTCGCGGTTCCGTTAGGCAACACCATCAACATGAACGGTACGGCCGTTTACATGGGTGTGTGCGCCGTGTTCGCCGCTCAGATCTACAACCTTCCGTTGAGCCTCGGTGACCAAGTCATCGTTGTGATCACGGGTGTGTTGGCTGCTGTCGGTACGGCTGGTGTTCCGGGTGCTGGTTTGATCATGTCGACCTTGGTCTTCACGCAAATCGGTATCCCGCTCGAAGTGATTGCCTTGATCGCCGGTGTTGACCGTATCTTGGATATGATTAGAACCAGTATCAACGTCGTCGGTGACTCCACCACCGCTTTGATGGTCTCCCGTATGGAAGGCGAATTAGGTTCTGAACCCTTCGATGAAGAAGAGGCTAAAGCCTAAGTAAATTAGAATTACGCTTTGAGCTAATTCTGATTGATTCAAACAGGACGCTATTTCAGGCGTCCTGTTTTCGTATTGAGTTTTAAGGAAATTTAGAGTTTTTGTACACAATTTGTACACAATCGGTACACAAATTATTTCTCTAAAGCTTGAAATTGTTTTTCTAGAACAGAAATTGTGTACACAGACATTTCTTCTGTCCTACACAATCCATACACCAAAAGGGGTAAAGGATCAATAGTTGAGATTAATTTAGATGTTATCCAAGTCTTTGTTTTCTCTATATATCATTGTTTTCTAATTCCAATTTATTTTTAATATCCGTTAGATAACGTTCCACACGATCGAGTTCCTCACGTCTTTTTTGAACTTCATTTAGATACTCATTGACGCGCTCAAGCAACCAAGGCGTTCCCAATTTAGGGTTGTCTCTGAAATTAAGAAAACGCTCTATACATTCAAGTTTCATGCCATTGGTTCTGCAATCCATAATAAAACGCAGACGCCTGAGATCTTTCTCGGTATAGGCTCTTTGCCCGCTCATGCTGCGGGCTACACCGGGAAGCACACCTTTTTGCTCATAAAAACGAATGGTGCCGATAGGACAGCCAGTCAATTTCGAAAGTTCGCCGATTTTCATTTTTCAAAACACTTGAAGCTACAGTAGCTGTAGATTTTAAGCTTTCTGGAGATTTTTTAGGAGAACATTATGCAATTTCAACAAATCCGCAGCGCAACGAGCATCGTTACTTTCGCAGACAAGCGGTTCTTAATTGATCCAATGCTTGCTCCGGCCAACACTTATCCCATCGTGCCAGACGCTCCTATTTGCGGTAAAGGCAATCCGACGATTGATTTGCCCTGCAAACCTCAGGATCTATTCGGAGTTGACGCAATCATAGTTACGCACTGGCATTTTGACCATTTTGATCAATATGCAATGGAATTACTACCAAAAAATATTCCGCTTTTCACTCAAAACACATATGAAGCGCAATTATGCCGACTGGTTGGATTTGAAGATGTTCGACTCCTTAAAGAGGAGGGGACTGAATTCGAAGGTGTTACGCTTTTTAAAACGCCGTGTGATCATGGATCCGGAGACATTGTAACCGAACATCTATATGAATCACTTCAGTTAACTGATCAAGCTAGCGGTGTTATTTTCAAATCGAAAAAAGAAAATTTAGTTTTCT
>DVMY01000046.1 GCA_018714755.1 Candidatus Aphodousia faecigallinarum | reverse complement strand
AGAACAATGAGGCAAACACCCCATGAAATCTGACAAAAATCAAACTCAAAACATTTCGTAAGGGAAAGGGACAAAAAATGATGACGATTTTTGTCCCTCAACCCCAATTAAGACAGAAGCATTTCGTCTGTAACAACGCCAGCGCCCTTTTCAAATAGTCCTAGTAGATCGGGCACGGTGAGATTGGCTTTCTCTTCAGCTTTGACATCAACCACGATTCGTCCTTGATGCATCATGATGAGGCGATTGCCAAAACGCAAGGCGTCTCTCATGTTGTGCGTGATCATAAGTGTTGTGAGGCGATCCGCGTTAACCAACCGTTCTGTCAGTCGTAAAACCTTTTCCGCTGTTTTAGGATCCAAGGCGGCCGTGTGTTCATCCAAAAGCAACAGTTTGGGTTTGACCAGTGTCGCCATCAGAAGTGTGACGGCTTGTCTTTGACCGCCGGACAACAAGCCGACATGAGCGCTCATACGATCCTCAAGCCCCAGGTCGAGCTCTTTGAGCGCTTCTTTAAACTGAGCGGTTCTTTCTGCCTTAAAACTCCAATTTAAACCAAGACGCCGTCCTCTCCAACTGGCAAGCGCCAGATTTTCTTCAATCATCATTTTGCCTGCTGTTCCCTTCATCGGGTCTTGGAAAACGCGGCCAATATATTTCGCTCGTTCATATTCCGGCATGTGGGATACATCAACGCCGTCAATGCTGATTCGCCCTTGATCAATGGGGAATGCTCCGGCGATCGCGTTTAACAAAGTGGATTTCCCTGCGCCGTTTGAACCGATGACCGTAGCGAAATCACCGTCATTAAGTGTCAAAGAGACCCCTTGAAGAGCACGCTTTTCGTTGACACTGCCGGGGAAAAACGTTTTATGAATATTTTCGATCTTAAGCATAACGTTCTCCCGAGTGATTAAATGCGAGAGCGGCGTTGCCGCATTTTTTCCCGAATAAGGGGCATGGACAAGGCCAGGGCCACTAAAAGGGCGGTAAATAATTTCAGGTCGTTGGGCGGCATGCCGAGTTGAAGCACGATGGCAATCACCAGCCGATACACAATTGAGCCTAAAATCACCGAAATAAGGCAATTTTTAAAGCTCTTTGTTCCAAAAAGAACCTCGCCGATAATTACAGAGGCCAGGCCAATCACAATGGTGCCCGTTCCCATGCCGACATCGGCAAAACCATTGGATTGCGCGACCAAAGCGCCGGAAAGCGCCACCAATGCGTTGCTGATAAGTAAGCCAAACAGAATCATTTTATTGGTGTTGACGCCTTGGGCTCGCGCCATTTGGGGATTGCATCCCGTGGCACGAATCGCCGTGCCGATTTCTGTGCCAAAAAACCAATACATGACACCGCCGACTAAAAGCGCAGCCAGAATACCCACAATCAGCATGGCAGAGGCGGAATTAAGCCCAAAAGATTCCGTGTAGGTAAAGATGGTTTCGACTCGCAATAGGGCAATGTTGGCTTTTCCCATGACATGCAGGTTGACTGAGTACAGCCCGATCATGGTCAGAATGCCGGCTAAAAGCGCGGGAATGCGCAATTGGGTGGTGAAAAAACCGGTCACTATGCCCGCTAACGCACCGGCAGCGGCAGCCAATAAAAAGGCGGGGATCATACCGTAACCGTTAACAAGGGCGGTAGCGGCAACAGCCGCTCCCAGAGGGAAACTACCTTCCACGGACAGATCGGCGATGTCGAGCACGCGAAAGGTTATATATACGCCCAAAGCCAAAAGCGCCCACAAAAGTCCCTGGGCAACGGTGGGAATCAAAATATCAATCATTTTTATCTGATTTTGTCCCGGCGCCATTTATTAGACGCCGGGAGTTCGCTTCTATAAGTTAATAACGCACGAGTTCAGCAATTTTAGCCAAGGATTCAGGAACCTTAATTTCTAATTGTTCGGCGACCGTCGCGTTTATCTTTGATTTGAATTCTGTTTGATATCGAATCGCCATGTCTTGAGGCTTGGCTTTACCTTCCAAAATATCGGCTCCCATATTACCCGCGATTTGACCAAGGTTGTAGTAATCCACTCCGACAGTGGCTAAGCCGCCACCTTTGAGCATGCCTTCTTCACCGGTGATGACACCGATGCCGGCGGGCGTGGTGATTTTGGTGAGAACAGGCATCGCTGATGCGATAATGTTGTCAGTGGGGACGTAAATGACATCCACTTTACCGATCATGCTTTGCGCGGTTTGTTGAACGTCATTGACAGAAGACACGGTCAGTTCAACTAAGGTCAGTCCGCGTTTTTGCAATTCTTCTTTCAGAATCTGAGCTTGAAATTGGGAGTTAATCTCGGAGCTGTTGTAAATCGTGCCGATGCGTTTCGCATTGGGAACGAGCTCAAGCATAAGCTTAACTTGTTCAGCGACGGGATTGAGATCAGAGGAACCTGTGACGTTGGTTTGAGGTTTTTTATTGGACTTGACAAGTTTAGCCACTTCAAAATCGGTCACAGCCGTGGCGACAATAGGTGTTTTATCCGTAGCGTTGGCGACTACTTGTGCGGCGGGTGTCGCGATTGCGAAAATCAAAGGATACTGTTGGCTGACAAAACGCTGAGCAATGTTGCCGAGATTGGATTGATCTGCTTGCGCGTTTTGTTGGTCAAACTCAACTTTGAGACCTCGAGCCTTAATGGCGTCCACGATGCCACGATTGGCCTCATCCAGCGCGGGGTGTTCCACTAGTTGAACAATGCCCAATACAGGCACATCTTTTGATTGAGGGGCGGCACTGTCTGATTGTTCTCCACAACCGCTCAATGCCAAGAGGGTAGCTGCCGCGGCGGCAGCCAAAGTGAGTTTGCCGAATTTCATATTGCCTTTTCCTTTGTTTTAGGTTCGATTCTGCGCAAATAAATGAAAAGGAAAGGGAGCGCAGCCCGATTTTTACGGTTGGTTGCTTAAGCGGCAACCTAGGCGCGGTCAGCCACCCTTTGTAAGGCGACCGCATTTGATCATGTTATCACGCTCATATCATTTTCTGTTTTTTTCGTAGGTTTTAACTAGTCAACTTTATCTATATAACGCTCGGCGAAAATAACTATTGCACTGCGCCAGAAACAGAGGATAATAAATGTGGTGTTATAGGAGATCCTGCCATGAAGACAACTTTTATTGCCACCGGTGACAGCTTTATTACTCGCCGTTTACCCGATCAGGGGCATCCAGGGTTTGAGCCGTTAAAGCAGCTTATTGAATCTCATGATGTGCGCTTTGCCAATTTGGAAATGACTTTCCACAATAGTGAAGGTTTCCCTGCCGCGGCAAGCGGTGGCACATGGGCCATGACGGATCCGGAGATGCTCGATGACATGAAGCGCTATGGCTTCAACCTGTTTAATACCGCTAACAATCACTCAGGCGATTTTGGTCCTTTAGGTGTCTTGGCAACCATTAAGCACTTAAAAGAACGCAGCATGGTTTTTGCCGGAACAGGGGCGACGCTTCAGGAAGCAAGCAACGCATGTTACCTGGAAACCAATGGCGCTCGCATCGCATTAATCGGCGCGACTTCTAATTTCGACCCGGCGGCAGCCGCGGGCGGTCAAGGGTTCAGAATGGGTGGACGTCCCGGTTTGAATCCTCTGCGCTACAAAACGATTTATCACGTTGACCAGGAAACATTCAGCACGGTTAATCGTCTTGCCAAATCACTTCATATCAACGACATGCAGGAATTGACTGTTGAATTGGGGTATGCGGCTCCACTGCCCGACAATATCGCGCATTTCGGTTCCTATCAATTTGTTTTGGATGATCGCAATTTTATTGAAACCATTCCGGACCCCATTGATGAGGAACGGATTCTCGGTGAAATCCGTGAAGCCAAGAAGCAGGCCGATGTGGTGCTGTTTAGTCTGCATACGCATGAGATGATCGGAAAGGATTTCTTCAGTATTCCTGAGTTTGTCTCCTCCATTACGCACAAAGTGATTGACGCCGGCGCCAATGTGGTGATCGGACATGGTCCCCACATGCTTCGCGGAGTTGAGGTTTACAACGGTGGCGTGATTTTCCATAGTCTCGGCAATTTTATTTTCCAAACCGAAACAATCGCTGCTCAGCCTCATGACGCTTTTGTGAAGATGCGCCTGTCACAAGATACGCGAGTCGGTGAGTATATGGACAATCGCAGCAAGGGCGGAAAAGTAGGTTATCCTGCGATGCCCGACATTTGGGATGCTTTCGCTGCTTCTTGGGCCATTGAAGACGGGAAGGTGAAGGATGTGAAGCTCTACCCCGTTGACTTGGGACAGCACAGCAGCCGCGCTCAACGAGGCTGGCCACAGTTGTCCGGATCGACTCAAACGTTGGAAAAGATCCGTGCATTGAGTGAAAAGCTCAACACGGTTGTCAGGATTGACAATGGTGTCGGATACGTTGAAATACCTGAATAATTCAACGAAGAGGACATGAACAATTAGCCGGCGAGAGTTTGCCGGCTAATTGTTTTTAGAGTCCGGAAATCAAAACGGTCAGCACTAAAATCGGGGCAAAAATGGCGATGCTCCAGCGCAGCACGGAATAAGTACTCTCAGAGTGTAGATGAGATTTGTCGCCGGAGATAAACGGTTTAATTTGAGGCCAGGCCACCCAGCTAGAGAGTACGGCAATCATTAAGCCGCCGATGGGCAGGCTGATGTTGCTCGTGAGGTAATCAATCCAGTCAAAGAATGTTTTCCCAAGCCATTTATCGTCCGCTAGAGGGCCAAATGACAAGGCGCTGAAGGCGCCGACAAACATAAGGGCGAAAGTAGTCACCACAACCGCTTTGGGACGGGACCACTTCCACTCGTCATGCAAAAACGCCACGTCAATTTCCAGCATGGAAACGGAGCTGGTGATAGCGGCGACCAAAAGACAGGCATAAAACGAGATGGCAAAAAGGCTGCCTAAAGGCATTTGAGCAAAGATGGCCGGCATGGTGACAAACGTTAGACCGGGGCCGGCGCTTGGATCCAATCCAAAAGCGAAAACAGAAGGCATCACCATCAAAGCGCCCAGAAGTGAACTGACAATGGTCAAAAAGGCTATCCAAGCTGAAGAGCCGATAAGATCCACTTTGCTGTCAAGATAGCTTCCGTATGTGAGCATGCAGCCGCTGCCCAGGCACAAAGAAAAAAACGTAAAGCCCATTGTGGACAAGAGCGCATCAAATGTGAAAGCCTCAGGGTTCCACTTAAAGAGATACTCAATACCTTCAAAAGCGCCCGGTAAGAAAAGCGAGCGAACGATGATAATGAGCATCAGAACAAACAAAAGAGGCATGAGAACTTTGGACAGGCGCTCAATGCCGCTACTCACGCCGTAAGCGACAACCCAGGCAGTAATGATTAGAAAGAGCGCTTGATAGCCGATAGCTAAAACGGGATCGCCTGAAATGGAGGCAAAGTGCGCACCCAGGGCCGCCTGATCAGAAACAAGGCCAGAGCCTAAGCAGGCGTTGACAAAGTAGGCGATTGTCCAGCCGCCGATAGCGGAGTAAAAACTCAGAATTAAAAAACCTGTAACCACGCCAAGGTAACCGGCCCATCCCCAATGCTTGCCGCCAAGTTTTCTAAACGCGGTCACGATGCAACCCGCGCCCGCGCGTCCGACGGTCAACTCAGCAATCAGCAGCACCAGTCCAATTGTGAAGGTGAGCACAATAAACGGGAAAAGAAATGCCGATCCGCCGTTTGATCCAACCAGATAAGGAAATTTCCAGATGGCTCCCAACCCAACCGCCGCGCCGGCGCTAGCCAAAACGAAACCTAGACGGGAACCCCAAGTAGAACGATTACTCATAGCCTAACCTAAAAGAACGCGCCCGGACCTGTGAGGTGCGGGCGCTTCAGGACACAGAGACCATTTTAGTCTAAAACGATGATTCAAAGCGGCGCTTAACGTCCTTAACATTAGGAACTTGTCTTAGGCTTCGCATCACTCGCATCAGTTGAATACGGTTATCGACCTGTATAAGCAATTGAAGCTCCGGATCATTAAGATCGTCCGGAATGTTCATGCCGACAATGGAAGATCCCTCTTGAGCCACTGCTTGAGTGGCTTGTAAAATAGCCGGGCGGATATCGTTGACTTTGATATCAATGGGGACCGTGAAGTGATGGTTGTTGTTATCTGCCCAAACGGCGTTTTCCCAACGGTCCGCGTTATTGTTTCGTCCTTGTTGCGCATGAACGCAGGTCGAACGGTGCACGGTAATGCCATGGCCCGCGCGCTCAAACACGCAGATGTCATCACCCCAAACCGGGTGACAGCAGTGAGCGATTTGTGCGGGGTGGCGTTTTCCTCCCACAACCACTTCGATGTCTCCGGCTTCATTGTCAGGCTCTTTTTCCTCATCCACCAAAGACTGCAAGCGGTGCAACACCACAACAAAACTAGCCTTTCCTGAACCGACTAACGAGTAAAGGGACGCCCGAGAATCCACATCGTGTTCTTTAGTGACGACGTTCCAAATGTCATCGGAAACATCGTCAAGTGAAAAATGAGCTTTTTGGGCTTCTTCTTCGAGCACTTTTCGGCCAATTTGCACGGCGCTGTCAAAGTCCAATGATCGCAGGTATTGACGAACTTCGGCGCGCGCTTTTCCGCTTTTGACAAATCCCAGCCAGCGAGGATCCGGGTGAGAGAGCGAACTGGTCGCTATTTCAACCATGTCTCCATTGGCTAGTTTTGTGTCAATGTCACTCACTTGACCATTGATTCGACACTCGCGGACATGATTGCCCACATCGGAGTGAATTTGGTAAGCAAAATCGATCGGTGTGCAGTCTTGGGGAAGCGAAATAATTTTGCCTTTTGGCGTGAATACGTAGATGCGGTCGGGGAAGAGATCGGCTTTGATGTTTTCGTAAAATTCGCTCGTGTCGGATGACTTTTGTTGCAAGTCCAAAAGTGACTGCAGCCAGGCGTGAGTCAGAGTTTGAATATCGCTTTCGCTGCCACGGTTGAGCCAGTGAGTGAGAATGCCTTGTTCGGCAATGTCATTCATCTTTTCCGTACGAATCTGAAATTCTACGGGAGTGCCCTGTGGGCCTATGACGGTCGTGTGCAACCCCTGATAACCGTTGCTTTTAGGGATGGCGATAAAATCTTTGAAACGAGATTGAACGGGCTTGTACATCATGTGCAAAGCGCCCAGTGTTCGATAGCAATCTTCACGCGTTGTCACAATGACCCGAAAGCCGTAAATGTCGAAAACTTCCGAGAAGGACAATTTTTTTATCCGCATTTGGTTGTAAATGCCGTAGCAGGTTTTTTCGCGTCCCAGTACTCGTCCCTTAATGTTGGCTCGCTCCAACATGCGTTTGGTGTCGTTTAAGATTTCTTCAAGCGCCGGACGGCGATTTTTCCGAGCGGCGATCAATTCCTTGTAGAGAACTTCATAGCGTCTTGGGTAGTAGTTTTGAAGACACAACTCCTGCAGTTCTCTGAAGGCGTGATTGATGCCCAAATGGTGAGCCATGGGAACATAAATGTCCAACGTCTCTTTGGCGATGCGGCGGCGCTTTTCGGGACGCATCACACCCAGCGTCCTCAAGTTATGCAATCGGTCAGCTAGTTTTACTAGGATAACTCGAACGTCTTTGCTCATCGCTAAAAGCATTTTCTTGAAGCTTTCGGCCTGAGCGATTTCATTGGAGGAAAACTTGAGTTTATCGAGTTTTGAGACACCATCGACAATTTCAGCGGTCACTGTGCCGAATTTTTTAGCCATTTCGTTTTTCGTATGGCCGGTATCTTCAAGCACATCATGCATCAAACCGGCTTGAATGGCCGCGCAGTCTAAGTGCCATTCGGCCAAAATGCAGGCCACCGAAATGGGGTGGGTGATATAGGGCTCGCCGGATTTTCTAAACTGTCCCAAATGGGCGTCATCGGCGTATCGGTAGGCTTCTTTAATTTTTTCGATATCAGAATTGCTCATATATTTTGAGCAAATTTCTATTAAAGAGGCCGCAGTTGCTATGCCAGCTTTTTTGGGAGCTGTCATAAGCGGAAGTTCGGTTTGGTCTTCTTTTATTGCAGGCGGTTGCGCAGGTTTCGATTCGCCCTTAAGAATGGACTGACGAATCGAGGCGAGAATATCGGTTGAACCAGTTTGTAAGTATTTGGGTACCATGCAGCACCTCTTGGTTAACTCGCCTCTGCCCGCAATAGGTTGAACTATTGATGCGCGGCAAGCAGAAGTTTAGAAAACAAAAAAGCGAAGTTCAGCCGCGGCTTTCCCTTCGCTTTCTCCAGTCGCATTAAGAAATGCGCTTGAACATTTCGTCCCTGGTGATCTCACCGGCGGCGATCTCTCTGAGCGCCAAGACGGTGGGTTTGTCCTTAGCGTCCACTCGAGCAACCGCGCCGGAGGACAATTGGCGGGCGCGCTGAGCGGCGGCTAAGACTAATTCAAAACGATTGTGAATTTTTTTCAAGCAATCTTCAACAGTTACACGAGCCATATTGATTCATTCTAAAAAGGAAAAAAACAACACGCACTCCGCTTTATGTTACAAAAGCGGAATACCTAAATGTTTGAACGTTTCGCGTTCACGAATCGCCTGAGTTTTAAAGCTCAAGCGAGATGCGCGGACAATGGCAATCAAATCACCTGTTGCGCGATCAAAATCATCGTTAATTATAACGTAGTCAAATTCTCCCGCGTGAACCATTTCAGCGCCGGCTCCCGCCAAACGTCGCGCGATAACCTCATCGGAGTCCGTGCCGCGTTTGTTAAGCCGGGCACGAAGCGCTTCGACCGAGGGCGGAAGGATGAATACGCCGACCACGTCAGGGAATAAGCGTTTAACTTGCAAAGCGCCTTGCCAGTCAATCTCGAGCAAGACGTCATGCCCCTTTTCAAGCTCTTCGGCGATCCATTGTTTTGAGGTTCCGTAATAGTTCCCATGAACGTACGCCCACTCAAGGAAGGCGTTGTTTTCTTTTAGTTGTTCAAATTCCTCTACGGAGACAAAGTGATATTCTCGGCCATTGACTTCGCCGGGACGAGGCGAGCGTGTGGTGTGGGAAATGGACAAGTGGACAGTGGGGTCCGCTTTTAATAAAGCGGCTACCAATGACGACTTGCCGGCTCCAGAGGGAGCGGTAACTAAAAATAAACGACCTGCTTTCTGATCTAACATGGATAGCCTCCAGTCAACCTGATTATTTTAGCGGACTTTCACCGGTAAAGAGATCAAGTCCGAATGATTTTAAAAGTTCACAGGTTTCAAAAACGGGTAATCCCATGATGCCACTATAAGATCCCTGAATGTCACAAATAAACGCGCCGGCCAATCCCTGAATGCCATAGCCTCCCGCTTTGTCATACGGTTCGGCCAAACGCACGTATGCGGAAATTTCATCTTCCGAGAGCGTTTTAAACCGAACTTTGGAGACGCTAACAGCTAGTTTCAGGTTATCAGGTTCTGTTCCGACGCAAACAGCGGTTCTAACTTCATGCGATCGCCCCGATAGGCGCCGCAAGAAAGCCTTGGCCTGTGATTCGTCGTCCGGCTTGCCCAAAATCAAGTCATCGATAATGACCGTTGTATCCGCTGACAGAAGGGGTAAAACCGGTTGGTTTTCACGCCTAAGTTTTTCAAAAGCAATCAGCGCCTTTTCTTTCGCAATCCGTACGACATAGTCTTGGGGCGATTCCCCAGGGAGTTGAACCTCATCGCCTTGAAAATTACGCAACGTGTGAGCATTGCTGGCGACAACAATGGGAGAAAAACCCAGTTGCAGCAAAATTTCCCTGCGGCGAGGACTTTTGGACGCTAAATAAAGGGAAAGAGGGGAGTTCATCGTTTGCACTTTATGCTCGGTGATAAGGATGATTGGTGAGGATGCTGAAGGCGCGGTAAATCTGTTCGGTGAGCATCACTCGAGCCATGGCGTGAGGCAGTGTCATGGAAGAAAGCCTCAGCAGCATTTGCGCTTGCGCTTTCAGTTCAGAATCTAAGCCATCAGCGCCGCCAATGACAAAGCAAAGGGATTCACCGGAGTCTCGCCACGAACGGATTTTTTTAGCAAAGTCCATGGTTGTTAAGTCTTTTCCCCTTTCATCCATGGCGATGATGAGACTGTTGTGAGGAATGGCCGCCCGAATACGCTCGGCTTCAATGCGCATGATATTGGTCGTGCTTTGCCCGGCTCTTTGCTCGGGCTTCACGGCCTTGATAGTCACGCTCCAATCTTTTGGAAAGCGTCCTAAATAGTCTTCAACAGCAGCGTCAGCCCAGGCGGGCTGTCTTAGACCAACGGCGACAATGGTGATTTTCATAAAATTTAAAAAAGGCTGCCTAAGCAGCCTCCGTGTTTGAACTAGTCTTCCACGATTTTAATGGTTTTTCCGCGGACGATATGACGACGGCGAGCAGCGGGTTGCTTTTCTTGTTCTTTTTCCTTTTCAGAACTCAGTTTGATATTGACTTTTTTTCCGCCCCAAACCTCTTCGAGGTTGTAGTACTCACGCATGGCGGGCTGCAGAATGTGTACGATAGCCTGTCCGCAGTCCACAAGCACCCACTCGCCGGTATCCGTGCCTTCCATGCCAATGACTTCACCGCCGGCTTGTTTGACTTCATGGCTAACGTTATAGCCCAAGGCGCGCGTTTGACGATTTGACGAACCGGTGGCAATAATGACACGCTCAAATTCGGAAGTAAGATGCTTTGTGTTATAAACAACGATGTCTTGTGCTTTCACGTCTTCGAGGGCGTCAACAATCACACGTTGCAGTTTACGAATATCCATAAATTAATCTCTTATTTGTTTGGTTTATAGGAGAGATTGTATCAATCTTTTCTTAGCTCTTTTGCTTGCAAGTAATTAAGAACGTTTGATGGAAGTTTGTTTTTCAAAAGCGAGTAATTGCAAGGTTGTTGAGCGAGCATTTTCCGGATTTGGCTTGATTCAATATCAAGTGCGGGCATGGTGAGCATTTTTACTTCGATGGCATGTTGCGACAAAAAGCGAGAGACCTCAGTGGCAGGCACATTGTGTTGCCCGTTTCTAGAAAAGACAACGATAGTGACGTAATCAAAGATATCCCGCCAGTTTTTCCATGTATGAAAATTTTCCCACTGATCAGAACCGATCAGATAAAAGCGATCGTCTTTAGGATAAAGTTGTGCGAGTTCTTTAACCGTGTCAATGGAGTAGGAGGATGTGTGTCGATCCAGCTCACGAGTGTCAATCGACATTTTTGTCTGATCAGCGATCGCTCTTTTGAGCATTTCAAGTCGATCATCAACCGGCATTAAATCGGCGGCGTCTTTCTGCCAAGGATTGGCCGGTAACCACCAAAGATGATCCAGTTGAAGAGATTCAATGGCCTCATTGGCTAAGGTCAGATGCCCTAAATGTACGGGATTGAATGTTCCGCCGAAAAATCCAAAACGCATAAACAAAAAGCGGGAAAGTGGCCTTTCCCGCATTAAAACGACTTATTTCATCGCTCGGTAGCCGATATCGGTGCGATATTGCATACCATCAAAACGAACTTTTTTGACGCCGTCATAAGCCTTTTGAGCCGCATCCTTGACCGTTTCGCCCAAGCCAACGACACAAAGAACACGGCCGCCGGAAACAACGGTTTGTCCTTCATGAGCCTTTGTACCGGCGTGAAAAACGTGCAGCGAGTCATTTTCGGCCGGCAACATAGTGATTTGAGCGCCTTTTTCCGGTTTTTCCGGATAGCCGCGCGCCGCGCATACAACGCCGAGCGCCACACGCTCGTCCCATTTGGCTTGCACAGTATCCAATCTTCCTTCGATAGCGGCCTCTACCATGTCAACCAAAGAAGAAGACAGACGGCTCATGATGGGCTGTGTTTCCGGATCACCCATGCGGCAATTAAATTCGAGAGTCTTTACAACACTTTTGCCTTGATCGTCACGATCAATCATTAAGCCGGCGTAAAGAAAGCCCGTGAAAGGAATACCATCAGCGGCCATGCCTTCAACGGTCGGTCGAATGATTTCACGCATGACTTGTTCATGAATGGCATCGGTGACGATCGGAGCGGGGGAGTAGGCCCCCATGCCACCTGTATTCGGTCCCATGTCATGGTCGAGCAACCGCTTATGATCTTGGCTGGAAGCCATGGGCAGAATATGTTCACCGTCAACCATGACAATGAAACTCGCTTCCTCACCTTTTAAGAAGTCCTCAATGACGACGCGGGCACCTGCGGCTCCAAACGCATTGCCTTCAAGCATGTCATCGACGGCTTCGTGAGCTTGCGCTAAATCCATGGCGACAATGACGCCTTTGCCGGCAGCCAGTCCATCAGCTTTGATGACAATGGGAGCGCCTTTTTTATCAATGTAAGCGTGGGCGGCAGCCGCATCCGTGAAGGTTTCGTAATCGGCGGTTGGTATGCCGTGGCGCTTCATGAAAGCTTTGGCGAAGTCCTTGGAGCTTTCCAGTTGAGCCGCAGCTTTCGTCGGACCGAAAATTTTTAGACCACAAGCTCGGAAGTGATCCACAATACCCGCGGCAAGAGGAGCTTCAGGACCGACGACCGTGAAGCGAATGTCGTTGGTTTTAACAAAATCCGCTAGGCGGGCAATATCGGATTCCGGCACATTGATCAGTTTTTTCGTCAAGGCGGTGCCGGCATTACCCGGCGCCACATAAACGGTTTCCACTCGAGCGTCCTGCGCCAAACGCCACGCGATAGCATGTTCGCGACCACCGCTGCCAACAACGAGAATCTTCATGGAGAGCTCCTGGAGAAAGTTTTTAGTCTTCAAATACAGCCGTCGTGTAAACCTGTTGGACGTCGTCCAAATCTTCAAGAGCGTCAATCAGACGTTGCATGCGTTCAGCATCTTCGCCGCTCAAAGAGGTTTCGTTTAAAGCCTTCATCGTGACTTCTGCCATTTCAGGCTTCATGCCGGCCTTTTCAAAAGCCTCGTTGACCGCTTCAAAAGCTTGCGGATCACACGTCACTTCAATGCCGCCTTCATCGTCCACAATTACGTCATCGGCGCCTGCGTCAAGCGCGATAGCCATGACATCGTCTTCTGTGGCCGTGCCGGGTGCAAAGAGGAATTGACCGCAGTGTTTAAACATAAAGGACACGGAGCCTTCAGCGCCGAGGTTGCCGCCGTTTTTACTCAAAATGTGACGCACATCGGCCACGGTGCGCGTGCGGTTATCAGTTGCTGCATCGATAATCAACGCGGCGCCGCCGACACCATAGCCTTCATAACGAGCTTCTTCAAATTTGACACCTTCTAATTGGCCGGAGCCCTTCAAAATGGCGTTTTTAATGGTGTCTTTGGGCACGTTGCCAGCGCGAGCCTTCAAAAGAGCGAGACGAAGGCGCGAGTTGCCATCGGGGTCGGCGCCGTTGCGGGCAGCCACCATAATTTCACGGACGAGTTTCGTCCACAAATTGGAACGCTTGGCATCTTGACGGCCTTTGCGGTGTTGAATATTGGCCCACTTAGAGTGTCCGGACATTGGAAATTTCCTTTCAAAAACAATAAATCATGTAAATACGCTCGATAAGCTGAGCGACAAAATGTAAAACTGTATTATTTTACCCGTGTGTTGACCTTTTGTCTGCCAAAAATGCGAACTACAGGTAGTGTCCGGTAATGCTTTCCGAAGACTTTTGTATTGCAGTGGGTGAGCCTGCGGCCACAATTTTCCCACCCGACTCACCGCCACCAGGGCCCATGTCAATGATGTAGTCGGCGTTGCGGATAATGTCCAAATCATGTTCGATGACAATCACCGTTGCGCCTTGGGCGATCAGATTTTCAAAAACATTTAAGAGCACTTTGACATCCAGCGGATGCAAACCAATCGTTGGCTCATCAAAAACAAAAACGTTTTGCAATTGCGCTTTGCCCATTTCGCTTGCTAATTTCAAACGCTGCGCTTCGCCGCCCGAGAGGCTGGGCGTTTGCTCGCCTAGTGTTAAATAACCTAAGCCCAGTTCTTGCAGAACCTTTAGACGCTGAGCGATTAATTTTTCTTTTCCGCAGATGGCAAGCACGCTGTTGACATCCATCGACATTAATTCCGGCAAAGAGTGGCTGGCAAAAACAGCCTCAGATGAGATCTCTTGCGCCTCTTCACTGTAGCGGCTGCCTTGGCATTGCGGACAGGGGATGTCGACGTCGGGCAAAAACTGTACGTCCAGACTGATTTCTCCGGTTCCGTCGCATAACGAACAGCGAAGTTTGCCAGTGTTGTAGGAAAAGTCTCCCGCTTTTAATCCAAGAGCCTTGCTGGCCGGTATTTTTGCGTAAATCTTTCTTAATTCGTCATGAACGTTGGCATAGGTTGCCACTGTCGAGCGGATATTAATTCCGATCGGTGTGGCATCAATTAATTTCACGTCCGTGATGTCGTCGGCTTTAATTTTCTTGACGTGTTGGGGTAGTTTTTGCTGTTTAGTCAAAGCGTCGATGGCAGGCACAAGGCTTTCAAGAACCAAGGTGGTTTTGCCGGAGCCGGAGACGCCTGTGACAACGGTTAAGCGGCCTTTTGGAATTTTGACTTCAAGCGGTTTAACTGTATGGATGGCACGCGTATTCATGACAATGGTGCCAAGATCAAAGAGCTGAGAGTCAGGGACTTGCGGTCGAATTCGAGGACTCCTTTTCGTTGCTAGGAACGGACCGATTTGTGACTTAGAGTTTGCAATAACTTTCTTTATCGGTCCTTCTGCGATGACTTTCCCGCCTTGGGCGCCTGCAACCGGTCCCATTTCGATCACCCAATCGGCACATGAAAGAATTTGCGTGTCGTGGTCTACCAAAATGACAGAATTGCCATCTTTGACGAGATCCTGCATGACACCGATTAAACCTTCTATGTTGCTCGGATGCAAGCCGATAGAGGGTTCGTCAAGCACGTAGAGCACGCCGGTTGTGCGGTTGCGCACAGCACGCGCAAGCTGCATGCGCTGGCGTTCACCGGTCGAGAGCGTATTGCTTGCACGATCAAGTGTCAGGTAGCCAAGCCCTAACTCCAGAAGTCTTCTTGCGACATCTTCAAACGACTCAATAATGCTTTGTGCCATCGGGCGCATATTCTCGGGAAGCGAATCTGGTATAGAGCGTACCCAGACAACGAGATCGGAGAGCGTCATGCGTGTAGCTTCATCAAGCGAAATACCAAGCAGTTTGGGTGCGCGGGCGGCGGGATTTAATCGTGAGCCGTGACAATCCGGGCAGATATCCTGTTTGAGAAATTTCTCCACCCGCTTCATGCCTTTTTCGTCTTTAACTTTACTGAGTGCATTTTCGACGGTGTAGACCGCGTTGTAGTATGTGAAATCGAGCTCTCCGGCTTGCAGACCGTTTTTGGGTTTGTAGAAAATATGTTTTTTGACAGCCGGGCCGTTGTAGACAATGTCTTTTTCTTTATCCGTCAGATCTCTAAATGGGATGTTTGTTCTTACGCCCATTGCTCTGCAGACATCGCTCATCAGGGACCACATAAGCGAATTCCAAGGAGCCACAGCGCCTTCGTCAATCGTAAGGGATTCGTCAGGCACAAGTGTGGAGCGGTCAACGCTCTGTACGATGCCGGTGCCCGAGCATGTTCTGCAGGCTCCCAAGCTATTGAAAGCGAGTTCTTCAGCGGAAGGTGCGTAAAACTCGGCACCGCACACCGGACAGTGCAATTTTTCCCCCGCGGCGACATTCAATGATGGCTCGATATAGTGGCCGTTTGGGCACCTGTGTTGGGCCAGACGAGAAAACATTAATCTCAGGCTATTGAGCAATTCTGTTCCGGTTCCGAATGTACTTCGAATTCCGGGAATAGACGGCCTTTGATGAAGAGCGAGAGCGGCGGGAACATACAGAACTTCATCGACTTGGGCTTTGGCAGTTTGGGTCATGCGCCGTCGCGTGTAGGTTGACAATGCATCCAGATAACGCCTGGATCCCTCCGCATAAAGAACACCTAAAGCAAGAGAAGATTTGCCGGATCCAGACACGCCCGCGATCCCCACGATTTTATTAAGCGGGACATCAACATTGATATTTTTGAGATTGTGAACTCGGGCGCCCCGAACTTTGATGCGATCGACCATTTTAATTTTTTCCTCTTCTTGTCAATTATGGTGGCAAAAAAGTCGGATGCCAAACCAAAGACAAAAAGATCCGCGGCACCTCAGCGCCGCGGATCTTAATACCAGCTATTGAAGGACTACTTCATCAAACGTGTGAGCATTTGAGAATAAATTCTCAAACCGGTATCCAAAGAATTTTCGTCGATGTCGAAGTCAGAGGTGTGGTGTCCGCCGGTACGGTCGGAACCCAACACGAAGTAGGCGGCCTTGCCACCGTGGGCCTGCACGCGACGAGCAAGGATTGTGGCATCTTCAGATCCGCCGAAATTGACTTCGTGCAAAACCTTCTTGACGCCTTCGGTATGTGCGCAAACGTCATCGAGCATATCGACCAATTCCTTGTCATTGAAAAGGTCAACCGCTTCACCCATTTTTTCGATGTGGTATTCAACCGAGAAGCTCTTGGCAACACCTTCGACGATATTTTCGGTTTCGCTAGCCATAAATTGATTGATTTCACCGGTTTCACCGCGAACTTCCATCACCAATTTGGCGTTGACAGGAATCACATTGCGGCCTTCACCGGCTGTGATCTTGCCGACATTGACACGTGTCATACCGGCGCCATGGCGCGGAATGCCTAAAAGTTGTGTGACGCAGTGGCAAGCGGCTGCCAATGCATTGCGGCCAGCGTTCGGTTCAATACCAGCATGAGCTGGACGTCCCTTGAAAGAAATATCGTATTTGGTGGTGCAAAGGAAACCTATCGGGCTTGTGATAAT
Organism: Candidatus Aphodousia faecigallinarum; assembly: GCA_018714755.1. Taxonomy (GTDB): domain Bacteria; phylum Pseudomonadota; class Gammaproteobacteria; order Burkholderiales; family Burkholderiaceae_F; genus Aphodousia; species Aphodousia faecigallinarum. The sequence goes on along the minus strand of DVMY01000046.1, from coordinate 19,884 downwards.
TTCACCCGTTTTAGCCATCATGGCGATATGGCTTGAGAGGAAGTAATCGCAGTCATCCACGATGCCGCTGGCGGCAACGGCCGCTGCGCCACGCACACCTTCTTCGGCAGGTTGGAAAACAATCTTTAACTTACCGTTTAATTGGTCCTTGTTTTCCATCGCCCAGCGAGCTATGGCAAGACCGGACGAAATGTGAGAGTCGTGCCCGCAGGCATGCATGAGACCCGGACGCTTTGAGGCCCAGCCTTCTTTGCTGGCACGGTGTTCCGGCGAGGGATTTTCCGTGACGTTGTTGCAGTCGATATCAAAGCGCAAGGCAACAGTAGGACCGGGCCGCCCGGTATCGAGAACGGCAACGCATCCGGTCAATTCTTGCATTTCATCCAAAAGTGCTTGGCTGACTCCTCGGGCCTTGGCGGTTTCAATGGCTTGCGCCACCAATTTGGGATCGCGGCCAAGACAATCTTTGCGCGATATAACCTTCTCTCCCATTAAAACTTCATAGCCAAGCTTCCGAAGATGCTCGACAATGAAGGCAGTCGTGCAGAATTCCGTCCAGCCTTCTTCCGGGAATTGGTGCAATTCACGACGAATGCTAACTAATTGATCATGGTAGGCACATTGAGTCATGGTTTTTCTCCAACGCAAAAATCAGAAAATGAGAGAGTCAATTCTCTCTTTCAAGAAAAATTGTAGTCCTGAAAAAAGAGGGGAAGAACTGAATCTACCCCTCTTTTGAGATTGGTTAAGTTTGAGTATTCAAACTAGACCATGAACAAGGCCAACATGAACACGGCGATCGTGCAAGGCAGGGCGGTGCGCTTGGCAACGTCCATCGGGTTGGCCATGGCGATACCGGATACAACAACCATGGCGCCTGCGATCGGGCTCATCGTACGGCCCAAGGCACCGGTCAAGAAGGCCAAAGCACCCAGGGACTTGATTTCCATGCCGAATTCCGGAGCATGAGGCGTGACGGCTTCGTTGAAGGCCATTGTGGCGGCGTCACCGGAACCGGTGATCGTACCCATGATCCACGGGCCAAGCGAACCACCCCAACGAGCGATGTCGTTGGAATGCTTCAAGACGTCAACGAACGTATCGATCAAACCGGTCGCGCGTAAACCTGCGGCAAACACACCGGCGGCGATGATGATACCCATCACGTCAGCGTAACCCTTGCCCATGCCGTTGAAGAATTGCTTAGAGAATTCTTGCGGATTGGTGCGGTCAAAAGCGTAGCCAACCAACAAGGTGACGACCGCGCCCAAGACCATGGCTTGAGCCACGCCCATCTTGATGGCGGGAATCCAAACGTTACCGACAACGAGGATCGTGATCGGCACGAGCGGCATGATAGCCTTAAGAGGATTGGGTTTGAAGCCATCGTTGGCTTGGGCTTCAACGTCAACCTTTTCGCCCTTATCGTCGCCCAAGAAAATGCAGACGATCAGCAAACCAACCACCAAAATGGCGCCGCAGAGCAATGACCAGACAGCGTGATAACCGATGAATTCCATTACATCAATGCCGGCCATTTCAGCAACGAACGGGTTGTGAGATGTACCCGGAGAGAGGTAAGAACCAATCGTACCGCCCATCACGGCAGCGGCGGCGGCAGCAGGCTTAATGCCAGCGCGCAACATCACCGGAATCAACGTGGAGCCCACGGCGGCGGCGCAGCCGGCGGCAGACGGAATGGCGATGTTAATGAAGAAGGTCACCGCCGTGCAGATCGGGATCAGGAAGACGCCCAAACCGCGAATCGGAGCGGCCAAATAGTGAACGAGACTGCGGTCGCATTGGGTATAGTTGGCAATAAATGCAAAACCCATTGACGAGCAGATTGCCATCACCAAGGAGTTATTGGTCATGGACTTGGCAAACGAATCCAACGCGCTCAGCGGATCCATGGACACCAAGCAGAGCACAAAGCCGGCCGTGAAAAGCACGAGACGCGTTTCCAATCGTTTGATTAAGGCGTATACCGTTAAAATCGTAACGGCTACGGCCAACCATTCAAGCAACGACATGAGAAATTCCCTGTAAAAGGTTAAAGATACGAGAAATTGCCGCTCTTAGAGGCGGTTTTCTCACTGAGTCAAGTATCCTACACTTTTGATGTTCTGCCCAGGGGGAAATCCCCCACAGGGAAATCCCCCACTTCGCCTTTGAAATCTTTCATCAGGACCTCTGTCTGGAAGGTTAAACTTCAAAAGGCGTTTGATTCAAAGCAAAAGACAAAAACAAAAGAGATGGGGAAAACCTATAACTTATTGATATGTAAAGAGTTTAATTTGAAATTAAGCTAAGTCGTTCATTATAAAAATCCATACAATTATCGTGTTTATTTAATTCTTGGAGACTAGAAATGTCTGAAATACAAAATAAAGGATTGGAATTTGCGAAAAAAATCTTTGACGACATCAGGGAAATGAGCCGGGATGTACAAGGTGTGACGCGTCAGGCATTTTCGGCTAAAGAAACAGAAGTTTTGAACTATTTGAAGGCAATCGGTCAGGATCTGCAACTCGAGATTAACGAGGATCGCGCCGGCAACGTATGGATGACCTTGCCAGGGAAAAATAGAACATTACCGGCTTTCGTAGCGGGCTCCCACGTCGATAGCGTTCCCCAAGGCGGTAACTATGACGGTTTGGCCGGCGTCACCGCCGCTTTGACAGTGGCTTGGTGGATGCGCGAGACGCAATTTCAGCCCACCCGTGATTACACGGTGTTGATGATGCGTGGGGAAGAGAGCTCGTTTTTCGGCAAGGCTTATATGGGCTCGCTCGGTATGTTGGGTAAATTAACGGCTAAAGATCTCGCTTTAAAAATTCGTGACGGTTCCTGCACATTGGCTCAAGCCATGCAGTCTTGTGGGATCGACACAGAAGCAGTGAGCTCAGGCAAAGCTTTAGTGGATACTAGTCGCATTGCCGCTTTTGTCGAATTGCATATTGAGCAAGGTCCGACTTTGGATGCTCAAAAAGAGGCTCGCGCGGGTATTGTGACGGGTATTCGGGGCAATATTCGACACAAGGCTGTGCGCATCATTGGTGAAGCCGCGCACTCGGGGGCTACTGACAAGCCCTACCGCCATGATGCTTTAATGGCTTTCACTGACTGGATTCAGCGCGTGGATCGTGCTTGGGATCGTTGGCTTGTTAAAGGAGAGGATTTGGTCTTTACCGTTGGGGTTTTGAAAATGGCCTCTAGCGCAGCCATTTCTGTGATTCCAGGCGAAGTGACTTTTTCAGTCGACATTCGCAGCTTGAGTGCGGATACGGCGAAGCGTTTCCATGAACTGATGCAAAAATACGGAGAAGAAGTGGCCGAGGAGCGCGGAGTCAAAATTGAGTATGACGCGGCTCTTTTGACAGCTCCTTCCGGAGTGGACGCCGCATTAAGCGAGCGGCTTGAGTCTAGCGCAAAAGCCGAAGGGATCCCCTGTATGCGACTGGCTTCCGGAGCCGGTCATGATTCAGCCGTTTTAGGCAACAACGATATTCCGGTCGCTATGATTTTTGTGGCCAATCAGTTGGGCTCCCACAATCCTCATGAAGCGATGAAGATGGAAGACTTCATGCAGGGAACCGATATTTTGTGGGCAGCAGTTTCTCATTTCGATGACTAGTTGAAAACAAAGGGCGTGCCGTTTTCGGCACGCCTATTTAGAGAAGACGCCATGACTCAGATCAATGACAACAATAAAAAAAGCGGAGTGGTCATTGTTGACGGTTCTCCCTTATTTAGAGAAGCGTTGGCCAGGCTTTTGCACGATGATGAAACCTTTGGCAATGTCGCGGAAACCGGTGATAAGCAACTGGGAATGTTTTATATAGACAGGCTTCAACCGGATTTGGTCATTGTTGATATGCACATGAAAAAAGGTGCAGCCATTGAACTGTTGCGTTATGCAAAGAATCTTCTTCGACCGGCCCGTGTTGTGATGCTCACCGATCGTGACGATAGTGAAGAGTTGATGGCTACGGTGCAACTGCAAGCTGAGGGGTATTTGTCTAAACTGATCGAAGTGCCTGAATTACTATCTCAAATCAAACGTGTTTGCAGTGGGAAAGTGGTGGTCAGTAATCGCCTGATGGCCGCGCTCACTCGTGCCTTTAGAGACGATACAGGGGAAGTCGATAGAGATTTGAACTGCTTGACAAGCAGGGAAAAAGATGTGCTCAAGTGTTTATCGATCGGAATGAGCAACCAACAGACAGGCGAATATCTCGCTATTCAATTGGGGACTGTCAAAGTGCACGTGAAGCATATTTTGAAGAAAATGGGGTTTGCTTCACGCACACAGGCTGCGTTGTGGGCACGTGACCGAGGAGTTACGATCTAACGGCAAATATAAGCCCGGCCGACGTGGGTAATATTTTCAAGAGAATTTTCGTCATCCGTGGAATTGATTGTTTCCGTGATGACGACTACATTTGCTCCGAGTTTAGCAGCTTCATTCCTGAGATCATTTCTGGCGCCAAGCGCGAGATTCTTATTGGGAGTCCATCCCCCCGTTAACCAGTTCCCTTGTGAACCGACCACTTCGCCTTTGTAAGTGCATTGGTATTGAGAGGGCAAAGACTGAACAATCACCACTTGTTGCCCTTGCGGCGAAACAGAATTGGCCATACAGCCGGAAAGTATCCCTAGGCTACATGCCGCCATAACAATTAATGGGGAACGCATATTAACATCCTTAAAAAGCGATATAGCTGCAAGTTTACAGAAACTGGGTTGGGAGCGTTAAAAATAACAAACGCGACCCGAGGGCCGCGTTTGTAAAATCAGTCAACGATTATGTTGAAGATTACTTCCACCAGTTGTTAACCGGTTCGTACTTCACGATCGGTTCGCCGCTTTCAACAAGGGCTTTACCGTTGCTGTAGTACGTCCACATCGTCATAGAACCGCAGGCGATCATCAAAACGACCACGCAGTACATGATCTTGCGGAGAGCTTCGCGGTTGCCAGCGAGAACGTCCCACTTAACAGCCAAACGATACAAACCGATCATACCGTGCAATTCGGTAGCCACCAAGAAGATGAACGTCCAGAGCAAACCGTTATGATAGGTGTGCACAGAGGAGAAGTTCGGGCCGATAGCTTCCGGATCGAGAATCATCGGGGTGACGTGCGGGAAGACCATACCCGTCAAGATCACAGCGGTCACGATTTGGACAATCCAAAGGGTGGTGTCGCGGTGAGCGATGAATTGGTATTGGCTCTTAATGTTGTGGAACATACGATAGCTCGTCGGGAAACGACGCAAAGCCATCAAAGCGTGGATGATCACCAAGAGGGTGATGGCGCCGATCAAAGCGACGTGCATCCAAGCATGTTCTTCGCCGTCAAACACATAGCCGCCAGAGAAAGCGACTAAGTTCCAGAACACATCCTTGCCCAATTGAATGGAGCTCGTGAAAGCCATGTGGCAGAACAAGAACAAGCCGAGCAACAAGCCCGTAACAGATTGGGCTACGTCGCAGTATGCCGGCCATCTGCTCTTACGCTTGGCGTTGCGCAATTCCACACCAGCGATGACTTCTTCAGAAGTCGGGGTGTTGGAATATTTTTCTTGATCAGAGGTATACATCGACATGATGAAATTTAACCTTTTATTAAGAAGTTATGTCCTAAATTCAAAACGCGGTCCAAGCGCTTTGATGACGTTTTATAAAAACACAAAAAGACAGAACGCTTTAGCATTCCGACATGCGTATGATCTACCATTTTTTGGTAAAAAGGTTTGAGTTATGTCAGATGTTGGATGGTTTTTTCAGATAAATTTAAGTTTCATTAAACAAAAATATAGGGTTAACCCTTATAAAAACTTAGTCTGGAGGCTGAGTTTTATTAAAAAATCAGGGTTAACCCTTAATTTTATGGTTTGACTAATTTTGAGTTAGAGGGTCCCGTATAAACGATCGCCCGCATCACCCAAACCAGGGACGATATACGCTTTTTCATTTAAATGATCGTCAAGACTGGCAGTATAGACTTCCACATCAGGGTGCAGTTGCTGGAAAGTTTCCACTCCTTCTGGAGCGCAAAGCAAGGACATGAAAATAATGTCTTTGCCTTTAACACCGCGTTTCTTTAAAACATCCACGCCGTGAGCGGCAGAGTAACCCGTTGCTAGCATTGGATCAACGAGGAAGAAAGTACGTCCTTCCAAATCCGGAAGTTTGACTAAATACTCGACAGGGCGTTTGTTTTCGTCACGATACATGCCGATATGACCCACGCGGGCAGAAGGCATTAATTCCAAAAAACCATCGGCCATGCCAAGACCCGCGCGAAGAATTGGCACAATAACAGGTTTTTTGTCAGCGAGTACTGGCGCGTCAAAGCGGCACAATGGAGTCTCAATGCTGTGAGTGGTTAACGGTAAGTTACGGGTAACTTCATAGCCCATCAAAAGAGCAATCTCGCGTAGCAGAGCGCGGAAATCTTTCGTGCAAGTGTTTTTATCACGCATGATGCTCAGCTTATGCTGAATTAACGGATGGTCAACAATGTGAAGGTGCGGGAAACGTGGATCTTGTCGCATGAAATACACTCCTTGGAAAATACCTTCACCATCTTAGACGTTTTCTTTGATAATAGAAAAGTTCTTTTTCAAAAATTAGACTCGCAGTTCGATAGCTCGTGATACAGTTAAGAAGTTGACAAATAATTTAACGAGATCAGTCATGCATTTACGAACGGTATTTCTATTATTGCTTTTTGTCCTTTGCTCCGTTTTTCTGATTGTGAATTGGGAAGGCGTGATGGCGGAAGTCAATGTCAATTTACTCTACACGGAGATTCAAGCTCCGCTGGGGCTTATTCTGCTTCTTGGGCCTGGTCTAGTTATTCTTATTTGCTTAGTTTATGGCTTTGTTCAGCAGGCCGCATTGTCAATGGAGTTGCGTCGCGTCAATAAGCAATTGCAGCAAGCGAGGGATTTGGCGCAAAAGGCGGAGCAGTCACGTTTTACCGAGTTGAAAAACGAGATGCAAAAACAGATTTTGGATTTGCAAAACCAAAGCGCTTCTCGTCACTCTTCTTTGATGGCGGCTGTCAATGGTTTGCAGTCTGCGGTTGATGAAAGCGCTCAAGAGACCGTTAATTCGCTCTCTGCAAGTGTGGGAGAGGTGGAAGATCGATTAAGTCAACTTGTTGAGATGGCAGTTGGAAAGGAAATCGATATTCGAGAAAAGAAACAGGTCCCGACGTCTGAGAATAAAGACGAATAATCCAAGGACAAAAATGCGGGCTTTGAGCCCGCATTTTCACCGTTTAGAAACCTTTCTGACGCACCAATCTCCGAAACTTTGAATAACTTGAACGAAGACAACCAGAATTAAAACTACCGTCCACATCACATCCGGCATATAGCGATTGTGGCCATAGCGAATGCCGATGTCGCCGAGACCGCCGCCGCCGATGGCGCCGGCCATGGCTGAGTAACCGACTAGTGTCACAATGGCAATGGTGACACCGGCAACGATACCGGGCATAGCTTCAGGAATCAGCACTTTAGAGATAATTTGCATATTAGTTGCCCCCATGGATTGGGCCGCTTCAATCAAGCCGCGATCGACTTCACGAAGACTCGTTTCTACCAAACGGGCAATGAATGGGGCCACTCCGATCACAAGCGGGACAAGTGTTGCAGAGGTGCCGATTGTGGTGCCCACAATCAAACGGGTCAACGGGTATATGGCCACTAGCAAAATGATAAAAGGAGTTGATCGAACGGCGTTGACAAAAACACCGACAACAGTGTTGGTGGCTAACTTCGGCATCAGACCGCCCTTGTCAGTGACGTGCAACAACACTCCGAGAGGAATGCCGATAATGCTGCCTAGCACACCGCTACCAATCACCATAATGACGGTTTCAATAAAACCTTTACCTAACAGTGCGAAAATATCGGCGTTCATAATGCAACCTCTTCATATTCCACTTGATTGTCATTTAAGAATTTCAACGCGGCGCGGTAGTTTTCTTGATTGGGGCTCTCAGCCAAAATGGTGAGCATCCCGAAACTGGTTCCTTTCAACTCTTCAACTTGACCTTGCAAGATGTTGAAATCAATTTTGTAGCGACGTGTGATGATGGATAAGACCGGCAGTGTCACCTCAGATCCCACAAACGTCAGACGGAGCAATTTGGCAAAGCGTCCATTTTCAAGAGCCGCTTCAATGCGTTTGCGTACCGTGTCATAAATTCGTTGGGGCATGTCGTGGACCACGACATCAGCGAGCATGGCTCGAGTCGTGGGATGGCGGGGATGGCGAAAGACTTCAAGAACAGTGCCGCTTTCTACAATCTCGCCTTTATCCATAACGACCACTCGATCACAAATTTGCTTGACCACTTCCATTTCGTGGGTGATGAGCACAATTGTGACTCCGAGTGTTTGGTTAATTTTTAAGAGTAAATCGAGTGTCGATCTCGTTGTTTCTGGGTCCAATGCACTTGTTGCTTCATCGGAAAGCAACACAATGGGATCATTGGCCAGAGCTCGTGCAATGCCCACTCGTTGCTTTTGTCCACCAGACAGTTGTTTGGGATATTTGTCTTTATGATCAGTCAACCCGACCAGGTCAATCAGACGGGAGACTTTTTGATTGATTGCCTCTCTGGGAACATTATGCAGTTCCAATGGCAGCGCAATATTGTCAAAGACTGTGCGCGAACTCAACAGATTGAAGTGCTGGAAAATCATGCCGATTTTGGATCGGATGGTGCGTAGTTCGTCAGCGCTTAATTCATTAAGACACTGCCCGTTGACCTTAACGGTGCCTTCAGTCGGTTTATTGAGGTAATTGATGGTTCTCACTAATGTTGACTTGCCGGCGCCCGAACGTCCAATGATGCCGAAAATTTCGCCTTTATTGATATGTAGCGATACATCTTTGACAGCATGCACTGTTTTACCGTCAGGGGAGGTGAACGCTTGTGAAAGGTGCCTGATATCAATCATTATTAACCCCGAGAAAAAATAAACTTCAAGCCTAGCACAGAAAGGCGGGGCGCAGAAACAAAAAAACTCGTCGATTGACGAGTTTCGAGTGATGGTGCCGGTTAGAAGACTTGAACTCCCGACCTTCTCATTACGAATGAGCTGCTCTACCAACTGAGCTAAACCGGCTTTCCATTTTTGGCCTCCCGTTTCAGGAGAAGCAGAATTATGCCGAAGTTTTGTTTTATTTGCAAACTATTTTTTGACGTCTGTTTATTTTTTGTTTCTCACCAAGTGAGTGAGAATAAAATCGTACTCGTCTTTTGTTACAGGGGTGATGGAGAGGCGATTGCCTTTTTGCAGAATTTTCATGTCCGTCAATTCTGGGTATTGTCTGAGCGCAGCAATGGAAATCAGCTCTATGGGAGTGTCAGCCATAACATCGACGCAAACCCAGCGCGGATTGTTTTTATCCGACTTTGGATCGTAATAGTCGCTCTTGGGATCAAACTGAGTTCGGTCCGGTTTGGCTTCCGAAGCAACATGAGCCAAGCCAACAATGCCAGGCTCGGCACAAGAAGAATGGTAAAAAAGAACTGGGTCTCCAACCTGCATTTCGTCTCGCATAAAATTTCTGGCCTGATAGTTTCTTATGCCAAACCAATCTACTGTTCGATCAGGATGATTGAGGACGCTTTCAAACGAACATTCGGATGGTTCGGATTTCATTAGCCAGTACTTTTTCATAGGGAATTTCGAGAAAACGGAGGAAAACGGAAAGTTCCCGATAAGGGTTGCCTTGCATCCTGAGTCCGAAGAATCAAGAGTGGTCGCCTCTGAGACGGGTTTCGGGGAAGCATCACGTGCCTCCCACAGCCGGCCCCAAGCCCAGCAACCGGTTGGGTTAAGCATTGGAACAAGGAATCTTAAAGCAACTGTTCGCTTACCGGGAACAAGATAATTGTGGAGCAGATTGCGGGAAAATACAAATGAGAAAGGCGGTTCGATTGAAAAAGACTATTGTCGAACCGCCTTTTGAGATTACCACTGGACTAAACCAGTGAAATGCGTGATAAGGATAACTAGTCCGAAAATGATTCGGTACCATCCAAAAGACTTGAAGTCATTGGTGGAAACATAGCGAAGAAGCCACTTCACGACAATAAGGGCGCTAATAAAGGAGACGATGAAGCCAACAATGAAGCCGACGGTCATGTCTGTTGTCCAAACGAAACTATGTTCGTTAGAGACGCGAAGGAAAATTTTGGCTAACGAATAAACCGTTGCGCCGAAAATCGTCGGAATCGCCAGGAAGAAAGAAAATTCTGTGGCGGCTTTTCTTGATAAGCCAAGCACGAGCCCGCCAATAATGGTTGCGCCGGAGCGGCTCGTGCCGGGGATCATGGCAATGCATTGCATGCATCCAACTAAAAAAGCGTCTTTGACGGTCATATCTTCCATTGCCATGACACGCGGCGCATAGGTTCGCTTGGCGTGCAGATTTTCAATCCAGAAGATAATAAAACCGCCAACGACCAACGCCGCAGCGACAGTAACAGGATTAAAAAGCAATTCTTCGATGAGATCAGCCAATAAAACGCCTAAAACGGCAGCGGGCAAAAAGGCCGTGACAATATTGATTGCCAGTTGCTGATCTTTGCCAGGCACCAATAAGTGTTTGAGAATATTCCAAAGCTTAACGCGGTAGAACCAGCAGACTGCAAAAATGGCTCCGGCTTGAATGGCAATGCTGAAGGTGTTGACTTCCGGCCCGTTGAAATTCAGCAAATCACCGGCAATGATCAAGTGTCCGGTTGAAGAAATAGGAAGAAATTCCGTCAGCCCTTCGACAATACCGAGAATAAAAGCTTTGATTTGATAGATGAAATCCATAGCGAATAAATCTTGTTATTGGCGTTTAAATACGAGATCCCAAACACCATGACCCAGGCGTTCGCCTCTGGCGTGGAATTTTGTCATGGGGCGCTCGGTAATTGGATTGGCCATGACCGGAGAATAACCGTCATAAAGATTACGCAAGAGCGGTTCGGCTTGAAGAACTTCCAGCATTTGCTCTGCGTAGTTTTCCCAGTCAGTCGCGCAGTGAATGTAACCGCCCGGTTTAATGCGCTGAACCAACTCGTGAATAAAAGGTTGCGCCACTAAACGACGTTTGTGGTGCCTGGCTTTTCTCCATGGGTCAGGAAAATAGATGTGCACACCATCCAGACTATCAGGCGCGATCATGTCTTTAACCACTTCCACCGCATCGTGCTGAATAATGCGTACGTTGGTAAGAGACATTTCATCTAAGCGTTTGGCCAAGGCGCCCACTCCCGCGGAGAAAACTTCACAGCCGAGGAAGTTCACGTCCGGATGCATTTGGGCGATGGCTGCTGTTGTCTCACCCATTCCGCAGCCGATTTCAAGAACCCAAGGTGCTTGTCGTCCGAAAAGCTCTTCTACGTTAATAATTGACTGCTTGTATTCAACAGCGTAACGAGGAAGCAGTTCTTCTAAAGCTCGTTTTTGTGCTTGGCTGATATGGCCGCGGCGCAGAGTGAAGCTGCGGATATGTTTTCTCTTGAACGCTTCAATTTCTTCTGCGGTCAGGATTTTTCTTTCGGTCATATTAAAAAACGGACTCTCGGGTCCGTCTGCAATAAATTGGTGGAGCGGATGAGGGGAATCGAACCCCCGTCATAGGCTTGGGAAGCCTCTGCTCTACCATTGAGCTACATCCGCAAAACGAAACGCTATTGTACTGAATTTCTTCTGAAAAATGTTGATACATAACTTGAGGACTATAAATTTTTATTTATAATCATCGGGCTTTTTTCTCTATTAGGTCAAATATGAAACAATTTATCTCTGATTTTCAATCGTTTATCAGCCGCGGCAATGTGATTGATATGGCCGTCGGTGTGATCGTTGGCGCTGCTTTCACGGCTATTGTGAATTCGATGGTCAAAGATGTGATCAATCCCATTCTTGGTGTTTTGATTGGTTCTCAAGATTTCTCTAATTTCTTTTTTGTTTTGTCAATGCCTGAAAACTACACGGGCCCGATGTCCTATGACGCTTTGACTAAAGCCGGTGCTGCGGTTTTTGGTTACGGTGCGTTCTTCACGGCTGTCTTTCACTTCCTTTTAATGGCATTGGTTGTTTTCAGTTTGGTGCGTTTGGTCAATAAGGTTCGCGCCGCGGCTGAAGCTAAGCTGCTTGCTAAGAAGGAAGAGGAAAAGAAGGAAGCCGCTGCCGCTCCCGCTCCGACCCCCGCTGATATTGCTTTGTTGCAAGAAATTCGCGATTTGTTGAAGCAACAGCAAGCGAATAAATAAATCAACTGTTTATTGGTTGCAAAAAAAGAGGACCTTTCCAATTGGTTAGGTCCTCTTTTAGTAGGTGCGTTTGCCGCATCTAGCTGAGATACAAAGATCGATTAGTAGTTTTCCGCGCGCACTTCAAAGTAGCTTTGAGCGTAACCGCAAACGGGGCAGGCTTCCGGAGCCTTGACACCCATTACAAGGTGACCGCAGATGCGGCATTCCCACATCGTTTGCCCGGCTTTTTCAAAAACCTGCTTCATTTCTACGTTTTTCAATAACTTGCGATAACGTTCTTCATGAGCTTTTTCGATGGCGGCAACGGCACGGAACTTGGCGGCCAATTCGCTAAAGCCTTCTTCCTCGGCATCTTTGGCAAAACCGTCGTACATATCCGTCCACTCGTAGTTTTCGCCTTCGGCGGCAGCGCCAAGGTTCTTAGCTGTATCTTGAATCCAACCCAAGGCATCACACCACAAGCGGGCGTGTTCTTGTTCGTTTCTGGCCGTTTGAAGGAAAATGGCGGCGATTTGTTCATACCCTTCACGTTTAGCCACTTCTGCAAAGTACGTGTACTTATTTCTGGCTTGAGATTCACCGGCAAAAGCCGTCATCAAATTCTTTTCAGTTTTGGTTCCGGCTAATTTTCCGCAGGCTTGCTTGGCTTCTTCAACGGGTTCGAAAAATTCAACCCCCTTTTTGCAGATTGGGCAAATATAGTCGGCGGGCAATTCGCCGTCACATTCGTGGATATAACCGCATACTTTGCAACGGTATTTCATCTTCTTTTCTCCTAAAGATGCGCTACGGTCCGTGTAGCGCGTATGTAAAAGCTGTTCGGCCAAGTCGGACAAAGGATGGCCATAGAATTGTTCATAGATGCGTCTAATTTCTTCATTTTCGTAACTCGTGCGATGGGACCTAGCCATCGAGCGGTCACGGTTGTAGAGCGCATCAATGCGTTGTTGTCGGGTGAGGTCCTCTTGACCCCAATTCAATTTAGGTTGACCACCGCCGGAGATGCAGCCGCCCGGGCACGTCATGACTTCAACAAAGTGGTAATGTTTTTCACCTTTATTGATTTGTTCAATCAGCTTTCCTGTGTTAGCCGTCCCGTAAACGACAGCCACATTGAGCGTTAAATCGCCGATTCGTGCTTGCGCTTCTTTGACGTCTGTAAGGCCTCTGACAGGTTGCAGATCAAAAAACTCCGCAGGCGCCGCTTGACCGGTCACTAAGAAGTGAGCCGTGCGCAACGCGGCTTCCATGACGCCGCCCGTGTTGCCGAAAATGACTCCCGCGCCGGATCCTTCACCCATCAAGCGGTCATAATGAGAAGGCTTGATATCATCAAAGGAAATTCCTTTGGATTGAGCCCATTCGGCCAGTTCCACGGTGGTGATCACAAAATCGGTGTCACGGATAGACGGCTCGTTATGGAAACGGCCGCTGCTATTGAATTCTTCACGACGAATCTCGAATTTCTTTGCTGTGCACGGAGCCAAGGCGACGTGAACAATCTTTTTAGGATCAAGATTGTTTTCTCGGGCAAAATAAGTCTTCACCGTTGCACCTTGCATGCCGATCGGGCTCTTAGCACTGGAGATGTTGGCAATAATTTCCGGATGGAATGTCTCTGCGTACTTTACCCAGGCGGGGCAGCAGCTCGTAAATTGCGGCAGGGGAGCGCTCTTTTTTGTGATTCGTTCAACCAGCTCAGAGGCTTCCTCCATAATCGTGAGGTCAGCGGCAAAGTTAGTATCCAAAACGTAGTCAGCGCCGAGCTGACGCAGTAGCCCGACCATTTTGTCTTCTTCAAAGCGGCCGGCTTCAAGACCAAACGCCTCCGCTAAAGCCACACGAACAGCCGGTGATGTGGAGATGACGACAATACTATCCTTATCGTCAATGGCCTGTTGGACCTGTTCGTATTCATTACGTCCAAAAAGGCTACCCGTAGGGCAGACGTTGATGCATTGTCCACAATGGATGCAGATCGCTTTATCACCAGTTTTGGTTAAGTCGTAATGCCCGTGCACACCAATATAATCCTCGCAGACTTGGCGGCACATTGAGCAGTTAACACACAAAGCTTCATTGCGAACCAGTGCAGGGTTATCCGCTTCCACCGCGACGCGGACATCCAATGATTCATGTTTAGACATAGACTCTCCGAATTGATGAGGCCATGGAAAAAAGGGGTTTGATGTGAGTATAAGAACGACCCATTCAAAACTCAATTTAACTTGGGCAATGAATTGATAGTTTTTATATATCGAAAAAGCGTTTTCTATTGTTTTTGTCTATCAGAAACGCTTTTGGTCTAAGAGCTTGATTTTTTGTTCTCATTCTTTTGAGTTTCTTTTTCCTTATTGTCATCGGGATCAATAAAGAATTTGGTGTCTGAGTGCTCCTTGCTCCAGCTAACAAAACCGTAAATGATAATGCCGGGCAGGAGCACCCAATTGATCAAAAAATCAATGATCACCATAAGTGGCTCTTAGTCGTGGTATGAAGTAACCAAGTCAACTTCTTCCTTAGCGCCTAAGAAAACAGCGACACGCTGATGCAAGCCTTCCGGCACAATATCGAGGATGTCTTGTCTGCCATTGGTGGAGCGGCCGCCGGCTTGCTCAATCAGCCAGCTCATCGGATTGGCCTCATACATCAAGCGAAGTTTCCCGGGTTTGGAAGGATCTCGATTATCCTTCGGGTACATGAAGATGCCGCCTCGATTGAGAATGCGGTGCACTTCCGCCACCATGGCTGCGACCCAACGCATATTGAAATCCTTCCCGCGAGGGCCGGTGGCGCCTGCCAACAGCTCTGTGATGTAGCGTTGCACGGGTGCTTCCCAGTGACGCATGTTGGAGCAGTTAATGGCGAATTCTTTGGCTTGCGGCGCGATTTCCAATTTTTCGGTGGTTTGGTAAAAATTTCCTGTACCCAAATCCAACGTAAAGAGTGTCGTGCCGAATCCTAGTGTGAAAACAAGTTGTGTTTGAGGACCGTAAATGACGTAACCGGCGGCCAACTGGTTTCTGCCTGCTTGCAAAAACTCCTCGTCTTTGACATTTCTGTGAGGTTCTCCGGCCGGAAGAATCGAGAAAATCGTGCCGATGGAAACATTAATGTCGATATTGCTTGAACCATCCAAAGGATCGAATAAAACTAAGTAAGGGCCAATCTGACAATCTTCGGGCACTTGAAGCGCATGATCCATCTCTTCGCTGGCGACACCACTGACAAAGCCACTTTCCGTGCAGGCTCGGCACATGATGTCATTGGCGATGATATCTAATTTTTTTTGCGTCTCGCCTTGAACATTTTCGCTTCCTGCTGAGCCTAAAACTCCGGCCAAAGCTCCTTGACTCACCTTGAAGCTAATTTCCTTGCAGGTACATGCCAAATGATTGATCAAAGCGGTTAAGCGTGGATCAACGTGATGATGAACTTCCAAGTCATGCAAATACAAATCTAAGGTTTTTGCCATCTTAATGATCCTTCATGAAATTAATGGGTAGCATTGTTGAGCGCTTTACCTACGACTTCTTTTAAATCAGCCGACAGATTCGGTTGAGAATAGACGTATTTTAGGGCGCTGAACATCAATTTTGAGCATTCGGGTGTGTACCGGCGCCAGTTATCAAGGCACCGAGCCAAACGGCTGGATACCTGAGGGTTGATACGATCCAGCTTCAGCACTTGTTCAACCCAAAGTTTGTAGCCAACCCCGTCGGGTCTATGGAATTCAGCCAAATTGTTTTGGCAGAATGCGAGAACAAGAGAGTACACATTGTTGGGATTGTGAGCGTTGTAGCCCGGATAGCGCTCAATCAGGTTTTGCACCACATCAACGATGGGGCACTCGTCCATGGCGATCGTGGCGGTCGCTTGAAGCGTGAACCATTTGTTGATTAACAAGGGCTCGTTTCTCCACTCCGCTTCTGCCGCCTCGAGTAAGGTGAACTTGGTTGGCGAGGCGCTATTGACGATGATACGAAGTGCATCCAACCGTTCCGTTAAATTCTTGCTGGTTTCAAAGATTTGGCGAGCGCGAAGCAGCGACTTAGCGTTGCCGCCGGCAAGAAGCAGTTCGAAGCAGAACGCACGCATTGCTCTTTTGCCCGCTTCTGTAGCCGACGGCGTATAAACAGGATTGGGCGCATTGTCGTCAAACACTCTCATGATCACATGAGAGAATTGGCGTCCCAACTGTTCACGCAACGAGCGAATGGCGGCTCGAATGGCAATCGGGTTAATCATCGGTTGCTCTTCGGCGACACGTATTTCGCTCGGAAGGGTCAGCGCAATAGCTTTGAATGCTGGCGACAGACTCTTATCGGTTAGCATCGACTCAAAGGCATTGCGATAATGCGGATTCATGACCATCCGTGTCCCACGCTCATAATCAGTCACCATTTCGTTGATGCACAACAACGAAAGTTCTTCCATTGCCTGAGCTCGATTAAACGCGTCGTTGTCACACTGACTTAAAAAGACGAGTTCCTCAGGAGAGTAGTTGTAATCCACAATGATCGGCGCTGAGAAATTACGAGCTAAGGAGGGAATCGGTTGCTCCTTCACTCCAATAAAGACCCAAGTGTGCTCTTCCTCGGTTAATTCCAACACTCTAGAAGTCCCCTTGGCGGAAGTCTCCTCCTGAAGTTGCAAGGGAATGGGATTACCCTTGCTGTTAAAGAGGGCGATGTCAAAGGGAATAAAGAAAGGTTCTTTCTTATTTTGACCGGGAGAAGGCGGGCAGAATTGAGAAAGTGTCACCCTGTAGGACGCGCTTTGTGCATCCCAATGCGTGCGGACTCTGACATGGGGCGTGCCGGCCTGCGAGTACCAACGTTTGAACTGCGTAAGGTTGCGCATGTTAGCTTCTGCCATGGCGTCAACAAAATCATCGCACGTGGCGGAACCTCCGTCATGCTCGCGAATGTACTGGTCAAGGCCTCGTTTGAAGCCATCTTTACCTAAAAGCGTTTGAAGCATACGAATCACTTCAGCACCTTTTTCATAGACTGTTGTGGTGTAGAAGTTATTGATTTCTTCGTACGATTCAGGTCGAATCGGGTGCGCCATGGGACCAGCGTCCTCAGTGAATTGCCGGTCTCTCAGATAGCGAACATCTTCAATTCGCTTAACCGCTCGAGCGGTATTGTCTCCAAGCATGTCCGCGGCGAATTCCTGCTCGCGAAAAACAGTTAACCCTTCTTTAAGGGTAAGTTGGAACCAGTCCCGGCAAGTGACACGGTCGCCGGTCCAATTATGAAAATATTCGTGGGCGATCACGCTTTCAATGCGGGCAAAATCTTTGTCGGTGGCCACTTCAGGCGTCGCCAAGATGCAGCGCGAATTGAAGATGTTTAAGCCTTTGTTTTCCATCGCGCCCATGGTGAAGTCATCAGTGGCTACGATCATGAAGCGCTCGAGGTCAAGTTCAAGTCCGAAACGTTCCTCGTCCCACGCGATGGCTCGTTTTAAACTTTCCAGCGCGAATTCTGTTTTATCTAAATTACGGGGCTCAACCCAAATTTGCAATAAAGCTTTTTTGCCGTTTTTCAGTTGGAACTTTTCTTCTCGGCATTTCAAATTGCCTGCGACCAATGCAAATAAATAGCAGGGCTTCGGGAAGGGATCTTCCCAACAGGTATAGTGCCAATTTCCATCCAACTCACCCTCTTCGATTAAATTACCGTTAGAGAGCAAAACCGGACAAACGGACTTGGGGGCATTAATGCGTACAGTAAATTTCGCAGAAACGTCCGGTCGATCAGGGTAATAGGTGATGCGCCTGAAACCTTCTGCCTCACATTGCGTCATGAAGTTGCCTTTAGAAAGGTACAGCCCGAGCAAGGAAGTATTGGCTTGTGGATTGATGACGTTTTCAATCTCTAACTTAATTTCTTCGGTGATGCCTCGAAGAACAAGGTCCCCGTTTGGTAAAAGCGTGTATTCGCTTCGATCTAATTCGCGACCTTCGACAGCGATGCGAATTAAATCTAAATCCCGCCCATTGAGTACCAAATCATTGTTGATCCGATCCTCATTGGGGCGAATGATCATGGTACTGTGCACGTGGGTTTGCTGGGGATGGAGATCGAACTCCAAATAAACTGAATCAACCCAATGGGTGGGCGGAATGTAATCTTTACGGTAAACGGTTGCCGACGCCATGCTAAAAACCTCTGAAAAACAAGCTGCTTTTGAAGCATATCAACTCAAACATTGTAAGCATTTAACAGAGATTTTTCTGCTATTTCGCAGGTAATTTTGGAACAAAACTCGCACTTCGTTCTAACCGAATGTACTTAAGAACATATCCGCAGAGTGATCGATCTTATTTAGTGAAAATTGAGTAGATTTCTGGAATTTATTGACATTTTCCGATTTGCGGCGCCATAGAATAAAGAGCTCCTCTCGTTTGTTTAATCTTTTTAGAGACAAGCAAAATGGAGCTATTGAATACTTTTGTCAATGACGCCAATCGTTATCTTTGGGGTGTGTTCTTCCTGATTCCCTTATTGTGTGGAACGGGCATTTTTTACACCATTCGTCTTCGCCTCGTTCAAGTTCGATACTTTGGTTTGGCCGCGCGTTATTTATTTGGCGGCGCTTCACTTTTTGGGAAAAAGGCGGATCAATCCGGCATGAGTTCTTTTCAGGCGTTGGCTACCGCCGTTGCGGCCCAGGTTGGTACCGGAAATGTGGCCGGGACCGCTACCGCCATTGTTTCTGGTGGTCCCGGAGCGCTATTTTGGCTGTGGCTTGCGGCGTTTTTCGGCATGGCCACTATTTTTGCGGAAGCCGTTTTGGCGTTGACTTTTCGCACTCGCGACGCGTCAGGACACATCGTAGGAGGCCCCGCTTACTACATTACGCTGGGTATGGGAGAAAAGTACCGTTTTCTGTCGTACTTTTTTGCAGTGGCTATCATCGTTGCCTTGGGCTGTATCGGAAACATGGTCCAATCCAACTCCATCTCTTTGGCGATGCAATCGGCTTTCGATATCCCGCTTTGGATATCCGGGCTTATCACAGCTGTGTTGGCTGGCTCTGTATTTTTCGGTGGGATAGGTCGTCTGGCCTCTGTTACGGAAAAACTAGTCCCCTTGATGGCTGCGACTTATTTGCTCGGCGGCTCCTTTGTAATTCTCTGTCATTGGGATCAAGTTCTTCCGGCGTTTGAATTAATTTTCACTGCAGCCTTTAATCCTCAAGCCGTCGGGGGTGGTGCCCTAGGTTTTACTGTAGCCAAAGCCATGCAGTATGGTGTTGCTCGGGGCCTTTTTTCAAATGAGGCTGGAATGGGATCTACGCCGCATGCTCATGCCATTGCGAAAGTAGAACATCCGGCACAGCAGGGACTGGTGGCTATTTTTGGGGTATTTGCGACGGTTTTAATCGTAACGTTTACCGGAATCGTTATTTTGGTCACAGGGGTATTGGATTATCAAAGTACGGGTATTGAATTAACGCAGCGAGCCTACGATGTCGGTTTGGGACAGTATGGCAAAGGATTTGTCGCTATTTGTTTATTCTTTTTTGCTTATTCGACGATTATTGGGTGGTACTTTTTCGCGT
>DVMY01000045.1 GCA_018714755.1 Candidatus Aphodousia faecigallinarum | reverse complement strand
TAAGAATGTCTAATGATGATAGAAAAATAACAAAAAACGCGAATAACTAAGGTTTTTAGAACATTAGTAACCGTGAAATTGAGAACTCGATTTAGCAGGATAATTTCTTAAATAGAGAATCTTTGTTTTGCCCCCAAATTTGCCCCCAACTGTTATGCGAAAAATTGCGAGTTTTTGAGAGAAGTTAATAAAGAATAAAAATCTTAAAACATCAACGGAAGTACTGAAAATGTAGACTCCAGCGCTAACGAGGCGATTAAATTAGGAAATAAGGGAGGTGTGGTTGGCGGAAGGGGTGGGATTCGAACCCACGAACGCTTGCGCGTCGGCAGTTTTCAAGACTGCTGCATTCAACCACTCTGCCACCCTTCCAAACGGTGCGAGAACGCTATTGTATCGAAACAACGATTTTGAAACAAGAGGAAAGGGGGAAAAAAATAAGATAATATATCCGAAGTTTTTAAGGAGAAAAAAATGGTCCATGAAGTTTCTCATGAACAAGTGCCCGAAATCATTAAAACAAGTGCCATGTGCATTATCAATTTCGGAGCCCCCTGGTGCATCGACTGTCGCCGCGCCGCACCTTTTTATAAGAAATTTTCTGAAGAGTTCACCGATATCAGCTTTGTTCACGTTGATGTAGGCGATCGCGAGGGTGAACTCCGTCAGCAGTTGAAAGCAAAATATAACTTTGGCCATATTCCCACCATGATTTTCTATAAAAATGATGAAGAGGTCGATCGCATTGTGGAAGTTCAAACACCCAGCGAGCTGAAAAAGTTCATTGAACGCTGCAAAGCCTAATTTTTTTGCCGTAGGCCTTGAAATTTAATATTTGAGCAGTATAATTTCGGGCTTACGACACATCACCACGGAAGGGTGGCAGAGTGGTTGAATGTACCGCCCTGGAAAGGCGGCGTACGGTTATCCGTACCGAGGGTTCGAATCCCTCCCCTTCCGCCAGATTCTTTTCTAATTGAAACTCCTCACTTGACCTTAAAAAACGCTAAGTATACGATGGCGCTTGATTTCGTCGTTCCCCTTCGACAGACAATAAATTGAGGTCAAAATGATTAGCCCCAAATCCATGACTGGTGCGACTCTGATCGGCCTTGTCGCCCCTTTGATGTGGGGCGCGAGCGTCTCTTTAATCAGAACCATCGCTGAAAATTTCGGTATTGCTCAAGGCCAATGTCTGCTTTACATTGTGGCTGCGATCGCTCTGTTCTTTATTATCGGTTTGCCGAAATTTGACCGAATTCCTTGGCAGTACAAAACGATAGGACTCGTTACCGCCAACCTTTCCAGCATAACGTTCTGCCTTTCACTGAATTATTCAAACGGCGGTACACAAACAATGGAAGTCGGCATGGTCAATTATCTGTGGCCGACTTTGACTATTGTTTTTGCAATTTTGTTTAACGGTCAAAAAGCCAGATGGTGGATCGCCCCCGGCGCTATTTTGAGCTTTTGCGGAATCTATTGGATTTTAGCCAATGGGCAAATTGCAATTGACGCGTTCATTGATCATATCAAAATCAATCCGATCAGTTACTTTCTGGCGCTGATGGCTGCGATCACATGGGCCGCATTTTCATCGATGACCCGCGCCTGGTCAAAAGGTGAAAACATGAGCACCATCATTTTTATCTTCAACACCCTCATCTTCGGCGCATTCTGGTTCATGGGTGTAGGCGGCGCCCCAGAAGTGAATTCATTCGGGATTTTGAGTGTCATTTTGGGTGGTCTTGCCATCGGTGTAGCCTACGCCTCTTGGACACATGGAATGAGTTACGGCAATATCACTGTGTTGGCGATCGCCTCGTACTTCACTCCTGTTTTATCGTGCTTATTCGCATCAGTGTGGATCGGCGCTGAACTGACGGGATCATTTTGGCAAGGGGTTGCGATGGTGGTAACCGGCTCTGTAATCTGTTGGCATGCCACTCGAAGTGCCTCTAAAAAATGAGTTTGAAATCAAACGACAACAATAGTCATAAAAAAGAACCGACATCTTTTGCTGAAGGCGTCGGCCGCATGTTGGCGATGATCATGTTGCTGTTGAGAGCGCTTGCCATAGGGGTGATTTGTTATTTTCTTTACAGTTTCGTTGAGCCTCTGTTGCATTAATTATTTGAAAAAGCGCAGTCTCAATGCATTAAGAACTACCGATGTTGAAGAAAGCGCCATGGCGGTTCCACCGATCATGGGCGATAACATGGGACCGGCCCAAAGCGCGTGAAGCACACCCATGGCCACAGGAATCCCCAAAATGTTGTAGCCGAAGGCCCAACCTAAATTTTGGTAAATATTGCGCAAAGCCGCTTTCGACAAACGCAAAGCTGTTAAAACCGACTCCAGACCGTGACGCATGAGAATCACGTCTCCAGCCTGAGCGCTCACGTCAACGCCGTCTGCGACTGCGAAACCGACATCGGCCTGCGCGAGCGCCGGTGCGTCATTTAGACCGTCTCCCACCATCGCCACTTTAAGTCCTTGAGCTTGAAGTTCAGTGATAATACGTGCTTTATCTTGGGGTAATGCCTCTCCATACACTTCATCAATACCCAATTCGTCGGCTATTTTTTGAGCAGTCCGTTTATTATCGCCACTGATCATTAGCGTGCGAATGCCCATTTGACGAAGCGCTTTCAAAACACGATTGGATTCCGCTCTAACAGTATCGGCGACACCGATTACCGCGCAGAGTTGATTGTCAACAGAAAGCATCAAAGGCGTATGTGCAAGCGCAGTCATGTTTGATAAAACTTCATTGGCTGGCGTGATGTCCACACCCTGACGCATCATGAGAGACGCGTTGCCCAAAGCGACCGTTTTTCCTTGAAGTGAACCGACCAACCCTAATCCCGGTAACACCGTCGGTTGAGTAGCGATCACTTCTTTTTGATTGGCGGCAGTAATCGCTTTAGCGATCGGATGTTCAGAGCGCGCTTCCAGACTGGCGGCCAAGCATAACGCATCTTCTTTTGAATACTCACCAAAAAGCCGAGTCTCCACCACCTTTGGCTGCCCAAGCGTTAAAGTACCTGTTTTATCAAACGCAATTACGTCCACTTTCCCGGCCATTTCCAATGCGACGGCGTTTTTTATTAATACTCCCAATTGAGCGCCGCGTGCCGTGGCTACCATAATGGAGGTGGGAGTGGCCAAACCCATTGCGCACGGGCAAGCAATAACCAGAACGGAAATCATCGCTTTTACCGCCAAAGAAATCGGTTCATTGGAAAAGAGCGCCCAAGCGCAAAAAGTCAATACCGACAACACCATAACGGCGGGAACGAAGTAAAAACTTACTCGGTCGGCCAAAGCGGCTACCGGTGCTTTTGAACTCTGAGCCGTGCGAACCAAACGGATGATATGAGCCAGCGTTGTGTCGTTTCCCAGATGAGAAATCTCCACAATCAAGGGATGAGTACCATTTAGGCTGCCCGCGATCACAGTGGAACCAACGGTAACCGGCACTGGAATGGACTCCCCTGTCAGAAGGGATTGATCGACTTCGCTTGCACCTTCACAAACAAGCCCGTCAACCGGAATTCGCTCCCCCGGTTGAATTAAAACCTTATCACCAACATTGAGCGCTTCGAGTTTAACGACTGTAGAAGTTCCGTTCACATACTTACGAGCAGTCTGAGGCACAAGACGCATTAAAGAGCCGATCGCGTCTCCGGCTTTTCTCTTCGACTTCGCTTCCATGTATTGACCGATAGAAATCATCGCGATCAAAACGCCGCAGGATTCGTAGTAAAGATTGGCGCTATAAGCATTCTCACCCACAAAAATCATCACAGTTGAGAAAAGCGAGTACGCAAATGCTGCGCCGGTGCCGACAGCAACGAGGCTATCCATGTTGGGAGCGCCTTGTATCAAGTTGCTGAATCCGTCCCGATAAAAGTGCGCACCAAAATACATTATCGGCAGAACAAGCAATAGCTGCGCTAATGCAAAAATCCTGGGCGCACTTTCAGCACTCATCCATGACGGCAACGGCAGTCCGATCATATGACCCATAGATACGTACAAAAGCGCAAGAGCCAGAATCATCATCGGAGGCAATAAACGAAATTGCTCAGAGAGAGACTGAAGAGCGGCTTCATTTTCCTTTTGCCACTCTTTGACTAAATCCTCACCTTCATTGAGTTTGGCTCCGAAATTGATTTTTTCAATACGGGCGATAACCGCCTCTACTCCCTCTTTTTTTGAAACACCTTCTTTAAGGACAACCTGAGCGCGGTTCGTTGGCAAACTGACACTTACCGATTCCACTGAATCCATCTTCGAAACCACCCGCTCAATTCTTGAGGAACAGGCGGCGCAATGCATCCCGGTTATCGCCAATTCAAATTTGACCTTTGACATAACATCTCCATTTCAGATGTTCTCACTCTATACCCTATAGCAACTACAGGGTGCAATATAAAAGTTGAGAGCATTATAATGAGAACGACTCTCAATACTTAAATCTTTATTGATGGAGAAAAAAGCATGAACACTCTGAAAGTGGAAGGCATGCACTGCCAAAATTGTGTGAAGGCGGTAACAGAAGCTGTGAGCGCTTTGCCCGGAGCAAAAGGTGTCGTGGTAAGCCTGGAAAAAGGTGAAGTCACTTGGGAAGCGATGGATGTGAGCATTGAGGAAGTTAAGGCCGCTATTGAGGATATCGGATTTGACGCTTCCGAACCCAAGTGTTGCTGCCGAAAATAGGACTCAAAAGCCAATCGTCATGAAACGCCAAAACCCGCCGAGGCGGGTTTTGATGTCTAGAAAAGCAGACACTGATTAGTAGTTTTCAGCCTTGCGTTGGAAGTAGGCCTTGGCGTGGGCGCAAACCGGGCAAACTTCAGGAGCTTGCTTGCCGATCACGATATGACCGCAGTTTGAGCATTGCCAAATGGTATCGCCTTCAGAAGAGAAGACCATGCCGCCCTTGACACGTTCGAGCAACTTCAAATAACGAGCTTCGTGTTCTTTTTCGATGGCACCGACACCTTCGAACAAGAAGGCAATTTCTTCAAAGCCTTCTTCACGAGCCTCACGAGCCATACGGTCGTACATATC
>DVMY01000044.1 GCA_018714755.1 Candidatus Aphodousia faecigallinarum | reverse complement strand
CAATGTCGCCAATCGGCTTTTGTATGCGTGCCGTGTCGTGCGCAAAGCCAGGGCGAACAACATGACCGTGGCCGTTTGGACCCGGGACGCTCATAAGCTTGACTTTTTCGCGCGTCAGTTGTGGAGTTTTGAACCCACGGGGTTTTATCCGCACGTGGCTGCCGACGATGAGCTCGCCGCTGAAACACCGATCGTTTACCATACGGACGAAAAATTATTGCCCGCGCGCGACGTCTTGATTTTGCTCGACGACGAAGTGCCCGATGACTGGAAAACATTGTTTGACCGCTTCGGGCGTGTAATCGACATTGTGGGCGCCACAGAAGCGGAGCGCCTGCCCGCGCGGCAACGTTTTAAAACCTATCGGGCGGCGGGGCTTTCCCCCATCGCTCATGACCAAGGAGCGCACAACGCATGACCAATGAATTACTTCGCAAGGAGCCCACTATCGCTCACCACGACGACATTCCCGTGCTCAATGACCGCGTCAATGTCTCGTGGGAAAAACTAAGCCGTGTGCTCGAACCGGTGCCGATGCCGGGGTTTGCTCAAAGCGCCGATTCCATCTCGGAAAAAGAAATGGCTCTGGTGCTCGCCGGTGACCGAATCGCAGAGAACGTCTCGGCTCAAATGGATGACATTTTGAGCATGGCGATTAACAACAGCTATCACCGCCTGCGCGCCGATTTGACCAATCAGCTTCGCGCCGCTGTTAAAGAAGCGGTTCATGAAGAGATTAAAAAAATCGTACAATCCGAAAAACGCTCTGCTTTGTCATAGTTGAGACCGAATTACTTTAAAAGAAAGATTGAAAATGAGTACTGAAGAACTTGCCAAAAGCTTTGAACCCGCGCAAATTGAAAAGCGCTGGTATGACACGTGGGAAAAGCGCGGCTACTTTGCCGGCAAACTCGATCCCTCCAAGCCCTCTTTTAGTATCCAACTGCCCCCGCCCAACATCACAGGCATTTTGCACATGGGCCACGCCTTTAATCAAACGGTGATGGACACCTTGGTTCGTTATCACCGCATGAAGGGCTACAACACCACTTGGGTTCCGGGAACGGACCACGCGGGCATCGCCACTCAAATCGTGGTGGAACGCCAACTTGAAAAAGAAGGCTTGAATCGCCGCGACATGAAGCGCGAAGACTTCGTGGCCCGCGTTTGGGAATGGCAAAAATTCTCCGGCGGCACCATTTTGCAGCAAATCCGCCGCATGGGTGACTCAGTTGACTGGGATCGCCTTTATTTCACGATGGATGAAAAATTATCCAAAGTGGTGGTCGACACCTTTGTCAAACTCTATAACGATGGTTTGATTTATCGCGGCACCCGTTTGGTCAACTGGGATCCGAAACTTCAAAGCGCGGTGAGCGACTTGGAAGTTGAAAGCGTGGAAGAAAACGGTCATTTGTGGGAAATCCGCTACCCGGCCGCCGACGGCAGTGAAGGCGTGGTGGTTGCCACCACGCGTCCTGAAACGCTCTTCGGTGACCAGGCTGTCGCCGTGCACCCTGAAGATGACCGCTATAAGGCCTTAGTCGGCAAAGAATTGGTGCTTCCGCTTTGCAACCGCACGATTCCCGTGATCGCCGATGAGTACGTTGACCGCGAGTTCGGTTCCGGCTGCGTGAAGATCACGCCGGCTCACGACTTTAACGACTTCGCAGTGGGTCAACGCCATCACTTGAAACCCTTGTCCGTTCTCACGAAGACCGCCAAGATGAATGACAACGTGCCCGAAAAATATCGAGGCATGGATCGCTACGAAGCCCGTAAAGCTGTCATTGAAGACTTAAAGGCTCAAGGGCTCTTGGTGGGCACGAAAGATCACAAGCACATGGTGCCGCGCGTATCCCGCACGGGCGAAGTGGTCGAGCCGATGCTCTCGGAGCAGTGGTACATGGCTATGAGCAAACCCGCTCCCGAAACCGCCCATTTCCCGGGCAAATCAATCGGCGAAATCGGCCTTGAAGCGGTTGAATCGGGTGAAGTGAACATTCAGCCCAAGGAATGGCGCGGCGTTTATCGTCAGTGGCTTGAAAACATTCAGGACTGGTGCTTATCACGCCAGCTGTGGTGGGGTCATCAGATTCCCGCTTGGTACGACGAAAAGGGTAACGTTTATGTGGCCCACAACGAACAGGAAGCTCAAGAGCAAGCCGGCGCCGGTGTGAAACTCACCCGTGACGAGGATGTTCTTGATACGTGGTTCTCGTCAGCCATGGTCCCCTTCTCCACCCTCGGTTGGCCCGATAAAGAAAAGATGGCCGAAGACGGCTACGATCTTTTCTTGCCGAGCTCCATGCTCGTGACGGGCTACGACATCATCTTCTTCTGGGTGGCCCGCATGGTGATGATGACGCGCTATTTCACGGGTCGCGTCCCCTTCAAGGGTGTCTATTTGCACGGTCTTGTGCGTGACGCCGAAGGCAAGAAGATGTCTAAGAGCGAAGGCAATACGCTCGATCCTTTAGACATCATGGACGGCATTGATCTTGAAAGTCTCGTGAAGAAGAACACGCGCGGCTTGCGCCAACCCGAAAAAGCGCCTCAAGTCGAAAAGAAAATTCGCAAGAACTATCCGAACGGCATCGCGCCGCACGGAGCCGACGCCCTGCGCTTCACGATGGCCGCCTACGCCACGCTCGGACGCAACATCAACTTTGATTTGCGCCGCGCCGAAGGCTACCGCAATTTCTGCAACAAGCTTTGGAACGCCACGCGTTTTGTGCTCATGAATGTTCAGGGCAAGGATTGCGGTTTGGACGCATCGCTGCCTCAAGAACTCTCCTTTGTTGATCAATGGATCTTAAGAGAACTGGATCGCACGATTAAAGAAGTTGAAAAAGCTTTTGCCGAATGGCGCTTGGATAATGCCGCCAACACGATCTATTCCTTCGTCTGGGATCAATACTGCGACTGGTACTTGGAATTGTCCAAAGTGCAATTGGCCAACGGCAATGAAGCTCAGCAACGGGCCACGCGCCACACTCTGATCACTGTGCTTGAGGCTGTGCTGCGTTTGGCTCACCCGATCATCCCCTTCATCACCGAAGAGCTGTGGCAAAAGGTGAGCGTGGTCGCCGGCACCAGAGCCGATGATGAAGAAACCTCGGTGATGATTCAAAATTATCCGAGCGCAACTTTCGCTGGCGAAGACACGGGCGCCGATCACAAGATGGCCCTCACCAAAGAGATGATTGACGCGGTGCGCAATTTAAGAGGCGAAATGCAGCTGTCACCCTCTCAGCGCATTCCTCTGGCCGTTCAGGGCAATGAAGAGGTCTTGAAGACGGTCGCTCCCTACATCATGCACTTGGCAAGAGTAAGTGAAGTGACAATCTGTGAAGACATCAATAAGGCCAATGAAGGCTCCATCGCGCCCGTGGCCATCGTTGAAGACTATAAGCTCATGCTGGTCGTCAAGATTGATGTGGCAGCTGAACGCGAACGTCTCACCAAGGAGGCGACCCGCTTGGAAGGTGAAATCGCCAAAGCAAACGGCAAGTTATCCAATGAGAAATTTACCGCCAAAGCGCCTGCCGCCGTGGTCAATCAAGAGCGCGAACGCCTGGCCAATTTCACTAAACTGTTAGCGAAGGTCCAGGAGCAGCTCGATAAGTTGCCCAAAGCCTAAAACATTATCGTTTTAGCGACGAGTCCCGACAGTCGAAAGATTGTCGGGATTTTTCTTTTCATGGCTCGCGCAAGAAAAAATGCTAAAGTAGCGGCTGAATTAGATAACCTGACAGCCGCTTCCTGGCGGCACAAACAAAGGAGTCATCATGGCTGAGCAATTTCAAGGAAAGCGTCCTCGCGAATTAGGAATCTCTTTTGGCATTTTGCCTACCGGCAAAAACAACGCCATCACCGACGTTGAAGGCGTCAAAGTCGGTCAAGTCACCCTGATAGACGATCAAAAAGGCATGAGAACCGGTGTCACGGCGATCGTTCCTCACACCGAAAACATCTTCAAACACAAGGTTCCCGCCGGTATTTTCCTTGGAAACGCTTTTGGCAAAATGGTGGGCTATCCCCAAGTCAAAGAACTCGGCAACATTGAAACGCCGATTGTTTTAACCAACACTTTAAATTTAGCCGCCGCCATTGACGGCATTATTGACTATGTTTTCAGCTTTGAAGACAACAATGATGTGAAATCCATCAACTGCATGGTGGGTGAAACCAACGACGGAACCATCAACAATATCCGCGAGCGTTTCGTTACACGCGAAGATGTGTTCAAAGCCATCACCGAAGCGAAGTCTGGTCCCGTGGAAGAAGGCGGAGTGGGCGCCGGCACAGGCACCAAGGCCTTTAATTTCAAGGGCGGAATCGGAACGGCCTCTCGTCGTTTACCGGACAACATGGGCGGGTACACCGTCGGCGTTCTGGTTCAAAGTAATTTCGGCGGGCTGCTCAATATCAACGGCGTTGAAGTGGGCAAAGCGCTCGGCGGCTACCCCTATCAAAAAGAAATCGAAAGCGCCGACGGCTCCATCATGATGATTGTCGCCACCGACGCGCCGCTTGAAGCGCGCAACCTGGAGCGTGTCGCCAAACGCGCCTTTATGGGATTGGCTAAATCG
>DVMY01000043.1 GCA_018714755.1 Candidatus Aphodousia faecigallinarum | reverse complement strand
CATCCGATTTACGTTTGGGAAGCTCCTGTGCGAATTTGGCACTGGGCGATGGCGGTTTGCATGGCCGTCATGATTGTGACTGGTTTTCTGATCGGTGCTCCGCTCGTCGCCAATGTAGGCGATACCTGGGCGACATACGATTTCGGCTATATCCGTCTGGCTCATTTTATTGCCGGCATGATCTTTACGATCCTTTTCATTTACCGGATCTTTTGGGCTATTGTTGGAAATCGCTACGCTCGGATGATTTTTATTCCGCCGCTATGGTCTCCCAAATGGTGGAAGGGTGTTATCGCTCAAGTGCTTTACTACCTTTTCATCAAGAAAACGGCACCGGAATACGCAGGCCATAACCCGCTCGCCCAACTGGCTATGTTTGCCATGTTTGTATTGGGCAGCTTTGTGGTCATCATCACGGGTTTTGCTCTCTATGCGCAAGCCTGGGGATGGGATACAGGGTGGATGGCATGGTTCGGTTGGGTATTTAGCTTAGCTGGAGATGCTCAAGCCGTACGAACCATTCATCATGCCTGCATGTACGTTTTTATCCTCTTTTCAATTGCTCACATCTATATGTCCTTCAGAGAGGACGTCATGGGCGGGGCAACCACGTTGTCTTCTATGTCAACTGGATTGAGAATGTTTAAAGAAACACATCACTAATTGCCGATGATAGAAGGCTTGAGGAGTCGCTCTGAAACTTCTCAGGCCTTTTTTTGTATGTGGGTTTAAGATAAAAGAATGAATTTAAGGTAGATCGTATGCAACAGTATGAAGTTTTAGTGATCGGAATCGGCAATATCCTTTGGGCTGACGAGGGGTTCGGTGTCAGAGCAGTCCAGTCGTATCATGAACGGTTAGCCGATGACCCCAGAGTGCGAGTCATTGATGGAGGTACTTTGGGAGCCTACCTGATCAATGAGGTCATGAGTGCCAAAAGGTTACTTATTTTTGATTGTTGCGACTTTCAAGAGAAGCCTGGAACTTTAAAAGTTCTCCGCAATGACGATATTCGACTTTGGTCATCTACCAAAATATCAGCCCATCAAGCCGGCATGAATGACGTCTTGGTGACGGCTTCTTTGAGCGGTTATGAACCGCAAGCCATTACCGTTATCGGGGTGCAGCCTCTGGAATTAAATGATTATGGTGGCAGCCTAACTTCAGTGGTTGACGCACAAGTCCATCCTGCCGTCAATGAAGCTGTGAAAGAAATGACAGCCTGGGGGTTTGCTCCTCGAGAAAGAGTTGGAAACGATCTGCCCAGTCCACTCAGTGAAGTGATTTTAGAGAAAGAGCCATATGAAAAAGGACGCCCGAGCGAGCAAGAGGCCTTCCGCCACGGGGATCTTCGTTTTATTAGGCTAAATAACTTTTAGAGGTGATTTGAAAAGATGTGTGTGGCAATACCCAAAAAAGTCCTAGCCCTGCATAAAACAGCCAGCGGTACGAGCGCGGATGTGAATAATGGCGGCGAATTGGAACGTGTGGACACTTCACTGATTGAATCGGTGTCAGTCGGCGATTTTGTGCTTGTGTTCAGAGGCAATGCATTGAGAGTAGTTGATGCGGAGGAAGCGGCAAAAATTCAGTCAGCATTGGATTGCGTCCAGAAAGTAATGGATGGGGAGTTTGATGAAAATCAGATTCAGACCGGTTTTGCCGATTTAGATAACGTTTCATCTGTTTTGCCTCCGCACTTGGCTCGTATAGTAGGTAAAAAAGTGATGTAGGGAGAGCCTATGCCCAAAGCCTTTAATGCGGTTACCGCTCAGATCAATCAACTGGATATGGCTTCGCATCCGGTATTTAAGCGTCTATTTGGAGAGGCCGGTTTTCAATGGCTGACATCGCAAGAGTTAGAAAATTTCATATCCCAAGACGGTTTGAAGATGTTAGTTTTTGCCGATGACCCTAATGAAAGAAAAACAACATTGGACATAGCTGTTATTGCTCCGGAATTAAAAAAAGCCTTCAATGGCGCCTTGACGGTGACGGCTTGGGCTGACTTTAAAGAATCGCGCAGCATGGCAGCCCGTTGGGGTTTGCGTTCAATGCCCGTGGTAGCAATCTTTCGAAATAAGGATTTACTGGGGGCCGTTCAGGG
Organism: Candidatus Aphodousia faecigallinarum; assembly: GCA_018714755.1. GTDB lineage: Bacteria > Pseudomonadota > Gammaproteobacteria > Burkholderiales > Burkholderiaceae_F > Aphodousia > Aphodousia faecigallinarum. The sequence continues at coordinate 1,098 of DVMY01000043.1, read as the reverse complement.
TCTTAAACCGTGGGATGAATATTGTTCTTTGTTATCTGAGATCGTCATTAGGAATAAACCTGTGGTTCGTACAATTGCGATCATGCCTGTTGAAAAACAGGACAGTTGTGATTGCTGAGACAACATCAACAAGGATCAGGTATGGCACAAATATCATCAAGCCGTTGGGCCAATATAAATTTAGACAAGCAAACCGAACATGACGCGGCAATTGCGACGATAAAATTTCTCGAAAAAGTTCGGGATACTTTGTCCGCAGGAGATTTTTCAACCAACAAAACGTTATTGACTATTCCCTTTAGAGAATTCGACCCTAAACACCTAGATTTTGTTTTAGCAACGGTTGGAAGTGGTGAAGTCAGGGCAACGATTGGGAAATCGATCCGATTGGAAGAAACGGCTATTGAAGGGTTGTGGCGTGTGCAGGAAAACGGAATTGATCGTTTTGAAGTTGTTACGGTTCCTTTGGATCTATTAAGAAACCTTTCCACAACTCCTCTAGAGCCTCAATTGAGCAAAATTCCTCAAGGTATTTTTGCTGCTTCGGCTATTCTTCAGGAACTTTCCCAAGCTCAGCGAACAGAAAATCTAGAGAAATTGTCAGTAGAGCCACCCTATACGGTTGAAATTTCTCGTCAGCCCCTTAGCCCGGAAGATGGATCCTTTCTTGAGGCCGCATTGGGTAAAGGAATGATCGACATCAGTATTTCGGGTTTTGCGAGCGCTCATATTCAAAGCACTGCAATGAAAGGGATTTGGCGGAATCGGATTTTTAATAATGCCGGTAAAGCGCTTTTTGATGCTTATGTAGTGACGATGTTGCCGCCTGAGGTTGGAGAGTCCGCAGAAGAAATGAAGTTAGGCGCTCAGCATTGTGAAGAAATCTTGCAGTGGCTTAAGGAAGATATCCAAAGCGGCTCGTTATAAAACGGCTTGGAGTGAAAATGGCTCAAGAAACGATAGATTGTTTGTTGGATCGGTTGAATCGGGAACGTATCGGGGCTGAAACGAAAATGCAGTGCAAAGTTTGCTGGTATGTGTACGATCCGAAGCAAGGCTGTGAGGAATTTGACATCGCTCCCGATACACCGTTTTATG
>DVMY01000042.1 GCA_018714755.1 Candidatus Aphodousia faecigallinarum | reverse complement strand
ACAGATGTGGCTTCGATTAAGAGCTAAATCAACTGCCTGAATGACCTCGTCATAGTTATAGGCGTTATCCAGTCGATCTTCTTCATCGGCTGTTTTTACAAACACCTCTATATTGATGAGCACTGGCTGTTTAGCGAGGGTTTCGTGCTCATAAGCTCCGATGAAAATATCTCTGCGAATGTCTTTAATCACAATGTGACGACAGTTCCTCAATAGGGGATCGGCATACCAAGTCATTTTAAACGGACTCCTTGATGGCATTTAGACGAGCAAGGTGTATGGCATCACCGATTTTAGTCTTGTCGGTACAGGCCGTGACAATTTTCGAGTAATCAATCGCTTTGACGCATTGCAGTGCTTTTTGCCAGGGCGTTATTTGTATTTTGTATACAGCCCTAGCGACATTTAGGACATGAGTCAGTCTTTCAGGTCTTCTCACAGCGTCACAGGCCTCAATGGTTTTTAGTAAATTTTCTGCCTCTGTAATCATGAAGTTATTTTTTAGCTTATTCCAAAGGTAGATCGAATCTACAATTTCGGCGGGCGGTTTGAGTTTACTGATGAAGAGTTTCAGAAGTGCGAGATCATTTTCACCGTGAGTCAGCAATGCAAATTTTTCGGGTTCGTCTAAATCGGTATTGCTGTCCAAAAGACGTAATACGTTTTGATCGACAGCCAGGTCATTAAAAAATCGTTTCCAGAAGCCGCACGAGCGCAGAACGTCTACAAAACGTGAAGGCGATTTTTCGCATAATGTTTTGCGCATTTCAAGAAATACTCGCTCAGGAACTAAGCTGTCAGCTTCGCCGTTTTGCACCATTTCATGGAGCAATTTTTGAGTTTCTTCTGCAATCGAGAATTCGGTTAATTTAGCACTAAAGCGAGCGATGCGAAGAATTCGAACGGGATCTTCCTTAAAAGCTTCAGAGACATGCCTTAATTTTTTTGCTCGTAGATCACCAAGTCCCCCGTATGGATCTATCAATGTATCATCGTCAAGAGCCATCGCGTTGATTGTCAGATCTCTGCGCTGTAGGTCTTCCGTCAATGTGACCTCTGGTGATGCATGAAAAGTGAAACCGTGATAACCGGGAGCCACCTTTTTTTCAGTTCGCGCAAGAGCGTACTCCTCGTGAGTTTTTGGATGTAGGAATACAGGGAAATCTTTCCCGACAGGCTGAAACCCCATTTGTAGCATTTGCTCTGGGGTAGCACCCACGACTACCCAATCCCGATCTCCTGCGCCAGGCGGATAACCGAGTTCGCGTGACAGATATAAATCGCGGACATAACCGCCAACAAGATAAATGTGCATCGTCAAATTTTTTCGTCCGTTGTTGTATCAGCCTGAGGATCTATTTGTCCGAGCCAGCGATGGAAAGAAGAAATAGTCTGTCCTTGCCCGTAGGCGTATTCAATGGTGTTCGCCAAGACATTTTGTACGTAATTTCTTGTTTCTGTAAAGGGGATGGTTTCGATAAAAATCGCTCCTTCCGTTATTTGAGGCAAGGACTGTTGCCAGCGGCTTGCTCGGTTTGGACCCGCGTTATAGCCTGCTGTGGCTAGAATCATTTTATTGTCTAAACGGTTGAGCAATGAACGCAGATACGTTGTTCCAAAATAGATATTCGTTTCGATTTCGTAAATTTTTTCTGGAACAAAATCCGTAATTTCCAATTGTTTGGCAATCCATTTAGCCGTGCCTGGCATGATTTGCATCAGTCCGTTGGCTCCGACGTTAGATTGAGCAACGGCAATGAAGCGGGATTCTTGACGCATTAAACCGTACACCCAATTGGCGTCAATTTTGGCTTTTTCTGAATATTGTTCAATCTCGTCTTCAAAGGGACGCGGATATAGCAGATCATGTTCAAGTCGATAACGTTCGGCAACTTTGATGGCTGTGTTAACTGAACGGTGCAGCAGTGATTCGTCTTGAGCCCATTGCGCGGCCGCTAAAAGTTTGTCTGCAGGCATGGAGCGTATTGCCCATTGCCATTCTCTGTTGCCTTCAACAAAAAGTCCCATTCTATAAAAAGCTTTGGCTCTCAAGAGGGCAGGATTCGTATTCATGGAATCAATGGCTTCTTGCGTCGCTTCAACCGTTTCGTTACTGGAATAATAAAATGGTTTTCCAAGCGCCTCGGCAGCTAATTTTCCGTAAAAAGTTCTGACGGAAGGAATTTTTTGCCAGTATTTTTTTGCTTCCAGTTGATGACCTGTTTCAGCAAGCGCTCTTGCGCGCCAGTATCTCCAATTTTCTTTAGAAGCTAAAGTGGCAGGCATAGCTGAGATAAAGTGATTGAGTTTTTTCCAATCTTGAATTCGTAGCGCGGCCCGAGCTCGCCATTCAATACAATCATTCGGCAAAGCGCTATAAGGTCCAACGCAAACGGTCTTGCCAGCTTTTTCATACCACTTCAGGGCTTTAGGCTGATGGCCGATCGCAGCAACGTAGCCCAACCGCCCCCAAAGAGCTCCTCTCTCATCTTTAGTCAGTTTCCCGTGCAGCGAATCGGCTACTTGCGTAGCCCAATCCATGTTAACTGATGTTAGGCGGTAAGCGGCTATTAGTCGGACAAATTTGTTTTGTTTTTTTAACTTATGACGGTAATTGCGATACCACCTTGAAGGATTGTTAAAAGCCAAGCGAGAAGCTTGAGCAGGAAGCCTCTTTTTTTTGATGAGTGTGTTCAATACAGTTCTTGCTTCTGAAATCCTACCTTGTTGGATAAGAATGACTAAACGCGTAAAGGCTGTGGAAGGGACCTTTTCAATAAGTGTGTCGGCTACTTTTCGACAAACGCCGTTTCCCTTGTACTGTGGAGAGTTGATAATCTCCAGCGCCTCATTGGCTAATGTTTTTGATACATTTTTTCGGTTGGATAACCGATGGTAAAGATCCCAACACACAATGCTAGGGTCAAATTTATTCCACTGAAGCAAATTGCGTTGAGAGTTGAATTTTTTCCACTGATTGATCGCATTCCATTGGGGTGCATTGATCAGTAACCAATCCGTTCGGACGCGTTCTGAAAGGTATTCTGTTTTATGCTCAGTCAAAAAATGTTGAATTTCATTTTGAACGGATAAATTGCCAGGCTCTCTACGAGCCTGAGCCAATAAGGCCCACGCTTGTATGTAGCCTATCAAGGGGAATTTCGAATCAAAATATTGACTGGGATTGTCGAATAAGTAAATTTTTTGCCTTTCAAAAGCTTCTTTAAAAAATAAAAATTTTTCTTCGTCATTATCACTCTTCAATAATTTGATGACTTCTGAGCTATTTTGTGGTTGGTCAGATCTTAGAGCGTTAGAAATTTTTACAGCATCAGCGGCATAAGTGTTCGGAACCGCTTGACACAAAAACAAAGCTCCCAAAAAAATCATTGAAAGCTTAATGACGTTCAAGTGGAAAGAAAAAAATGATTTACACTGCATATTCGCTACTTTAATCAAAAAAGCTCTTTTGCGTTATGTTTGAAAAAACTTTTTTCAGAAAAGAATGTTTAAAGAGGCGAAAAAGGTTGGATCTGAAAGCCCAAACGAAAGCCATCGCTGCACATATAGAGTATTTTTTCGAACAGCATCCCTTCGAAATAGTGGGATTTTATGTCCCCATCCACAACGAAATAGATCTCCAGCCCGTTTTGATGAAGTTAAAAGAAAAGCAAGCCATCAAAACATTGGCTTTGCCTAAGATTTCAAAGGGCCAAATGCGATATGGCGTTTGGGTGCCCGGTCAAGATTTAGTCAAAGACGATGCTCAAGTTCCCGCACCACGAATTATCACAGAAGTAAAGCCGCGCTGTCTTTTGATTCCCTGCTTGGCAATAGATGGCCAAGGTTATCGCTTGGGTTATGGCGGCGGTTGGTACGACAGATATCTCAGTCAGATTGATATTGAATTAACCATTGGCGTGCTCTCTGAAGACTTTGTATTTGGCCGGTTCAGTCACGAGCCGCACGACAGACCTTTATCGGGTTGGGTTTGCGAAAACGGCTTCACTTGGGTGAAGCCGCCTCGTCAATAAAATTCAAAAAAATCAGTGATTAGTAGCGATAAGCGTCACTCTTATAAGGGCCTTCTTTAGGAACGCCGATATAAGCGGCCTGTTCGTCCGTTAGTTCAGATAACTGGGCATTGAAGTTTTTCAGTTGTAGGCGCGCCACCTTTTCATCCAAAATCTTTGGCAAAACGTAAACGCCGACAGGATATTTGTCCGTATTGGTAAATAGTTCGATTTGAGCAAGCGTTTGATTGGCAAATGAACTTGACATTACATAGCTCGGGTGACCCGTTGCGCAGCCCAGGTTCACCAAACGGCCTTCTGCCAAAAGGATAATTTTGTTGCCGGAGGGCAAAACAATATGATCAACTTGAGGCTTAATGTTTTCCCATTTATATTGACGCATGCTGGCTACATCAATTTCACTGTCAAAGTGGCCGATATTGCAGACGATGGCTTCATTTTTCATACGAATCATATGGTCATGCGTGATCACATTGATATTACCTGTAGCCGTGACAAAAATATCAGCCTTGTCTGCCGCCCAATCCATCGTAACGACGCGATAGCCTTCCATGGCGGCCTGTAAAGCGCAGATGGGGTCCACTTCAACCACCCAAACTTGGGCGGCCAAAGCGCGTAGGGCTTGAGCGCAACCCTTACCCACGTCGCCGTAGCCCACAACAACCGCTACTTTGCCTGCGATCATCACGTCAGTTGCACGTTTGATGCCATCAACTAAAGATTCACGGCAACCGTAGAGGTTGTCAAATTTAGACTTGGTGACGGAGTCGTTCACATTCATAGCTGGGAAACGCAAGGTTCCCTTGGCGGCCATTTGATAGAGGCGATGAACGCCGGTGGTTGTTTCTTCACTGACCCCCTTGATATGGACAATTCGCTTGGAATACCAATGAGGATCTTTCTTCAGATGTTGGTCAATAGCAGCAAACAGGGCTGTTTCTTCATCACTCTTGGGATTTTCAATAACAGAATGATCTTCTTCAGCTTGCGCGCCTAAGTGCAAGAGTAAGGTGGCGTCTCCGCCGTCATCCAAAATCATGTTGGAGTAGCCGCCGTCGTCCCACTCCATTATCTTATGTGTGTATTCCCAATAATCACTGACGCTTTCGCCCTTGACAGCAAAAACCGGCACTCCGTCGGCGGCGATTGCCGCGGCGGCATGATCCTGTGTGGAGAAAATGTTGCAGCTTGCCCAACGAACCTGGGCTCCCAAAGCGACGAGGGTTTCAATCAGCACGGCCGTTTGAATGGTCATGTGTAAAGAGCCGGAAATACGCGCCCCTTTTAAAGGTTGGGATGCGGCGTACTCTTCGCGGATGGCCATCAGACCCGGCATCTCCGTTTCGGCAATTTGAATTTCTTTTCTACCCCAGTCGGCTAAACCGATATCAGCGATAATGTAAGGCGTACTCATCAAAAAGACTCCAATTTAAAAGTATTTGCAATAGCTGAGCGCCGTTAGGATTTGTCTCAAGCCTGGGAGCTGTCCATTTTGGCAGTCTCGCAGCGCTCCTTGAGAAAAACAGAAGGAACCGTCTCGAAAGGCGGCTCTCAGAATTATTTTGCTTTTTTGCGTTTTTCCTCTTCAGCTGTGCGGATGGCTAAAAGTGCCGCCTGCACATCTTCATGACTGACTCCTGGGCATAATTGAACGCATTTCACGGAGATGTTTTCGCCGTCTTTAACGACAGCGACAATAGAAGAGTCATCACAAAGCCCTGAACATTTCAAAGAAGCGACAACCTGTCCGCAGTCCTTTCCACTGTCAAACGCGACGCTTTGCAAGAGTTCCTTACCGGAAGCGCTCGTCAGTTTGAAATAGAATTTTCCGTCTTTTTCCCGATATTGTTTGAAAATCGGCAAGGCAGTTTTCTTCTTTTCTGTTGCAGTGTGTTGCATTTCACCGAAGTGAGCAAAATTTCTTAATCCCACGGCTTGACGCACTCGTTGCATGAAAGGAACGGCAATTTCACGTGCCTTGCGGGCACCGTCTTGCAAAATGGCCTCAATTTGTTCCGGATGCTTCATGAGTTCTTCGTATTTGACTCGCATCGGACCAATTTCGGATTCGATTTTTTCAAAAAGTTCTTCCTTGGCTTCGCCCCAACCGAGGCCATCTTCAAGTCGCTTGCAGAATTGTTGAAATTCCTCCGGAGTGGAGAAAGCTTCATAAATGGCAGTCAAAGACGTTGACTTGGGATCCTTGGGCTCTCCGGGTAGCTTAGAGTCGGTTTTAATACCGGCAATTGCATTTTTTAGCGCTTTACTGCCACCTTCAAAGAGTGGAATCACGTTGTTGTAGCTCTTACTCATCTTTCGACCGTCAAGGCCGGGCAGAACCTCATGAGTTTCGTCAACAACCGCTTCAGGCATGACGAAGAACGGGTGATCCTCCGTTGCATAGAGATAATTAAAGCGCGTGGCGACGTCGCGGGCCATTTCCAAGTGTTGGATTTGATCTTTGCCGACAGGCACTTTGTGAGCGTTAAACATCAAAATATCCGCCGCCATCAAAATGGGATAGCTGTATAAACCCATGGAGATGCCCGCATCCGGGTCGTCAGCATTTTCCACATTTGCTTCAAGTGCGGCTTTGTAGGCGTGGGCACGGTTCATTTGGCCTTTGGAAGTCACACAAGTGAGCATCCAACTGAGAAGCGGAATTTCAGGGATGTCGCTTTGGCGATAAAAAATGACGTGTGATGGATCCAGGCCGGCCGCAAGCCAAGTTGCTGCAATTTGCAGGCGAGAGCGTTCGATGCGGTCAGGATCTTGGCACTTGATGAGGGCATGAAGGTCGGCCATAAAGAAAAAGCTTTGAACATCTTTTCGATGGCTGGCCTGAATAGCCGGTCGAATTGCACCGACATAATTACCGATATGTAAAGTCCCGGTAGTGTTAATGCCGGTTAAAACACGAATAGTCATTTTTCTGAAACTCAAAGAAAATGGAAATTTATAGATTGTATGGCCCTGATTTAGAAAGGTCAAAACACAAATGTAAGTAGACGAAAGAAGCATTTGAATATGCGAAAAACGAGCTTAAACTGAGAAAAGGATGTGGATTGTTAATAAGGGGAAAAAATGACAACTGAAAATAAGATGCTTCAAATTGCCCGCGAGCGGTACACAACCAAGCATTACAGTGGAAAGCAAATTCCTCGGGAGCAGTTCGAGGAACTGTTGGAAATTTTACGTTTAGCGCCCTCATCGGTGAACGCTCAGTCTTGGAAATTTATAACTGTAAGCACCGCAGAAGCTAAAAATAAAATAATGGAGGGCCTGTTGGATTTCAACAGAGAACGCGTTTCGAAAGCCAGTGACATCATAGTGTTTGTTGTGCCGGAAAAAATTTCCGAGGAACATTTGCAAAAGGTTTTGGACAAAGAAATTGCAGATGGTCGTTATGCTCAAGAGTCTGTCATTGAGGGGTTAGATGCTGGGCGTCGTCATTTTGTGAAACTTCATAGTCAAACGGTGCCGGAGACTTTGGCTTGGGAAACAGCGCAAGCCTACATTGCCCTTGGGATTATCCTTTTTGCTTCTGCCGGCATGGGAATTGACTCGACCGCTCTAGAGGGAGTTGACTACGATAAACTAGACGAGATTTTAGGTCTGCGTGAACGGGGGCTCAGAAGTGTCGTCGCTGTCAGCTTGGGCTATAGAGATCCGAATGACAGTAACGCCAAGCGCCCCAAGTCTCGTTTAGCAAAAGAAGATCTTTTTGAGGAATTTAAGTAGAAAAATGCCTCGATCAAATTCAAATGATCGAGGCACTTCGAAAGATACTAGAAAGCGTCAGCTTTCAACAATTCGGCCTTATCGGTATGTTCCCAAGTGAATTCGGGTTCTTCACGACCGAAGTGGCCGTACGCGGCTGTCTTGGAGTAAATCGGGCGCAGTAAATCAAGCATCTTGATAATGCCACGCGGACGTAAATCAAAGTGACGGCGTACAAGTTCTGCGATCTTTTCATCCGCAATCTTGCCGGTACCGAACGTGCGGACTGTAACGTTGATCGGTTGGGCCACGCCAATCGCGTAGGATACTTGGACTTGACAACGAGAGGCCAAGCCGGCGGCCACGATATTTTTGGCGACGTATCGGCAGGCATAGGCTGCCGAACGGTCGACTTTGGAGGGGTCCTTGCCCGAGAAGGCTCCGCCGCCATGCGGGCAAGCGCCGCCGTACGTGTCGACAATAATCTTTCTGCCGGTCAACCCGCAATCACCTTGAGGACCGCCCACAACAAAACGACCGGTTGGGTTGATTAAGAAACGAGTATTTTTCAACCATTCTTGTGGTAAAACCGGTTTAATGATGTGTTCAATAACGGCTTCGATAAATTCGGGCTTCATCTTGTTGCCGTCGCTCATGCGCGGATGATGTTGGGTAGATAGAACAACCGTATCAATCTCAACGGGTTTGCCGTTTTCATATCGAAGAGTAACCTGGCTCTTGGCGTCGGGACGCAAAAAGTCCAAGGTTCCATTGCGTCGAACGATAGATTGTTGTTGCATCAAACGATGAGCGTAATAAATGGCCGCAGGCATTAAAGTCGGCGTTTCATCGCAGGCGTAACCAAACATCAAACCTTGGTCCCCGGCGCCTTGCTCGAGGTAATCGTCGCTAGCGCGGTCAACACCTTGTGCGATGTCATTGGATTGCTTGTCGTAACCGACTAAAACGGAACATCCTTTGTGATCAATGCCATAGTCAGAATTGTCGTACCCGATTCGCTTTAAGGTTTCGCGAGCGATATCGATATAGTCAACGTTAGCTTGGGTGGTGATTTCACCGGCCAAAACAACTAAACCAGTATTGCAGAGTGTTTCAGCGGCAACGCGGCTATAAGGGTCTTGTGCCAGGATGGCATCAAGAATGGCATCGGAGATCTGGTCTGCGACTTTATCCGGATGGCCTTCAGAGACCGATTCGGAGGTGAATAAATAAGAGTCCATGGTGCTACATTCCTTAAAAGAGTGATCCTGTGGAACGAGCGTCCACCGCGAAATGATCCGGAATGCGGCTGACGCTTTAGCGGAATTTATGACACGCCCCGCAAGTTGTCCTTAACTCGGCGTGATCCGAAATGCTACTCTTACCGATGGAAAAATCAAGTCCGTTTTCCGAAAAGTTTGGCAAAATCCTTTCCATGGAATGCTTAATATATTTGATTTCTCGTTTACCACTAAATTTCCTTCGTTCAGTCGGACGGTTAGTGGGGGCGCTTATTTACCGATTTGACAGCGCGTACCGCGCTGAAATTAATCGGAACTTGTCTCGGGCTGGAATCTATTCTGCCGAGATGGCTCGCTGTGTCGCCAGAGAACAGGGAGCTCAGGCAGTGGAGGCTCCTTGGGTATGGGGGAGGTCCCGTCAAGAGGTTTTATCCAAGTGCCGAATTGAAGACGCTTCGGTTGCGGTCCTCGATGAGGCTTTCAACAGTGGTCGCGCGATTGTTTTCCTGACCCCTCATATTGGTTGCTACGAAGTAGGGCCAATGATGGTGGCAGAAAGATGGTTGAAAGGAACCAATCGACAATTTGCGATTTTGTATCGGGTGCCTCGTAAAAGTTATCTACGTAATATCGTGGGCCAAGGACGTGTGTCAGAC
>DVMY01000041.1 GCA_018714755.1 Candidatus Aphodousia faecigallinarum | reverse complement strand
CAAGAATTGTTCGAGCCACTCAACGCTTTCGGCGTCCAAATGGTTGGTCGGTTCATCAAGTAAGAGCATATCGGGCTGAGACAATAGCAGTCGGCAAAGCGCCACGCGGCGTTTTTCCCCACCCGAGAGATGCTCGATTTTGGCGTCCCACGGCGGCAGACGAAGCGCGTCAGCGGCAATTTCCATCTGCGTTTCGGCATTGGTTCCGGCGGCGTTGATGATCGCTTCCAATTTCGCTTGCTCGGCCGCCAAAGCGTCAAAATCAGCATCCGGCTCAGCATAGGCCGCGTAAACTTCTTCCAAGCGTTTTTGAGCGTTGAGCACTTCGCCCAATCCCTCTTCAACCGCGTCCCGGACCGTCTGATTCGGATCCAATTTCGGCTCTTGGGGCAAGTAGCCGATCTTGATTCCGGGCATCGGAAGCGCTTCGCCCTCAATATCCGTGTCAACACCGGCCATAATCTTCAGAAGGGTTGATTTGCCCGCGCCATTTAATCCTAAAACGCCAATCTTCGCTCCCGGAAAAAAGGATAAAGAAATGTCTTTTAAAATTTGACGCTTCGGAGGAACAATCTTTCCGACGCGGTTCATCGTAAATACGTACTGTGCCATAACGGTACCGATACCTTTAACAGAAGTTGAAAATAGGAAGCCCGAAAGAGTTGCCTACCGATAATTAATAAGAACGCTTCTTTTTATGACGGCGTTTTCGTTTGCCGAAATAGCCTTCAAAAATCCACTTGCGCCGCCATTTTTGCGCCTCTTCGAAAAGAGCCTCGCGTTCTGCGCCCATGGTTTGCGGCTGCCATTGCTTCCACTTTTTATAGACGCCGCTCATGTCCACCAATTCAATGATTCGGCGCCATGAAGCGGGCATCCACTCTGTCGTTAACGCAGCCTGAAAGTCAATCAATAACGGCTTGCCCTCGGGAGAAACCAACCAATTGCCGGTTCCTCGGGTGTCCAAATGCACCACACCCTTTTCATGCACTCTTTGCATGAGATTTTCCATGTCCATCAAAAATTGAGTGGAGATCTCCGATGGCTCTTTTTTACCCAGGGGCGTGCCGGGCAAAAAAGCGATCGCGATCGCGTGACGGTCAACAACAAAAGAGTCGCTTGCCACACCGTCAACAGCCGTGAGCTTTTGAAGGATTTTGTATTCATGGCCAAGAAGAAAAGGCGCTAAAAATGTTCTCACCCACCAATTGCGAGGCGCGAAATCCTTTACGGTCCACTCTCGGCCTTGCCACGTCACACAAGTGACACGAGCGTTGGCCGCCCGGCCATCTCGTAACAAGCGAGAGGGCAACCCGGCCATTTCTTCTCGACTGAATCCTTTCATAGCAATAGGACAAAAAATTAGGGCATCTGAATTTTGCTCGCGGCCGCGGCAAAACCGGCATCACCCGGGGTCACAATTTTGCTTGCCGCTTCACGACGCATTTCTTCGATTTTAGCAATCGTTTCCTGCACACCGGCCTTGGCCGCTTCGCCATAACCTTGCACAGCTTCTTGAAGCGTCGCCGCTTTAATTTGGAAAGAAATGGGCAACGGTCCCATTTGCGTCATGATTTGCGTCTCACCCATGTAGATCACTTCACGGTTCAAATCACGTGTGCCTTCAACAGTAACCGGCGTTAAAACACGAATGGTTCCGACCTTGCGATCGGTGATAATTTCTTCGCGCACCAACGCGTTCACATCCATTTGAATGCTCATTTGGTCGAGATCGGCCATTTTTAATCCTTTCTAAAAACAAACCTCGCGCCGCCTGTTTTTCACAAGCAAACACGAGGTTATTTCCAACTGAAATAACAGTACTTAATTGTACTGATTTTGGTTGAACAATCCGACTAACGATAAACCATCACCGGCACTTTAGAGTGCGTGAGAACTTTTTGCGTTTCGCTGCCCAACAGCACAGCGGCCAAGCCTTTGCGCCCATGGCTAGCCATGAAAATCAAGTCGCAGCCCAGCTCATCGCAGACTTCCATGATAGCTTCCGAGGGCGAGAAACTCTTTTTAGAGCAGATCTTCGCATCCACTCCCGCTTTATCAAAAAAGTCCCGAGCTTTTTCCAAGCGCTCTTTAGCTTGATCCTTCACCCGCTGATCGTACTGTTCAATACTTTCCGGACGATATTCGCTCAGGTTCGTATAGGAGTACGGTTCAATCACAGTTAACACATACACCTCTGCGCCCAAGGACTTCGCAAAAGAAGCGGCGCCGGCCACAGCCTTATAAGACAGCTCACTGCCGTCAATCGGAACAAGAATCTTTTTATACATACAGTCTCCAGGTACATCTTCGCGTACTCTTTCTACTTTTAGTGTATGCGCTTTTTTGTAAAAAAAGTTTGCGCTTCGTCAGTTAGGTGACTATTGAACAATCGTTCAGTCATGACTGAAGTAATTTTTCCACACAAACCTGAGCCAGTTTCATCGCAAATGTCGCGGTCACCGCCATGAAAACGCCAAACCCTTCCCCTTGATCTTGACTGGCTCGAACCGGCTCATCGCTATAGACAGCGCCTATGTTGAAACGCTCTGGCTTAGAGCCCGCCCTGCCTTTCGGGAAACCATATTCTTTTCTGAGTTTTGTACGCATGGCCGCCACCAAACTATCGCCTCTGACGTAGGCGACGTCATCAAAGGCCACGCGAGAGGCATCCACTTTGCCTCCGGCGCCGCCACTGGTTAAAACATAACGCGCCTTTGTTTTTGCCCGGGCCACCAATAACGTTTTTTCCTGCAAAGAATCAATGCAATCAATTAACACATCACACGCAGGAATCAGTTCTTCAAAATTCTCCGCGCTCAAAAATGTCGCTTTTATCTCAAGCTCGACTTGTGGGTTGATGGCTTTAATCCGCTCACCCAACACATCGACTTTTTTTCGTCCGTAACATCCGTCTAAGGCCGGCAACTGCCGATTGGTGTTGCTCTCTTCGACCGTGTCTCCGTCAATTAACGTCAGGCGTCCCACCGCGGTTCTCGCTAACGCCTCGGCCACCCAACTGCCAACGCCTCCCACTCCCACAATCACCACATGCGATTGCGACAATTTTTCCAAACCGTTTGAACCGAAAAGACGACTGATTCCACCAAAGCGTCGGGTATCTGAAGTGTTCATAGTAGTTTTAGGTTGATAAAAAGCACAATATAGGTTCTCAGGGGTAGCGCTTCACACCAAATGGCGCTAAAGTGATTGTAAGGAGATTGATACAAAATTTCGTTTTGAATTTTAAAAATTCATTCTCCGGTTTTGATTGCTCGCGAGCCCTATCGGGCTTGGGCTTGAGTGTTCGACGCGTTGCTTTCTCTTCGCGCGATGTCGAATGGCCGTTTTTCCATTCTTATAAAAGGATGCTTTATGAAAATCCTTATTCCCGTAGATGGCAGTGTTTATAGTGACAACGCGGTGGCTTTCGTTGCCAGCCGTACGACGTTGATCGGTCATGAACCGCATATCGTCTTACTCAATGTGCAGGCTCCTTTGCCCGCTCGTGCAAGCCGCTTGGTCAGTCGCGAAGCCCTCGAAGATTACTACAAGGACGAAAGCGAAAAAGCCTTTAAGCCCGCTCGCAAGATTTTGAAGAAAGCCAAGATGGCTGCCGAAGAAATCGCAAAAGTGGGTGCGCCTGCGGAGGAAATCGCCAAGGTGGCCGAAGATATGAAGGTTGACCTTCTGATCATGGGCTCTCATGGCCGTTCCGCTTTGAAAGGCTTGCTCTTTGGCTCCGTCACCAACGCCGTGTTGGCTTTGACCAAAGTGCCGCTTTTGATGTTGCGCGATAAAGAAGCGCCCACCACGGACGCTTTGAGTGTCGGCATCGCTGTTGACGGCTCCAAGTACGGCACCGCCGCCGTGAAGTATGCGATCAAGCAATTGGATCTCTTCGGTGGTCAAACTGCCAAGATTCACTTGATCAATACGGTGAGCGACTACGCCGGCGCCGTTATGCCCGATATGACCGGCATGGCCTTGCCTGCTTTGTCTGAAGACGAAGTGGTTGAATTGCAAAAAAGCGAATTTGCCGAAGCGATCGATCCGGTGTTGCCGCTTTTCGAAAAAGCCGGTGTCAAACCCAAGGAAGTTTGCTTGGTCGGCAATCCCGGCGACGAAATCGCAGCCTACTGCAAGAAGCGTCACCTCGATATCCTGGTGATGGGCTCTCACGGCTATGGGCGCTTTAAAGCCGCTGTGATGGGTTCCACCGCCACGCGTATCGCCTCTATCGCTGATGTGCCGCTGTTGATCATCCGTAAGTAAACAGCCGCCGCACTAAGTTAGTGCTCATCAGTTGAAACGAAGCCACAGTGGCCGTTAACCGCTGTGGCTTTGCTTTAATGAGGGGAAGCAAAAGCAATGCCTTTAACTATCATCAAGATCATTTTGCTCACGGTTGTTGTGCAAATCGGCTGTGTTTCAAGCCGCGTGAGTTGTTCGTTGGATGCGCTCTACGAAAAAGCAACAGCCTTGGAAGTGGGCGTGATGATGGCGCTTTTCGCTTTTGTTCCCGCGCTTTTTGCCATTCGATCCGGCCAATGGATTGACTCGGTCGGCCCCAAAAAACCCGTGCTCATTGGCATCTGCATCATGAGCGTGGCTGTTTTTCTGCCGCTTGGCTTTGACGTCAAAACTTTCGGTTTATGGCCTCTTTATGCCTCCTGCATGGTTAATGGGTTGGGTTTCATGCTTGTGCAAATGACCAACCAACAACTGGTGGGGCATCTGTCTGATGCAAAAAATCGAACCAACAATTTCGCCTTTTTAGCGATGGGTTATTCGGCGGCGAACTTAAGCGCTCCAATCGCGAGTGGTTATTTAATTGACCATTTGGGCTTTCAAAGCGCCTACGCGATGGCCTTGTGTTCCGTCATCATCGGGCTTGTGGCCTTTGTGTTATTGATTCGAAGCAAACTGCCGTCATCATGGAATCGCCCGAAAGTGGTTAAACGCAAAGGCAGTTTTGAATTGATGGGCATTCCTCATGTCAGAAACGTGCTCATCGCAAGTTCCTTCATGTCCATGGCCTGGGACTTGCAAAGCTTCATGATTCCGGTTTACGGAACCGAAATCGGCCTGACCGCAAGCGAAGTGGGTTGGATTTTGGGCGTCTTTGCCGCGGCCACCTTCTTTGTGCGTTTATTCATGCCTTTTATCTCGCGTCATTTAAGCGAATGGCAAACGATTACGTGCGCTTTTGGACTGGGCGCCTTAGCCTATGCCCTCTTTCCTCTCTTTAGCGGCTTTGTCATGCTCTCGGCCGTCGCATTCCTGCTTGGCATGGCGCTGGGTTCATCTCAACCCAATGTGATGAGTTTGATTCACACGGAATCGCCCCCGGGCCGCACCGGTGAAGCATTAGGTCTTCGCACCATGCTCTTAAATATGTGCCACACAACGTTACCGATTATTTTCGGCGCGGCGGGAAGCGTTATCGGAGCCGGCGCTGTTTTCTACGTTGTGGCGGGGCTCATGGGCGGCGTATCGGTCTTCACTTCAAGATGTGAAAAACAATCACTTAGCCGCTCTTCTGAGCGAGTGGTGGATGAACTTGAAAAAGAACGGCAGACGCGTTCAAGCGAAAAATGATTTTCTCTAAAAGGATTGACAAAAATTGAAGTCAATCCTTTTAGATCTCAGACACCGATAATGTTTATCTCTCGATCCTCAATTTGAAAGCGAACGTCAATCGCCTCACCCAAAACCTTTTTCGAGTGCTTGCGGATCTTATCAATAGAGGCTTGCTCAAGCGGCGAGTGCCCTGACAAAAGCACTTCAATTGACAGGGCGGCGCCCTTTTTGATCAGTTTCACTTCCTTTGCCATTGAGCGATGAGTGCGGTCTAAATTTTCAGCGATAAATAGCGACAAAGCCGCCCACTTTTCCGCATGAGTGGCAGGTGTTCCAGCCAAGAAAGATGGCAACTCACCACTTGGCCGCGAGTGCCAGAAAACAAGCCTCGCCATCGTCAAAATTTCTTGTTCTGTGAAACCCAACAGGGGACAATATCGGACCAGATAAGCGCCGTGCATGTAGTGCTTGTCGTACGAGATGGCGATCCCAATATCGTGCAGACGGGCCGCATAACCCATGAGTTCCGAGAGTCCCGGCTGATTTTCAAAAAGCTTAAGTTTTCTAGCCTGCTCAAAAAGACTCTGAGCGATCACGCCCATGTGCTTGGCGTGCGCTTTTTCGCAGTAATAGTGCTTGGCTAATCGCTTCACACTCTTTTTACGCCAATAA
>DVMY01000040.1 GCA_018714755.1 Candidatus Aphodousia faecigallinarum | reverse complement strand
AACCGGCGTTCCTGTCGGTCGATGTCAAAGATACCCCCTCAGCTCAACCAAACGAGCTGTGAGGTCCGAGATTTTGGCCTCAATTTGGTTTATACGCTCTGCGTCCATCTTGATACAAAGAGAATAAAAAGTGTTGAAATGTTTGATTATAAAGTAATTACATCGCCTTTGAGGATCGGATTGAGCGCTTTTAAGCCGTTGACCCAACGAATGGCGCCGAGTTTCCATGTTGAGCGCAAAAGCTGGGCGCGCTCATAAAGTGTCTCGAGCGTCAACACTTGGGGCTCGCCCGCGAAAGCAAGCACCACGCGGTTGCCTTCATCAATTTCAGGCATGACAAGCGTTCTGCCTTTAAAAGCTTCATTGATCGCGGAAAAGCTCTTATCGAAGCGGCTGCCGAAAAGATTGAAACTCGCGACCGCCCCCTTTTTATTCATCGCTCGACGACAGAGTGAATAAAAGTCCACGTCGTCGTAAACAGGTCCTCGAGCCTCTTCATCGTAAATATCCACTTGCAGCCAATCGGCGGGATTGAAGTCCGACCGAGCTGCGATGAAGGCCTTGGCATCGGCTAAGTGAATACTCAACCGATCATCTGGCATCGGACACTTAAACCATTGATGGGCGCTCATCACAACGTTTTCGGAAATTTCCGCCACATCAATTCTAGCGTCGGTGTGCTTCCAACAAAATTTCGTCAATGACGCCGCTCCCAACCCAAGCTGCACAATTTGCCGCGGCTGCAAAACGAACAATCCGCAAGCCATCATTTGCTTGGGGTACTCAAGCACCAGCTCATAGGGACGTCCCACCTTCATCGCGCCCTGGATCCAAGGCGAGCCAAAATGCAGGTATCGGAATCCATCCTCTTCAGAAAAAAAGAGATTGGGACAAGGGTCAGAAGCGTGTCGATGTTTTTGCATTTCAAAAGACAGAAAAATTATTGCTCTATTTTATCGCCAAACGCCCGTTTTCCAGGCAATGCATAGCATAACTTAAAGAAAATATTTTTGACCTGACTCATCATTTTTAAATCCGTGCCGAAGATAAAATCGAGGCTCTTTTTAACCTCCCACTAAATGAAAGGATACGAAGTGGCTGCTGTACGAAACCACCTCCTCTCTTTTAGCGTGCTGGCTCTTCTCAACGCCCATCACCCGGGCGTCCATGCTCTCACGCATCATCATTTTTCAACCCAAAAACTCTCCCTCGAAAGCCTCTCGGGCGGTGACGGGTGCTACTCCTATCTGGAATTTGAAGAAAACGCAATATTTTCCTCCGAACCCGACGTCGAGCTGGAGTTGGCTGGAAAAACGCTCTCGGAAAACACAACCGATGACGATGACTTCCTTGAAGTCGGCCTCATACGACACTCAAACGGCTCTTTAGCGCTCGGCAGTGATTTTTCGATCAACGTCAAAGCTCGGGAAGTGAATTCTTTTATCGCGCTTGAAAGCAGCGAGCTTCAAAGCATTAAAGGCGCCGACAATCAATCGTTTGAACTTAACCTTGATCTGCAAAATAGCTCGCGCCGATTGGAT
Organism: Candidatus Aphodousia faecigallinarum; assembly: GCA_018714755.1. Lineage (GTDB taxonomy): Bacteria > Pseudomonadota > Gammaproteobacteria > Burkholderiales > Burkholderiaceae_F > Aphodousia > Aphodousia faecigallinarum. The sequence goes on along the minus strand of DVMY01000040.1, from coordinate 3,760 downwards.
TGCGCCATCGGATGGCTGCTTTACGAATCGTCCCTGACAAAAGATCAACTCCCCGAAACAATGACCGTTCGCGCCTTAGCGAACCTGAGCTCTCCCGACGGCGCCGTCATCGCCCTTCAATCTCAATTTTCCGACGTTGATTTCAAAGGTTCCTTAACACTGTCGGCTCAGTCAACCGGCACGGATCAAACGCAGGTGATCGCGCTTGACCTCATCGACAGCCGATTTCACATTGAAAGCGTCGGACACTCTGACATCACGGGAGCCATTCGCATCAGCGGAGACTCGGACCTTGACTTAAATCTTTCAAATGCGACGGACCGCTTTAAAGGGCAGTTGCTTGACGCGGGCGTCTATAACGCCCGATCCAAAATCACGATTCAATCGGGTGCACAATGGATAACGCAAGGCTATAACTTCGTCAATGAATTCCATTGGGGCGCGGGCGGCGTGCTCGACATCACAGAAGCAACCGACACGGTTCGGATAAAAACAGAAGGCTTTAGTGATGCCGATGACAGCAATGGCACCCTCTCCAACATCACTCGCGTCGAAGACGGAGCCGTGCTGCGGGTCGCAATCAATGACGGGGACCTTGGAAGTGATCACTACAAACTTGCCTTGGGCAACGTGTCTCCCATAAGTGAGACAGGAAGCCGCGTTTTTGTTGAAATTGTCGATCAACGCACCGATCCATCCGACTGCGAGATCAATATCGGACTCATTGAAGTGGACAACGTTGAAGACTCGCAACCCAAATTTTTTGTCGAGGCGGTGCCGCACTATTACGAGAGCGCCTGGGGCGCCTACAAGACATACGGAGCGATCGGCACGGACGGCGCTGATGGTTATGTGCTCACCGGCATGGTGACCGATCGGCTAGGCCCCTCCTTAATGGCGAAAAACATCATTGACTTTACCGCCGCGCTCGCCGTGAGCCATGAACAAAATGCAGACCGCGTCTTTTCTTTTGTCTCCGACAGACTCTCACAGAAAAAGTCGCCTGGTCTTTGGGTTGATGTTCAAACTCAAGAAACTGAACTCAATCTGAGTCATCAAAGCAGAAGGCAAGAAATCAAAACACAGGCCTTCAGCATCGGTTATGACCATGAGGTGAGTGTGCCTTGGTTTAGCGACTCTCTTATGGGGCTTTGGGCAAGCCGCAATCAAACAGACGCGGACATCAAAGATGCCTCGGGCGAAATGAATGAAACCGCCCTCGGCTTTTATCTTCAGGGGCTTACCGAAAACTATCGGTTAATTTTGCAAGGGCACTACGGCTGGGGAGACAATGAACTGAAAACGCCGGGCTTTTTCGGAACCAATCACGAAAAACTCAACGCTCGTTTCAGAACCGACTCCCGCTCCTACGGCTTGGGGCTGTACGTAGGATTCACCCGCCCTGATGATTCAGAAAAATACTTTTTTGAACCCTTTATGAGCGGCTACACCTATTGGGTGCAAGCCGATCCCAGCAACTCGGTTCAAACCATACGCTTTAAGACCGAAAAGTTGCATCAGTCTTTGGTTAAACTGGGGCTAAGCGCCGGTTATCGATTGGATGAAACGCCCGTCCCGATCAACCTTTTTGCGCAAGCGGCCTGGGCCCATCGATTCGGACAGTCCTATGACCTCATCGGTTTTGAAAACAATAAAAGCGAAACATTCGAAACGGAGGACTTGCAGGAGTCGTGGGGCTATCTGAAATTAGCCGCCGAAATGACTGTCAGCGATCACCTAATTTTAGGAGCTCGAGCGACAGCTTACGCCTCTGAAGTGGTTAAACCGAAATATGAAATGGGCTTGAGCGCTCATTACATTTTCTAGCGGCTCTGATGTTAACGGGGATCGTCGAAAAACGATCCCCGTTGCGGTTTAATTAGAAAAGTGTTTCAGAAGGCGTCTCTTGAGGTTGGCTTTCTTCAGCCTGAGCCTCCTCTTTCTTAGGCAATGGCTCAAGGCCCGTGGCCTTCCAACGAATATCCAACTGCTTACCTTTTCTGGCTCGATGACCCATGTGATATTCAAGCAGCGCTTTCTTCACCGCGTAGTCTCTCGGCTTGCCGCCTCGACCCGTTCCGGTGACGAGCACCCCTTCGGCATCAATCGGCTTAGCCATCACGAGCGACTCGGTAAGATTCAAGTCCATCAAGGAAACCCCTTTGCCGCCGCCAGGCAACGTTCTCACCTCATTGAGGTCATAGATAAGCAATCGTCCCTCTTCGGACAGACAAGCCAGAAGCGTTTGTCCCGCTCCCACCACCTGAGGCGCGAGAATTCTGACTCCTTTTTGATCCACCTTGATGAAATTCTTGCCGGCTCTCACACGAGCGAAAAGGTCCTTGAATTGGCACACAAAGCCCATGCCTTCAGAAGTGGCCATCACCACTCGGTCTTCGGGTTTGGCCACGCAGTAGCCCACAATATTGGAGCCTTTTTCCAAATCAATGAAACTATTGATCGGCAAGCCGTCCCCGCGTGCGCTCGGCAAATCAGACACGGCTATCGTATAGACGCGGCCCGTGTCAGCCACTACCACCATCTGATCGGTCGTTCGGCACTCAAAGGACACGCCGAAACCGTCTCCCATTTTATAAGTCATCACCGTGGCGTCATGACCGTGACCGGAGCGAGAACGCACATAGCCTTTTTGACTGATCACAACCGTCACCGGTTCATCGAGCACCGTTTGACTCATCTCCGCGCGCGTTGCTTCTTCAATGAGCGTTCGGCGATCGTCACCGAATTCAGCCGCATCCTGAGTGATTTCTTTGGCCACTAAATTGTTGAGCAATTTTTCAGAGCCCAAGAGTCGCTCTAAAGAATTCTTAGTCTTATTGAGTTCGGCCAATTCGGCTTCAATTTTGATGCCAACCAAGCGAGCCAATTGACGCAAACGAATTTCCAAAATATCTTCGACTTGAATTTCGCTCAATGGGAAACGCGCCATCAAGGCTTCTTTCGGGTCATCGGCTTCACGGATGATGGCGATCACCTCATCGAGATTGAGATAGACCAAGTGACGGCCTTCCATGATATGGATGCGTTCAAGCGTCTTATTCAATCTAAATTGCGTGCGGCGGCGAACCGTTTGCACGCGGAAGGTGAGCCACTCGTTGAGAATATCCACCAGCCCCTTCTGACTCGGCTTGCCATCCAAACCCACCATCACAAGGTTCAGGGAAACATTGCTCTCCAAGCTCGTTTGAGCCAACAGCGCATTAACAAATTCGTCGCGGTCAACGTTTTTAGTTTTCGGTTCAAACACAAGGCGAGTCGGCGTTTCTTTATCGCTTTCGTCTCTCACCGTGTCAAGAAGCGCGAGCATCGCGGCTTTAGCTTGTTGCTGCTCAGCCGACAGGGCTTTTTTACCGGGACGAACTTTCGGGTTGGTGATCTCACCCACCTCATTTAAAACGCGTTGCGCTGAAGTATTGGGCGGCAGCTCCGTGACAATTAAACGCCAATGGCCACGCTGCATTTCCTCAAAGGTGTAACGCGCGCGGACTTTGAGCGTGCCGCGGCCGCTCCGGTAGGCTTCGCGGATATCCTCTTTCTTGCTAATTAATTGTCCGCCCATCGGAAAGTCCGGCGCGGGCAAAACGGTCAAAACATCGTCAAGCGTTGCCTGCGGATTATCCAAAAGCATGAGACAGGCTGCCGCCACTTCCTTAATGTTATGAGACGGAATTTCGGTGGCCATGCCCACCGCGATGCCGCTTGAACCGTTTAAGAGCACAAAAGGAAGCCGCGAGGGCAA
>DVMY01000039.1 GCA_018714755.1 Candidatus Aphodousia faecigallinarum | reverse complement strand
CAGTTCCTTGACGCCAATCGCCATCTGTATCAATTAAATTTAATGCTTCAGCAAATGCCAGGTTTGAGATACAAAACAATGAACCTATAAACGCACTCGATACCGCAAATGCAACTCTTTTAACGTTTAATCTTTTTTGAGGTTTATCCTCGACGGGGGGGGGCAAATTTACGCATACTTTTTACCTCTAAATGGAAAATCTATTAGATTAAGTAATTTTGCCATAATCTAGCCGACAGTCATTAGGGACTTTCATTACTTTTGGATAGTTCCACTTAGTTAATCCAAACTCACTACTTTTTAAATTATTCTTCCCAAACCTTTTAGCATCTATCTAACGCACAAATAGTCAAAACTACTCAGAAAACCCCAACAATTAGGGTTTTCAATCATTTCTTGTCTCATATTATTTAGTGAATAATCGTTTTAAAGAACACCTCTAAGTCGGCGTTTCTATTCATTTTCTTTTTGCCCTATCACAAGGAGCTCACGATGACTGGTATTGTTATCGTTATTATCTCTGTGGTGGCAGCGGCATACCTCATCGTAAAAAAATACTATGCTCCGGGTGCCCTGCTTTTCGTTGGCCTCATCACACTTGGTGTGGTCACTCTCATTTCTCCGGATCCTCTGATCACCGGTAAAAAGGCAACGCATTTGGCGGGCCTTGACGTTATTCAGATCATGACGAATCTCTTGCAAAGCCGCGCCGCGGGTCTTGGCATGAACATCATGATCATCGGCGGCTTTGCCTCTTACATGGACCGAATCGGTGCCGCAGGCGCCCTGGTTCGTTTAAGCGTCAAACCCCTGTCATACATGCATTCGCCCTACCTCATCATGGTGCTGGGCACGATGATCAGCATTGCGCTCAATGTCTTCATTCCGTCGGCAGCGGGCTTAGCCCTGTTGCTCATGGTTTCGATGTATCCGATCCTTTTGGCGGGCGGCGTTTCGCGTCAATCGGCCGCGGCCAGTATCGTGATGAGCGGCTGCGTGTGCTTAGGCCCGTCGGGCGCCAACAACCTCTTGGGTTCGGAATTAACCAACATGCACGTGATGGACTTCTTCCTTAATGTGCAATGGATTATCGCCTGGCCTGCTTTGATTGTGCTTTTCATTTCACACTTCTTCATCCAACAGTGGTTTGATAAGCGCGACCTCGACAGCGGCAAGATCACCAAGGAAGACTTCTTGGCCACAGCCACTCAAGCTGAAAACATGCAGCCTGACGCTCCGGCCTTCTACGCTCTCTTCCCGCTCATCCCTGTGGTGATGCTATTTCTCTTCTCGCCCTTGATGTATCAAGGCATCCGCATGGAAGTGGTCACCGCGCTTTTGTGCTCCACGCTCTTTGCTTTAGTGGTGCACGGCATTCGCACGCGCAGCCTCAAAGAATGCTTGGCTTCTTTAAAGAGCTTCGCTCAGGGCATGGGTAAGGTCTTCACCTCCACCGTGTTCTTGATTGTGTGCGCCGAAGTCTTCGCTCAAGGCTTGACGAAGTCCGGCGGCATCGACACGATCATTCAAGCGGTCTCCAGCATGGACGCAGGCGCCATTGCGCTTTACACCGCCATGGTGGTGATCGTTGCTTTGGCCGCATTCGTGACGGGTTCCGGCAACGCCTCCTTCTTTAGCTTCGCGCCGATGATTCCGGACGCTGCGCTGACCGTTGGCGCCAATGCCGCCTTCATGATTTCGCCCTTGCAATTAATTAGCGGCATCATGCGCTCCTCTAGCCCCGTGGCCGGTGTGACAATCGCCGTTTCAGGCTTAAGCGGTTTGGATCCGTTCGTTGTGGTTCGCCGCTCGATTCCCGTCATGTTCCTGACCGGCATCGCGGTTTACTTCAGCGCCATGATTCATATCTAAGCGACTAATTTATGAAAAGACACACCACCCAAAGAAGCGCATAAATCTTGGGTGGTGTTTTTTTTAAAGAACTTATCTTTAATTGGAAACTCATCATGGATAAAACTATTTTTGATGAAATGATTGCGACTCGTCGCCATTTGCACACCATTCCTGAGGAAGGCTGGACGGAATTTGAAACAACTTACTTGGTCGCTCAGCGCCTCAAAGAACTGGGTTACACGGATATCCGTCTGGGTACTCAAGTGATCAACTCCAAAAATGTTTTAGGCCGAAATGAAAAGACGGTGGCAGAAGCCATCAAGCGCGCGGAAGCCAACGGCGTTCCGCATGAATTTATCGAAAAAATTGAAGGCTACACCGGTTGCGTTGCCATTTTGAATACCGGCCGCCCCGGCCCTGTCACAGCGTTTCGCTTTGACATGGACTGCAACCCCGTGGAAGAAACCGACGATCCCGATCATGTTCCCAATCGCCAGGGTTTCCGCTCAACGCACCCGGGCCTGATGCACGCTTGCGGGCATGACGCCCACACAGCTCTCGGATTGGCGGTCGCTCGCTGGGTGATGCAGCACAAAGATGAACTCAAGGGCACCATTAAGCTTGTCTATCAGCCGGCCGAAGAAGGCGTGCGCGGGGCAGTCGCCATTGTAGGTTCCGGTGTTTTAGACGACGTGGATATCATTGTGGGCTCTCATTGCGGCGGCAAAGTAAAGCTTGGCGAAGTGGGCTTGGTTCACAAGGGTATTTTGGCCAGCACCAAGTTTGACATCTACTTCACCGGCACCCCCTCGCACGCGGGCAACAATCCCCACAAGGGTCACAGCGCCCTTTTGGCGGCCAGCGCCACCTCCATGATGATGGTGGGCATTCCCCGTCACGGCGACGGCGCCTCTCGCGTGGCAATCGGTAAATTAGTCGCAGGCGAAGGCCGCAACGTCACACCGGTGCATGCCTACATGCAAACGGAAGTTCGCGGTGAGACGGCTGAAATCAATGACTATCTGTGTCAAAAGATCGAACACATCGTCAAAGGCAACTGCGAATCCTATGAAGTTGAAGGACGCATTGAGAAAGTGGGCGAAGCCACCACAATCATTGAATGCCCCGATGTGCTAAATGATCTGAAAGAAATCGCCCAAGGCATTCCGGAAGTCACCAAGGTCGTTGATCTTGACACGCCCGCTGGCAGCGAAGACTTCACGATGATGTTGCGTCATGTTGTGGAGCGCGGCGGCAAAGGCGGCATGTTCCGCTGGGGCTGCAACCACCATGGCCACCACCGCGCAGATTTTGATTTGCAAGACACGCAATCCATGCCGATCGGTTTTGAAGTCTTCACGCGCTTTGCGCAGAAAACAAACGGCATTTAGCGCCTAACAGGCTAACTTCTGAGCACTCCCCTGAAGCTGCGTTTTCAGGGGAGTTTTCCAAAAAATAACGTCGGCTCCGTTTTTGGAAAACCGACGCTTAGCAGAACTTTCCCAAAAAAGAGTTACTTCCCTGTGGGTTCTTTTTCATCCAAGTGACACTTGCTTTCCACAAAGCACTTGCGTTCATAGAACTCACCCTTCTTGCCAGTGTTAAAAGAAGACACCGGACGATGATAACCCATCACACGGGTCCAGACTTCGCAGGGTTGACGTTCACTGTCTTTCAATTGCACTTGTTGTTCAGCCATCTTTTCTCTCCAACAATATATCCTTACGATGAGTCAATATAACACAATAGGTTGAGTTTTGTTAAATACTTTTTGTCAATAGAAGCGATAGTTTGCGCCGAAAGCAGCACCGAATAACTGAAAGGATTAACGACACTGCAAAAATATTGGGCTTGAAGATATACAATTACGTTATTCTTTGATCCGCTCGGATTCCTCGGCGGTTCGTTCTATTCTCTTTTGGGGTTCCTTTGTCATGAAATATTTTGATTTTGAGCTTTTAGGCATCAAACGAAAACTTCCGTTTGTTAAAGTCGCGGGCCGTTTGTCATTGGCCAGCTTTGTGGTGATCTCCGACACCGAATTGGTTCGAGCCGCCGCCCCTGAGTTGGTCAAACGTTTACCGGAAGTTGACCTCTTGCTGACCGCCGAAGCCAAGGGCATTATTTTGGCCTATGAAATGAGCCGCATTATGGGAATGGACAACTTTGTCGTGGCCCGCAAGAGCTATAAGCCCTACATGCAAAACGCGCTTTCTCACACATTGCGCTCCGTGACGACTCAAAAGGAACAGACGCTTTGGCTCGATGGCCATGAAGCCGAGCGCATCCGCGGCAAACGCGTCGCTATTATCGATGACGTGTTCGCCACGGGCGAATCGCTTGCCGCGGTTGAAGCGCTTGCCACAGCCGCGGGCGCCAAGGTCGTCGCCCGCGCCGCCATTTTGGCAGAATTGGAATCCGTGGGCCGTCCTGATTTGATTTACTTGAAAGAACACTATGTGTTCCGCGCTGAAGACGACGGCACCTTCACTCCGATTAAGACCCTCAAGGAAATGGAAGAAGCGAAAAACGCCGCTTAATTAAATTAAAAGCCGATCCTACATTTTTTGGATCGGCTTTTTTAACTTCATCGCAACCTATTTGAGATAAGTCTTAAAGAAGCTTTCAATCTTATCAAACGGAACCTTTTTGTCATACAGGTCCGTGTGGTTGGCGCCCGGAATAATCATCAATTCTTTGTTGTCCCCTTTTAGCTTCTTGAAAGCATCCTCACTGAAATAGCGTGAATGCGCTTTTTCGCCATGAATAACCAACACCGCGTTTCGAATTTCGCCAATATAGCTTAATAACGGCATATTGATAAACGAAAGCGCCGAGGTTTTGTTCCAGCCGCCGTTCGAATTTAAAGAGCGCTTATGATAGCCCCGTTCCGTCTTGTAGTAGGCAAAGTAATCCTTAACGAATTGAGGCGCGTCAGCGGCAACCGCATCAGGCAAACCACCGGCGAGCTCGTAGCTGCCCATTTGGTAGTCCTTTGTGCGTTGCGCGTTTAATTGTTCCTTGAGCTTGTAGCGATCCTCCTCACTCATGGAGTCAAAATAACCGTTGGCGTTGACTCGGCTCATGTCATACATGGTGGAAGCCACGGTCGCCTTAATACGGGTGTCCATCGCCGCGGCGTTGAGAGCCATGCCGCCCCAACCGCAAATACCCAAAATCCCGATTCGATTAGCGTCAACCGCCTCTTGAGTCGATAGGAAATCAACCGCCGCGCTGAAGTCCTCCGTATTGATATCAGGAGAAGCCACATAGCGAGGCGCGCCGCCGCTCTCTCCTGTAAACGATGGATCAAAAGCGATGGTTAAAAAGCCTCGCTCAGCCAACGTTTGAGCGTATAGTCCCGAGGCTTGCTCTTTGACCGCGCCAAATGGGCCGCTCACCGCAATGGCGGCAAGCTTTCCCTTCGCATTCTTCGGCACATACATGTCCGCCGCAAGCGTCACACCGAAGCGGTTCGTAAATGTCACCTTGCTGTGACTCACCTTATCGCCTTGAGGGAAAACTTTGTCCCACTCCTGAACTAATGTTAATTTTTCTTTCAGCATCGGACTTCCTTTAACTGAATCGGCGAGAGCCGTTGCGGAGATCATTGAGCAAGCAACCGCCGCCATGCAGACAGCCATAACAAATTGTTTCATTCAAATTCCTCCACAAGTTAACAAAACCATTCTTTCTTTTTAGTGTAGGAAGAACTCAATTAGATAACAAATACTTTGTTTTAATACATTGTCATGCTTTTTAAGCATGTAAATGAATATGAAAAAACCGGACAATTTTTCAACTGTCCGGTTGGTCGAAGCGATCTTACTTTTAGTGGTCTCGAGCTTCCTTGTGACGCAAGTGGCGCTGCAAACCTTCGGCGGTGTGCTTGGCCTCTTCCATCGCGCGTTGTTTTTCCTGGCGCGTGAAATAACTTGCCAAAATGCCAGCCACCACAATCATCACCATGCCGCCGATCACCGCGGTGCTGACGCTGTCGCCAAACACAAAGACACCCATCAAGGTTGAGAACAAAATCACGGTGTATTGCAAAGCGCCGCTTAAAACCAAATTGCCTCGGCTAAAGGCGATGGTGAGGAAGAATTGGGCGCAGGTTGAGCAAATGACAAAACCGGCGATCGCGATAGCCGCCACTAACGAGGGCATCGTAAATCCGCCATTGATAAGCGTGCCGACCAAACCGCACCCCGTTCCCACTAAAACGAAATAAAAAAGAATTCGCAATTCAGGCTCTTTCATCAAGCCTAAGCGTTTCACGTAGGTGGTGGCCACAGCCGTGAAAAAGCCCGCGGCCAAGCCCACGCCCGCGGCGAAATACTCATCCGGCGTAATGGTGGGGGAGAGCATTACAACGACGCCGAAAAAGCCCAACAACAATGTGGAGAGCAACCTCCAGTTGATGCCTTTATGCTGAGACATCATGATGCCGATCGTGAAGCAGCCGATAAATAGCGGAGAGGTGTAATTGAGCGTCATCGCCAATCCCACATTGAGGTGAGAAATGGAGTAGATGCCCGCCATCACAGCGCCCGCCCCGACAAAGGAGCGAATCATGTGATCTATCGGGTGAGCGGTGTGCACAGTGATGTGCTTCATGCGCATCATCGTGTAGAAAATAATCAACCCAAAAAAGGAACGATAGAAAAGAACTTCAAAAGATCCGATTCCTTCTATGCTGGCGAATTTAATACACACCGCATAGAGGGCAAAAAACATGGCCGCAACGACCATCCACAATGACTGCATGATTAGACTTTTACCTAAGGGTTAACGATAACAGTGAGTTTAGTCCTATTAAGAGCGACTCTCAAGTCCTAGTTTTAATTGACTTGGTGTTTCAGCGGATGTCTCGTTGCATCACCTCTTCGGAGGTGACAAATTTCACCCCCTTGGCTTTCAAAAGACTAATGCCGGACTCATCTTCCTGAGTCAGCCCCGCAACCGCGTCAGTCACCCAATAGAGCTGGTGCTCGTAGTGCAACGCATCCAATGCCGTGCGAATCAGCGAACCGTTTCGAGACAATCCGCAAAGGTATATGCGATTGACAAAGCGGTCTTCGCAATAGGACTGCAGGCCGGTCTGAGTTTTACGATCGGCTTCCAAAAAGGCTGAGTAGCTATCCACTTTGGAGTCCGTTCCTTTCAAAATTGCAATGACACGCGACATCGGTAAACGAAGGCCAGTCGCAAAATCAGCCCCGATAGAACCTTCGACACAAAATTTCGGCATCAAAACATACGATTGACCATCTATCTCAATCACATCTCCGGGCTTTTTACCTTCATGGGAGTCCGCGAATAAAACATGATTTTTGGGGCGAAATTCCTGCGTCGCAATCACCCGGTCAAAGCTTGCCGCCATTGTGGAAATGGGTTCTAAAACGCTTTCAGCCCCCGCCACCGGCATGGCTCCCTTTTCTAAAAAGTCATTTTGCACGTCCTGCACCAACAGGGCCGTGAAAATCTTAATCGGCATGCTCTTTACTCCCAGTATTTTTTCAAATCGTTAAATAATCCTGTCACTACGGTGCCTGCGTCGGTCCTTAAAGCTCCTTGGGCCGCTTGTCCCAAAGGCATTTCTAATAAGTCCATTCGATTTTGCTCGATGGCCGCCTGATAAATCGGCAAAAGGACACTCAATTGCCCGGGATAGCCGCAGGCTTTTAGCTCCGCCTGCGCGAGGGCCTCAATGATGCCAGTCGGCACCAAGCGCGAAATTCGACCGCTTCCCAAGTCAGACAATCGTGTTGAAGCATCATCACACCAAGACACTTGGTTTTTAAGCGCATCGGGCCAGGCCGACTCATCACTTCTGAGCAGCGCCGAACCCAACACCGCGCCGCTTGCACCCAAGCTCATCGCAGCGAGAACCGCTCGAGCGTTCATCATGGCGCCCGCGGCGACCACAGGCGTGTCCCCGCAAACGCGGGCCACAGGGGGCAGCAGAGCCATCAACCCGATTTGCGAGCCTTCAGACGGATTTTCAAAGTACTGCCTCGGACCGCCCGCTTCCGCCCCTTGAGCGATGATGACTGAGCAACCGGCGGTTTTCAGTACCTTAGCTTCCCGCGTGGAGTTTACAGTGCCCATCATCAAAATATGCCTGGCTTCAAGCGCCTCGGCGTATATTTCTCGGGGACCGCCAAAACTAAAGCTCACCACCGGAACGTCGGCGGCCAGAATCGCCTCAAATTGCTCTTCAAAGTTCGGAATTTGGGCTAAGCGATGAGCAACACCCAACTCATCTCTTAAGGGCTCCAGCGCTTCAAAGAGTCGCATCATCGCCTCTTTGTCGTTTGGTGCCCGGGGAGGGACCCGGACATTCAGCGCGAAGGGCTTGTCAGTGAGACGCTTAATGCTCCTGACCGCTTCTTCAATTTCAGAGGCTTTCATAACGCCGCAGGGCATCACTCCTAAACCGCCCGCGTTACTGACCGCGGCCACCATTTCAACCGTTGTGGCCCCCATCATGGGCGCACTGATGAGCGGCGCCTCGATATTCAGTAAGGAGGTCAGGCGCTGAGCTTGTTTTTTTAATTCAATTCCGACGGACATCCTAGCGATCCTGCCTTTCTAGCAGCCTGTGGCGTTAAGTTTTTCGAGAAGTTTGACATAGACGGAAAATCCCACGGGCATACTCTCCGTGTCTTGAATTTGAAACGTTTTGAGATGATGACCGGGATGATCGCAGCCGAAAAAGAAAAAGGCCGCCTGACCGCCATGCTTTTGAACAGCGTTCATTAAAAGCGAGCAATCTTCACTGCCCGGGCAGGCGTCAATATCAAAAACACGTTGCACCCCTTCGGTATTCTTAGCCGCTTCTGTGATTAAATCGCAAAGCATTGTGTCGCTGACGACCGAAGTGGCCATGCCGGCCGTTTCAATTTTGTAGTCCACGCCATAGCTTGTCGCGCAACCGGAAATCATCCGTTTGGCGCACTCTTCCATGTAAGCGTTGATTTCAGAGCGCTCGCCGCGCACTTCTATCTCCATATTGGCGTGAGCGCCCACAATGTTGCGTCCTTCACCGGCATCAACAATGCCAACGTTCACATTGGTGTTGCCCTTGCCATGACGGGGGATGCCCATCAGCTGCACCGCCGCGTTGCAGGCGGCCATCAAGGCGTTGCGTCCAAGCTGCGCGCAGGAACCCGAGTGCGCCGCCACACCGGTGAATTGAACGTTGTATTTCGTGGTTGACAAAAAACCGCTGCGAATAACGCCCACTTCATGCAGTCTGGCTTTCACTCCGATATGAGCGCCGATCATGTAGTTCACATCGTCAAGGTTCTTGGAAAAAGCGATCCCAGCGGCCCCCTTGGTTCCTTCCTCCGCGGGCTGGAAAATAAGTTTAATTTTTCCATTAAGACGATCAGCATTGTCATGAATCCAACGCGCGACTCCCAAACCGACCGCTGTGTGCGCATCGTGCCCGCAAGCGTGCATTAAACCTCGCACTTTAGAGGTAAATCCCTCACGCCAGGCTTCATTGGCGTCCGTTTTGTCTTCTTCCACCGCCACGCAGTCGATATCAAAGCGCAATGCCGTGACCGGTCCCGGACGGCCCGTGTCAAAAATTGCCATGCAGCCCGTGTAGCCATCCAACTCCTTCATAATTTCCGCGTCCATCCCATCTCGAAGAGCTTGGTTAGCCGCGTCACGAATCATTTCTTCATTGCGGCCGAATGTATAGTCAAGGTTAAAGAGCGCGCGGCCGACGATCGTTTCAAAACCCAAGGCACGCACCGTTTTCACAATGCGTTCAGTCGTGCGAAATTCTGTCCATCCGAGTTCAGGATGTTGATGCAAGTCACGACGAGTGGCAAGCATTTCAGGAAGATAAGATTCGAGAGTCATCATAGTTGTCTCCGCGCGTACGGGCGAATATTTACAATGAAAATGAGCCGTCGGCCATCTAAAAGAAGGCCGACCGTACAGGTCTGAAATTATACTAAGTTGCCGCATCGCACTCTGAGTTCCCAACCAAGAACTATTTATTGTTCACCTTCCCTATAATTGCGCTCATTAAGAACCATTTTTAGGGCGTATTGACATGGGAAAGCGTGTTGTGGTGGGCCTCTCGGGCGGTGTTGACTCCTCGGTTTCTGCCTATCTGTTAAAGCAACAAGGTTATGAAGTCATCGGGCTTTTCATGAAAAACTGGGAAGATGACGATGACAGCGAATACTGCTCTTCACGCCAGGATTTCATTGATGCCACCAGTGTCGCCGACGTTATCGGCATTGACATCGAAGCGGTCAATTTTGCCAAAGAATATAAAGAGCGAGTCTTTTCTGATTTCCTCAGAGAGTATTCCGCGGGCCGTACGCCGAACCCGGACGTGCTCTGCAACGCGGAAATCAAATTCAGAGCCTTTCTTGATTATGCGATGAACATGGGGGCCGAGTGCATCGCAACCGGTCACTATGCGAGAACGCGGCTCACTGCCGACGGTAAAACACAACTCTTGCGCGGCCTTGATGAAACCAAAGATCAAAGCTATTTCTTGCATCGCCTCAGCCAAGAGCAAATCTCTAAGGTCATTTTCCCGGTGGGAGAATTACGTAAAACTCAGGTGCGAAAAATCGCCGAAGAAATCGGACTTCCCAACGCGAAAAAGAAAGACTCCACTGGCATTTGCTTTATCGGTGAAAGACCGTTTAGAGAGTTTCTTAACCGTTACTTGCCCACGCATCCCGGCCCCATGAAAACAACTGATGGCCGCCTGGTGGGTGAACACATGGGGCTTGCTTTTTACACTCTCGGACAGCGCAAGGGAATCGGAGTCGGCGGCAGCCGGGAAGGCAATGGCGAACCCTGGTTTGTTGCTAAAAAAGACATGGCCACCAACACGCTTTGGATCGCGCAGGGTCATAATCACCCCTGGCTTCTCAGTCATCATCTGACGGCGGTCATGCCCAGTTGGGTAAGCGGTGTAGCGCCTGAAGAAGGAGCCCACCTGACCGTTAAAACACGCTACCGTCAAAAAGACGGAGAATGCACGCTCAGAGATATTTCAGAGGGCGCTTTCACGCTAGACTTCCCGCAACCGCAATGGGCGGTCACCCCCGGTCAAAGCGCCGTGATCTATGATGGCGAAGTTTGTTTGGGCGGCGGATTCATCGATGTTATCGATCAGCATTAGGCTCAAAACTTCTACTTTTGAGAAACAGGCAATCGTCTGCATCTAATTTTGAAGTTTGTCATGCTATTTTGGGGACTAAAATAAAAAATGAATGGATCCTTGAAATATGCAACCCTGGCTAACTGGTCTTAATCGCGAACAAAAACTGGCGGCCACCTCAACCGAGGGACACGTCCGTGTCTTGGCCGGTCCTGGCACGGGTAAAACCCGTGCGCTCACTTCCCGCTATTGTTACCTCACCGAAAGTTTAGGCGTGCCGCCCCGAAACATTCTCTGCGTCACTTTCACCAATAAAGCCGCCAATGAAATGAAGCAACGTATCCGCGGCTGGCTCGGCGATCTGGATCTAGGCTATATTTGCACGCTTCATGCTTTTTGCGTGCAATTTCTAAAAGAAGAAATCCACGCCCTGCACTACCCTAAAAATTTCATCATTCTCGACGTTGAAGACCAACGAACATTGCTTTTGAAAATTTTTGAGGATATGGGGCTCTCCCTGCGTGAAGCCACCATAAAACAAAAAATTGACGAAGTGCTCGAAGCTCGGAAAATGACGGCCGATGCCTACGTCAATGAAATTTTCACGTTGGATAACACTCAGTTAGAAGAACGAATCAAGGCGACAACAGATATCAATGACGGCATTTTCTTTCGTTATCTCTATGAACAAAAGAAAAATTTCGCCTGTGATTTTAATGACCTGATTAATTTCACAGCCTATATTCTCAAACACTTCCCGGATGTTCTTCAAAAATGGCAAGAAAGAATTCAATACGTCATGGTTGATGAATTCCAAGACGTCAGCGCCAAACAATACAGCATTGCTCAAATGCTCTCGGGCAAACACGGGAACCTCTTCATCGTCGGCGACCCGGATCAAACGATTTACACCTGGCGCAACGCTCACGTCAAACTCTTTTTGGACTTCGACAAAGTCTATCCGGACGCAAAAACCATTGTGCTCAGCACCAACTACCGCTCCAGTCCGGAAATCCTGAAAGCCGCCGAAGCGCTTATCGAGAAAAATGTCATCCGTTACCCCAAAACATTGACAGCCACCCTCCCCAATGGCCCCAGAGCGCTTTACTTTCACGCTCGAACAGAAAAAGAAGAGGCTGACTGGATTGCCGATGAAATCTCAAAACTGTTAGCAGCCGGTGAAAGCCCCGATCGCATCGCGGTGTTATACCGCTCACACTTTTTAAGCCGCAGCATTGAAGACAGTTTTTTGCGGCATACGATTGCCTACAAAATCTATAGTGGTGTTGAGTTTTACTCGCGAGCGGAAATCAAAGATTGCGTGGCCTACCTTCGAATGCTCACCGCGGCCGATGATGTAGCGTTTTTACGCACTATCAATAGCCCCTCCCGCAAAATCGGCAAAAAGAAATTAGCCTTTTTAAAATCGGTCGCCGCCGCGGAAAATCTTTCTCTTTATGAAAGCCTGAAGAGAACCGCCCATGAAGATATTTTCAAAGGCACCGGCGTTAAGAAATACATTCTTGCCATTGAAACCGTCAAAAAAGAAATTCACAGCCTTCCGCTCGGCTCTCTATTTCAAAAAATTCTGGATTTAAGCGGCTACGAAAACTATCTGCGGCTGCAGTCCGATCAAGAGCGATTGGACAATGTGGCGGAACTCAAACGCGCGGTCGATGAGGCGGGAGAAGATCCTGACGCCACGCTTGAGGAATTTTTATCCAAGGTCGCCCTGCTCAGCAACGTGGATCAAAAGGATAAACGTCAAGCCGTAAAACTGATGACCATTCACTCCGCCAAAGGAATGGAATTTCCTTATGTTTTTGTTTGCGGTCTGAATGAAGGGGTGTTTCCCTCGAGAAAAATTGTCACGCCGGAAGATATGGACGAGGAAAGAAGGATTGCTTACGTGGCCGTCACACGCGCAGCTAAAAGACTCTATCTTTCGGATAGCGAAGGTGTTGACAATGACAATGTCTTCAAACTGCCGTCGCGATTTATTTTTGACATCGGACGAGACAATCTCGAGTACGTTCGGGAATTGCCGCAAACTTTCTCCGGCCGCGTTCAAAGGCTTGTTCGTCAAACAGAAGTCAGACCATTTGGCGCCGGCGATCGGGTTACTCATCCCGCCTTTGGCGCGGGAACCGTCTTAACGGTCAACGCTAAAACACTCACTTACAAGATTAAATTTGACTCACTCGCAACGGAGCGGGATATCCAATTTAGAGCGCCTTTAACAAGACTATAACAAAGCGGTCCGACCGGACCGCTTGTTCAATTATTCAGATTTTGCTTTCGCAACAGGCTTCGCTCTCAGAACAATTTCTGTGATTTCAGAAGGATCCATCACGCGCAAAGCCATCCCGGTCCAAAGACCCGTTCCCGGAGAAACGTAAAGCTGAGTCGTCTTATTGGCTTGATAAAGGCCCGAGACAAAACCATCGTTAAAGAAAGCCACCACCGGCTGCATCAGTGCGTAGAGTCCGCCATGCGTATGACCGGAAAGTTGCAAATCTACCCCTTGCAATTGTTTGGCGCCTTTGGGTTGGTGAGCCAACAAAACGGTGGCTGTTTCAGGCGCACCTTCAAGGGCTTTTTTGAGATCGGGGCCATGATTGCCATAACGAGCCGCCGAACGATCCGTCGTTCCGGCCAACACCAATTGGGCGTTTCCGCGTGTGATGACGTGGTGCTTATTTTCCAACATCACCACACCTTTTTCTTCAAAAAACTTCACCCAAGCGGCTGCCCCATGATGCCATTCGTGATTACCGGTCACGGCGTAGACGCCATCCTTGGACTTGATTCGACCGTACGCCTGCACTTCAGTTGCCAGGGAGGACGCCGGTCCCTCAATCATGTCACCAACCAAAACCACCGCGTCGGCATCCAACTCATTGGCACTATCGATCACCGCTTCCAACCAGGGACGCTTGAGAAGCTGACCCACGTGCAAATCAGCCATCTGCACAATGCGATAACCGTCAAACTCGGGAGCCAATCGATCCAATGTGATTTCAACTCGATGAACCGTGGGCACCGTCAGCGCATAGTGTGTTCCGGAAATAGCGGCCGCCACGGAAAAAATTAAAATCAGCCAGCGATTTTTCGCTTCTTTCAAGGGCCAGGGAACATGAGAGCCCGTGGCTTTATTGACCACTGTTACCAAAACGAAAAGGACATCCTTGACAACCAAAAGCGGTACCAGGACCAAAAGGATGTTAAAAAGCGACTCCCAAATGATCAGTGTGGTCTCTGACAATTGGGGATTGAACATGTGACCGCCAAAATAGTAGTAATAGGTGAACTTTTGGCTGATGGCAAGGAAAAACACTGTAAGGCCAAGCTTCATGCGCCAGCTGGCTTTAAACGGCAAGACGTAGCTTACAAAAACGTACGCCACCAGCACCAAAGAGATGATCATCAAAATATTAACCACAAAAAAGTCCTTTCCACGATGTCCGAGACAGGCGGCTATTTTACCTCCTGATATTTCTAAAAACACTTATTGCATAGAGACGCCAGAATGACCGTTGCCCAATTGGCGCTGCTGTTTTATGTCGCGGTATGGCGGCAAACCGAACTGACGCTTATATTCACGATTGAATTGACTCGGACTTTCATAACCCACCGCGTAACAGGCGCTTGTCGCATCCATTCTCTCTGAGAGCATCAGGCGCTTAGCCTCATGCAGACGCAAACGTTTATGAAATTGCAATGGGGTCATGCAAGTCACTTCTTTAAAGTGCCGATGAAAAGTGGACACGCCCATGTGCACATTGTCAGCCAGCTCCGAGACGCTCAAAGGGGAGGCGTAATTCTCACGCAACCAAGCGATCGCTTTGGCAATTTGAGCGCTCGCCCCTTGCTTGGCATTGAATTCTCTAAGACTTGCTCCGAGAGGACTTTGAAGCACACGGAAATAAATCTCGCGAATAATCAT
>DVMY01000038.1 GCA_018714755.1 Candidatus Aphodousia faecigallinarum | reverse complement strand
GAACCCTTTACGAGGAAAACTCCTCGCTCATCCATGAATCGAATCAGTTCCAATCGATCTTCGCGGCTCTGTTTACCGGAGGCGTTTAACTCATTAATCATGGAGTCAATCATGTTATTGACAAATTGACGAACGCTCTCTTCTTTGGCAGGAGCCGAATCATTTGTATCATAGGCATTGCCCGCCTGAGTGAGGTCGCACATCTCGTTTTTTGCTCCGTGCAGCAGACCCTGAGCCAAGTTTAAAAGCGCGCTCGCCTGCGTTGTGTCGATATTGATGCAGAGCGCGCCGATCAATTCGTGTTTTTCATCACGGATCAGCAACGATGAGGAACGAATCAGTTTGTCATTTTTCTTGAAAAAATAATTATCGACAACGCCATCTTCCGGGTTGCCGGCAAAAACAGCTTTTTCAATCAGATGATGAAACGTCTGCCCCACTTTTCGTCCGGTGACCGAGCCGTTTGCCACGTAAATAACCGAATGCTGCGGCATTGACAAATCATGCAGAACCACCTCCGCATTGGGAAAGGTTCTGGCTATAAGCTCCGCCACAGATAAATAAGATTGAAGTTTCGTATTTTGCATGGCTTTAGTTTAAATAAAAATTTATCAGTAAACAATAATATTTTATTTAAATTAAAACAAATTTAGTTAATGAGAATCAGAATGTCGTGAAATTCTCTCGAGTACAATGAAAAAATAATTCTTATTTGGGAATGATGATTATGCTTATTGAACATCAATATGAAGACCTGATGCGCCATGTGTTTTTCCATGGTGTTAATAAAAACGACCGCACAGGAACCGGTACGCGGTCAGTATTCGGTTACCAGATGAGGTTTAACCTTCAAAACGGTTTTCCGTTGGTAACGACTAAGAAACTTCACTTGCGCTCCATCATTCATGAGTTGCTTTGGTTCTTAAAGGGCGACAGCAACATCCGCTATTTGCATGAAAACGGTGTGACCATTTGGGATGAGTGGGCGGATGAAAACGGTGACCTCGGACCCGTTTATGGTGTGCAGTGGAGAAATTGGCGCGGCGCGGATAAAACCGTTGACCAGATCGCCGAATTGGTTCATACGATCAAAACCAATCCCGATTCACGGCGCATGATTGTCACTGCGTGGAATGTGGCTGAGCTGCCGAAAATGGCTCTTCCGCCCTGCCACATGATGTTCCAGGTTTATGTCGCCGATGGGAAACTCTCCTGTCAGTTGTACCAGCGCTCTTGCGATATTTTCTTAGGTGTGCCATTCAATATTGCCAGTTATTCGCTTTTGACTCATATGCTTGCTCAGCAGTGCGATCTTGAGGTGGGCGATTTCGTTTGGACGGGCGGTGACTGCCACCTCTACAACAACCACTTTGATCAGGTGCGCTTACAATTATCCAGAGAACCGCGCCCGTATCCCAAGCTTGTGATCAAGCGCCGTCCGGACTCTATCTTCGATTACAAGTTCGAAGACTTTGAAATTGTGGGCTACGATCCCCATCCGGCCATTAAGGCACCCGTGGCGGTTTAAGGAGACATCATGACGCAACTGCATTTAATCGTCGCTCACGCCCGTAATGGCGTGATTGGGAAGGAAAACAAGCTTCCATGGTATCTGCCGGAAGACTTGAAGAACTTTAAGCGCACCACATTAGGTAAGCCCGTTATCATGGGCCGCAAAACGTGGGAGTCCTTGGGTCGTCCCCTTCCCGGACGACGAAATATTGTCATTACGCGTCAGAAGGATTACGAAGCAGAAGGAGCGACGGTGGTGTCTGATTTGCAGGCTGCCATTGAGGCTGTAGCTGATGCCCCTGTTGCCTTTATCATGGGAGGCGCTCAAGTTTATAAGGAAGCCCTCCCGCAAGTTGAAGTGGCCCACATCACATACTTAAACGCAGATTTTGAGGGGGACGCTTATTTTGAGCCGCTCAATCCGAATGAGTGGACCCTGACCGAGGAAGAATCATTCCCCGCCACCGATGCCCACCCCTTTAGTTACAGTTTCCGTATCTATTCACGGAAACACTAATCATTTTGAGCCGCGTGAGCGGCTCAAAATATTAGCACTCAACCACACTGACGGCTAAACCGCCTCGGCTAGTTTCCTTGTATTTAGTCTGCAGATCCAAACCGGTCTTAAGCATTGTTTCAATCACCTGATCAAGCGACACATAGTGGTGCCCGTCGCCCAATAACGCCAGTCGCGCAGCATTGATGGCTTTAACGGCGGCGATAGCGTTGCGCTCAATGCAAGGAATTTGAACCTGGCCGGCCACCGGGTCGCAAGTCATGCCTAAATGATGTTCCATTCCGATTTCAGCGGCGTTTTCCACTTGCTTAGGGCTCGCTCCTAAAACTTGAGCCAAACCGCCGGAAGCCATCGAGCAGGCAACACCTACTTCTCCCTGACAGCCCACCTCCGCGCCGGAAATGGAGGCGTTTTCTTTATATAGGATGCCGATTTGTCCCGCGGTCAACAGAAAATCGCGAACGCCATTGATGTCCGCGCCCTCAATGAACTTCATGTAATAGTGCAAAACAGCCGGGATGACACCCGCGGCACCATTGGTGGGCGCTGTGACAACACGGCCGCCGCAAGCGTTTTCTTCATTGGCGGCGAACGCGAAGGCGTTCACCCAGTCCAGAACGCCCAAGGGATCGTTCAATGTACGGTGTTCAAAATCTAATTTATCGTACATTTGTTTGGCGCGACGTTTCACTTTAAGGGGTCCGGGCATCACGCCTTCATTTTTCAAGCCGCGAGCCACGCAGTCCTTCATTACCGACCACAGGTAGTCAAGCTGATCGTTAATTTTTTCATCCGTTTCCCACCAAACTCTTTCATTAGCCCGCACAATCTGCGGGATAGTCATACCGGTTTTATCGCACCAGTCCAAAAGGTCCGCGGCCGAGTTGATGGGATAGGGTTGCTCTTTTGTGTGACTGGTTTCCTTCCCTTCGGTTACTTTATCGAAATTATTCGGGTCGCTTTCAACAATAAAGCCGCCGCCAATTGAATAATATCGACGAGATAAAAGAACCTGCCCATGGCTGTCCTGAGCGATCACGTGCAATGCATTGGTGTGATAAATCGCCACCTTTTCCGGACTGAAAATAATGTCTCTTGAGGGATCAAATTCGATGGTCCTGCCGCCCGCAAGCGTCAGGCGATGATCCGAGCGAATAGCTTCAAGAAGCTTTGGTGCGGCATCCAAATCAACGCTTGCGGGTAATATTCCCATCAGTCCCAATTGAAACGCGGTGTCTGTGGCATGTCCAACGCCGGTCGCTCCTAAACTGCCCATGAGGTCAACCCAAACTCGCGCGGTTTTCTCAGCGAGCCCTTTTTCATTAAGTTCTCTTGCGAAGCGGGCGGCCGCGCGCATGGGACCCACCGTGTGGGATGATGACGGGCCGATGCCCACTCGAAAAATATCAAATACGCTCACGCTCATGATCCGCTCCCCTATTGAAGAACTTCAACTCGATAACCGTCAGAAGATCCTTCGGAAACCCAGAGAAGTTTTTCTGAATCAAGCGATTCGTCAATAAAGAAAACGCCGATGAGTTTATCTCCAAGCAAACCTACAAAAGCGGTTTTGGCAACCACTTCACCTTTTTCGGTTAAGAGATTAACTTCGACCGGATTTTCAAACCAGGATTGCGGATCATCCTGATGCGAAACCAACACAACCGCTTTTTTCGACGGCTGCGCTTTAAGTCGCGCCTCGGTGAGCGCCCTGCCGATGAACATGCGTGACGGATCTGAAAAATCGATGAAATGAGCGCCATCAAGATCAGAAGGCATCAGGTCACTGGCCTGCCAACCGAAGCTTAATGGCCGGGCAGCGGTGTAGCTAAGAGTTAAAGCGGCCAATTCATCAAGTTTTTCAATACCCGGGTGGTTAAAGCCAGCAAAAGCCTCAGCCGGCCCTTGCAAGAGACTCATTTGCCCCACGCGCATGAGTAAGATCTCACCCTTGCCTGTTTTCATAGTCTGAACTTTACCGTCAGTCAATGATCCGTGAGGAGAGTCGCTCTGCTCTGTAAACAATAACGCGCTTGTGGTCTCTATCTGGGTGAAATCTTCATCAAACGCTTTAGCTACTTGATGCATCCAGGCAAGCGTGTCCAATGATTGAAAAATAACGCGGTAGTGGTCGTCACTATCGGGTAAATGAGCCACCCAAACAAAATCGGTGATTAGGCCCAAGGCGTTCAAAATGAAGCTTTGACGAACCTCCCCACGATGGATATTTTTTACGTCAATGGTTAACAAGCGACGCAGGAAAGCCACGCCCTGGGCGTCCTTGACTTCCACTGTGTAGAAAAATGAATTTAGATTTTCACGATCATCCGGACAGACAAACAGTCCGGAAGTTTTTTTGGCTTGCGCGGCCATTTGACCGCTTGTGATCAATTCAGACATGGTTGACTCGCTAAAGGCAATATTTTGGGCTCCATTCTAACAAATAGGTCTATGACTGAATCAGGGAAATGGAAATTTTTGCTTCATTGAGCATGAGGTAAACCTTATAATTGGCGAAAAAAGGCTCTTTATGAAAAGATTTGTCTACCGTCCTCTCTATATTGTTTTAAGCATTATTGCCATCATCGCCATTTGGGCCAGTTGTCACACTTATAAATGGCACTACGAATGGTTATACAAATTCGGTTTAATTGAATTGCCGCCCACTGCCGTTTTATCCATCGGAAATGAAAAGTTTATCGCTCACGCGGGCGGCGGCATTGACGGCATTATGTACACCAATTCGAATGAAGCTTTTATTCAAGCCATTGAAGACGGCTATCGCTTTATTGAATTCGATTTACGAATGACTTTGGACGGGCATTATTTTGGCGCCCATAAGATTGACGGTTTCAACGAGATGACAGGGCATTCCTCCCGGTGGCTGCTTCCCCCGACCGCGTCTCAGGTCAAAGAAAGACGCCTCTATGATAAATACCCCCCGTTGCTTTTGTCTGATATTGATGAGATTCTCGATGAGCATCCGGATATGATCCTTGTGGTTGACAAGGGTGAGGACTACCACAAAATGATTGCAGAGTGTCCGCTGCCCAATCGTATGATCATTGAAGTGTCCACCGTTGGTCAATATATCGCCGCCCGGCATGCGGGATTCCCTTACGTTGCCTTTAATAATAGGGATTTTGATTCCATTGATGAGTTGGGCATTAAACTTATTGTGGCTAAAAGTTGGTGGAATCCAAACGATGCCGACCTGAAACAATTCATGGATAACGGCGGCGTGGCGCTTGTGGCCGGATTTGATTACGCCAAAGATATTCCTGAGGATTGGCTCAAGGCAAACGCCCTTTTCTATGTTGATTTCAAATAATCAATCAGAGTTTAAAGGTCTATAAATGGACGAAGCACTTCTTATTCATTGTTCCGCTCAAGAAACTCGAGTGGCTCTCATGGTCAACGGAATTCTCGAAGACCTTCACATTGAACGGCGCGCTCAACGCGGTTTGGTCGGCAATGTCTATAAAGGCAAGGTTATGAGAGTGCTTCCCGGCATGCAATCGGCGTTCGTTGAAATCGGTTTGGAGAGAACCGCTTTTTTGCATGTCCACGATATTTTTACGGCACGAAAAGAAGACGGAAGTTTTAAACCGATTGAATATGTGCTTCATGAAGGTGAATCCATCATTGTCCAGGTTGCGAAAGACCCCATTGGCACAAAAGGCGCGCGATTGACAACCACGATATCGCTGGCCGGTCATAAACTGGTTTATTTGCCCAAAGAACCTCATATCGGTGTGTCGCAAAGAATTGACGATGAGGCTGAGCGTGAGCGACTTAAGGCGCTCATCACAGACGTGCGCCCGGAAACAGAAAAAGGCGGCTATATCGTTCGAACGTGTGCGGAAGGTGCCACTAGTGACGACTTCGTAACAGATATGCAGTATCTCGCCCGATTGTGGAAGCAGATTGATTCCAAGATTTCGACCACGGCCGCGCCCGCGCTTTTATATCAGGATCTGTATTTGGAAGAGCGAGCCCTGCGGGATATGGTTAACGAAAATACCACGCGGGTCATTGTTGATGCTTGGGACGACAATATCGATCGGCTAAAGTCCTTTGCTCAGAATTTCGTGCCCACCGTGGTCGATAAGCTGGAAATGTACTCGGGAGAAACCCCATTGTTCGAGCAATACGGCATCGAACAAGAGATTGAAAAAGCGCTTTCCAGGCGCGTTGAATTGAAATCAGGCGGCTACCTCATTTTTGATCAAAATGAAGCCATGTCCACCATTGACGTTAATACCGGGGCTTATGTGGGCAAGCGAGATTTCGGTGACACGGTCTTTAAAACCAATTTAGAAGCGGCTCGTGTTATCGCTCGTCAGCTGCGTTTGAGAAACCTGGGCGGAATCATCATCATCGACTTTATTGATATGGAAAAGGACGCCCATCGAGCGGCTGTGTTGGCGGAATTGCAAAAAGCGGTCTCCACGGACCGTGTGCACATCACGATGAGTAATTTCTCTGAATTGGGACTCATTGAAATGACTCGCAAACGCACGAGGGACTCATTGGCTCATATTCTTTGCGAGCCCTGTCCGCTGTGCGCCGGGCGCGGTGAAATCAAAACGGCCCGCACGGTGTGCTATGAGATTTTGCGTGAAGTGCTTCGTGAGTGGCGCCAATATCCCGGCATTAAAGAATTTTCCATTATCGCCAGTCAAACGGTGATTGACCTCTTCTTAGAAGATGAAGCCAATGCTCTTAATTTGCTTCAGGACTTTATCACTTGTCCGGTCTCGCTTCAGGTTGAAAACTGTTACAGCCCAGAGCAATACGATATTACGTTCAATTGAAGTTGAGGGCCACAAAGGCCCTCTCAAACTTAAATCTTTTCTTCAATAGGCCGATATTTCGGAAGTTCAATCGTCACAATAACGCCGCGTCCGGGGTTAGGCTCG
Source organism: Candidatus Aphodousia faecigallinarum (assembly GCA_018714755.1). Taxonomy (GTDB): domain Bacteria; phylum Pseudomonadota; class Gammaproteobacteria; order Burkholderiales; family Burkholderiaceae_F; genus Aphodousia; species Aphodousia faecigallinarum. Next base: position 968 of record DVMY01000038.1, on the reverse strand, counting down.
GCCCATACACGGCCAGCGTGCCGTTCAGCCAAAGAGCTCACGATGGAGAGTCCTAAACCTAAACCGTGTGCTTTCGTGGTTTCGAGCTTTTGGAAGAACTGTTGGGTAAACGATTCATCCACTAACTTGGCGTTGTCAATAACGCGAATCCACCAGCATTCTTCGTGATCTTCGATGCGAATCCGAATAACATCCTCGTCTTCATCACGCATGGCAGGATGCAACTCGGTAAAGGCGTCAGCCGAATTTTTTAAAAGATTTAATAGCGCCAACTCGATTTCCCAATCATCGGCTTCCACCAGAGCCTGCTGAACGCCCTCCACCAACACCGGCACAGTGGTACGACCGGACTTTTCAAAAGTGGCGACGGTTTTAGCCACAATGTCTCTCAAATCATGTTCTTCGCGTTTAACATCATGCGGTTTAGCGTAGCTGCGCACATGATCAACAATATCGTTGGCGCGTTCCGTATGGTATTCAATTTCTTTCAGAATTTTAATAATGGTGTCTTTGTCAGCGGCTCCCCGATCGATTCTTCTCAATAACCCTCGCGAGTAATTGGAGACGGTAGCCAAAGGTTGTTTGAGCTCATGGGCGATCATGCTGGACATCTGTCCGACAATCCCCGTGCGCTCCAGCCTCGAAATATATTCGTTTGTCTGCTCTTGTTGTTTGGAGATTCTGTCTTTTTCTGCAAGAGCTCTTTTAAGTGCCTTGGTGCGCGAAGCCACTTCGACCGAAATAATGAGGTTGTAGAAAAAGCCCGCGACAATCAGAAAGATCGCCGTGATAAAAATAGTGCGATTTTCACTAAAGGTTCTATAAATAGCCGAATAGGTCACATTACTATAGGGACCGATTCTCAAGTGATACATTAAATCGTATAGTTCTCGAGTGCTCTCGGGCAGACTCCAGGTTGTGCCAAAAGCAAGCTTTAGTCCTAAAAGGGCGTTAGTCATATCTAAAAT
>DVMY01000037.1 GCA_018714755.1 Candidatus Aphodousia faecigallinarum | reverse complement strand
ATTGGGCTATCAGCTGATGACCCAAGGGCTGTTGTAAACCGGCCTAATGTCGAATTGCTTTGCAATGACGATAAATAAAAGCTTTCGGCTTTTAGCCGAGAGTTGTTTACTTAAGCAAAATCTTTCAGTAGTAGTGAATGATTTTTTTGTTTTTCAAAAGATTTTTTGTTATTAACAGCCATTTCGACTTTACAAACAGTACAGTCAGACACATTAATTTGAAGGAATTTCTGCTAAGTGACTCATTGTGATTGAGCGTGTGAGAGACTTCAACTTTTTGGTATAGTTTGAGTTGCTTTAACCTTAAAATTTTTTCAAATAATCAATTGGATAACACCATTGCTGACATAGGAAACAATGATGGAGATTCTTCTGGATCCTTCAATATGGATCGGTCTATTCACACTCGTTATTCTTGAAATCGTTCTCGGTATTGACAACTTAGTGTTTATCGCCATTTTGGCCGATAAACTCCCGCCAAAACAAAGAGATAAAGCTCGGGTGGTGGGGCTGTCGCTCGCATTGATAACACGACTTTTGTTGTTGATGCTTATCTCCTGGTTGGTCACTTTAACTCAGCCCTTATTTTCAATCGGGATATTCACTTTCTCGGGGCGTGATTTGATTCTGCTTTTCGGCGGTATTTTCCTTTTGTATAAAGCCGTCATGGAGTTGCACGAAAAATTGGAAGGCGCTCCGCACATAAAGGAGGAGACGCCCGCGAGCGCTAAATTCGGCCTTGTGGTGGCGCAGATTGTTGTGCTTGACGCGGTTTTCTCTTTAGATTCAGTCATCACGGCCGTTGGTATGGTCGATGAGTTATTCGTCATGATGGCGGCGGTTATCATTGCCATCGGTGTGATGTTGCTAGCTTCCAAACCCTTGATGGAATTTGTCAATAAGCACCCCACTGTTGTGATTTTGTGCTTGAGTTTCCTTTTAATGATCGGTGTAAGTTTGATCGCCGATGGTTTGGGGTTCCACATTCCGAAGGGATACATCTACTCCGGTATCGGTTTTGCCATTTTGATTGAAGCGTTCAATCAATGTGCCAAACGCAACCAAATGCGTCATGCTTCAAGGCTCTCCTTAAGAAGGAGAGCCGCGGGCGCCATCTTCCGGCTTATGGGTGGCCAGACAGATGTGGCCGCCACGTTGGAATTGGAGCCGCAGTTGAGCGCCGCCTTTATTCCGGAAGAGCGCTACATGATGAGCGGCGTGTTGTCTTTGGCTCAGCGCAAAGTTAAAACCATCATGGTTGCCCGAGATGAAATTTCCTGGATCAATATTCAAGACTCCTCGGAAAAAATAAAGGAACAAATTCTTCAGGTTCCGCATAATTTGTTGCCTTTATGCGATGGTTCATTGGACAGTGTGTTATCGGTCGTCAAAGGTAAAACCATTATCAACGCGATTTCAGAAATTCATTCAAAAGCGTTTTTGAGTAATTTGCCTAAAGTGCATTGGGTCGATGAAAATCAAACAGTGATCGAATGCATGAAAATTTTAAGACAAGCCAGAGGCAGTCTTGTTTTAGTGAAAAATCAAAAAGGTGAGCTCTCTGGACTGGTAACGCCTTTGGATTTATTGGAGGCGATCGCGGGGGAATTCCCTGACTCGGATGAAGCGTTTGAAATGGTTAAGCATTCGGCATCGTCTTGGATGGCCGATGGTGACGTCAGTATTTTTCAGGTGCGTCAGGAATTGGGGCTGGAAACGGTTGAGGATAGTCAAATTCAAGATGAAATGCTGGGCGTTTTCTTAGCTAACAAACTTTCTAAGCCTTTGAAAGAAGGAATGACTTATGAGACGACCAGAGCCCGTTTTGTCATCACTAAGTTAAATAACGGTGAAATTGCTCAGGTCATGGTGCAAAAGCTCTAATTAACTTCAGAGTGTTTTCTTGGTGGGCATCCGTTTTTTCAGCGGGTGCCCGTTTCGTCATTGAGCTCAAAATCCTTGCTAGAATCGCTTCGTTTTTTGAGAGTTGAAGCAGCAAGTATTTCGAAGTGACGGTTTTTTGTCATGATTAACACGTCTTTATTTTTTCTATTTCTTTTGACATCCCTTTTTACCATTGCCACGCCGGGGCCGGGCGTTTTGCTGTCGCTTACGAGCGCCATTCGTTATGGTTTGAAAACGGCGATTTATGTGATTTTGGGAACGTCGACCGGAACGGTGGTCATGGCGGCCCTCTCGTCAACGGGTCTGGGTCTTTTGATTTCAACTTCTCCGACGCTCTATGAGATCATCAAAGCGCTGGGTGCGCTCTACATGGTTTATTTGGGTGTTCGTTTATATCGCGCCAAGCCGTTCAGCTTTGATTTGGCGGTTAAGGAAAAAGCGTCCATGGTAACGATTAAGCAAAAGGGGTATCTGTGGCTGCAGGGCGTGACGCTTCAGATGACCAATCCTCAGCTCATCATGTTTTTTATTTCGCTCTTTCCTCAGTTCATCGACCACAATTTAAGTTTTGCCCCGCAAGTTATATTGATGACACTGACTTATTTTTGTTTGGTTTTTTGTATCCATTGCACTTACGGTTGGATTGCCTCGAATTTCAGACATTTGCTTTCCACACCCAAAGCGGCCAAAGTCATCAATTGCGTGGGCGGAAGTTTTTTCTTGATATTGGCCGCTCGAGTTTTTTGGGATTTGGTGTGCGAACTGGGGATCTAAAGTTGACAAAATCAGAAATCAACACCAAGAGCTTTTTCCGCTAAACTACACCTGTTTAATATCTGCATTAGAGACTGTCGAAATGTTTGAAATTCGTCCCGCGGAAGAAAAAGATTGCCCGTTGGTGTTGGAGTTTATTAAAAAATTAGCCGATTACGAAAAGCTTTTGGATCAAGTGAGCGCCACCGTTGAGGATGTGCGCTGGGAGCTTTTCGGGCCGAATGCAACCGCTCACGCGGTGATTGCTTACGAAGACGAAAAGCCTGTCGGATTTGCGCTTTACTTTCATAATTTTTCAACCTTCTTGACCCGCAAGGGCCTTTACCTTGAGGATATCTTCATTGATCCGGCCTACCGCGGGAAAGGTTATGGGAAGGCGCTCATGCGGCATCTTGCCTCTATCGCCGTTGAAGAAAACTGCGGTCGTTTCGAGTGGGTGGTGCTCGAGTGGAACACGCCTGCGATCGGATTTTATGAAAAGGTGGGCGCGACGGTGTTGCCCGACTGGAGATTGTGTCGATTAACGGGTGAAGCGCTTGAGCGTTTTGCCAAAGGTTCTTAGGTGGATTATGGCTTCTCAGGTACTCGCCCGAAAGTGGCGCCCTCATGATTTTGAAAGCGTGGTGGGACAAGAGCCTGTCGTGCAGGCGCTCACCCATGCGTTGCGGGAAAATAGACTGCATCACGCTTATCTTTTTACCGGAACCCGGGGAGTCGGCAAAACGACGCTGTCGCGCATTTTAGCTAAGAGCCTCAATTGCGTGGGCCCTGACGGCAAGGGCGGCGTGACCGATTATCCGTGCGGAGTCTGTGAGGCTTGTCGTGCGATCGATGAGGGGCGTTTCGTTGACTACATTGAAATGGACGCGGCGAGCAATCGCTCGGTCGAAGAAATGACCGCTCTTTTGGAGCAGGCGATGTACGCGCCCACCAATGCGCGCTACAAGGTTTACATGATTGACGAAGTGCATCAGCTCACTTCTCACGCCTTTAACGCGATGCTCAAAACACTGGAGGAGCCGCCCGAGTACGTCAAATTCATTTTGGCGACAACGGACCCTCAAAAAGTGCCTGTGACGGTCTTGTCGCGCTGCCTGCAATTTAATTTGAAGAATGTTTCGCCTCAGACGGTGGCTGATCATATGGCGCACATTCTCAAAGAAGAGAAAATCGAAGCGGAACCTGCCGCGCTCAAGCTTTTAGGTGTCGGCGCTCGAGGCTCCATGCGTGACGGACTGAGTCTGCTTGATCAAGCCATTGCCTTTGCGGGTGACAAACCCATCACGCTCGAGAGCGTTCGTGAAATGCTTGGCATGATGGATAGCGACGTGCTGATCAAACTTTTGGGCTACCTCGCTGAAGGCAAAGCCCACGAGATGATGCAAGTGGCCGAGCAAATGTCGATGCGAAGCCTCTCTTTTAGCCAGGCGATTCGCGATTTGGCCTCTATATTGCACAAAATCGCTCTGGCGCAGTTTGATGTGGCGAGTTTAGCCTCAGACGACATGGATCGCGACTCGGTGATTGCCTTGGCGCGCACCTTCACGCCTCAAGAAGTGCAGCTTTACTATCAAATTGCGTTAAACGCCAGAGGTGACATGAACCTGGCGCCCGACGAGTACGCGGGTTTCACGATGGCGTTGTTGCGCATGCTTGCCTTTAAGCCCGCGGGAAGCGTGCAGGTGAAGTTGCCCGAGCGTTTCAAGCCCCAGACGCCAAAAGAAGTTCAGGCCTCCGAGCCCATGCAAACTGTAGCTGCTAAAAAAGTAGAAACTTCGACTATTCCCGAACCCCAGAAATCGGAGAAAAAAGAATCGGAGCCGGCACCCTGGGAGGATGCCCCGCTGGGGGAGTCTGATTCGGGCAGCCGCGAAGCGGTTGCCCCCAAAGAGGTCAAGGCGCCTGAAAAGGCGATTGAACCTGCCGCTCAGCTCGATGACGATGTTCCCTATGTGGATTCGTATGACGAGTACGCCACTCAGATGGAGCCATCGATTGACGATTACGGCTTTGAGCCTATGACGTTTAACGTCGAGCAAAAAGCTAAAGAGCCTGAGGCGGAGTCTTCTTTTGAGAGTCGATACGATTTTGCGGAAGACTACGAAGAGATTCCGGAGTTTTCGGAAGTGGGGCGCCGTTGGTTTGAGATGCTTCGTTATACCTATCCGGCCACCTACGCCAAGGATATTTTGGAGCGAAGTGAATGCGTCTCGATCAAGGATGATCTGATTACACTACGGATTGATCCCTTGTACGAGAATCGACTGAGTAACCAAAAAGCGATGCTTTCGGTGCAGCGGATTGTGGATCCTCTTTTCGGTCGCCGCATGCGATTTGAGTTTGAGTTAGGTACGCCTCGTTCACGTACAATCAGCCAAGAGAAAGCGAGGCTGAAAAAAGAAAAGCTTCAGGCTGAAGAGGCAGAGCGTAAAAAGAACAAATTTGTCACAATAACCGATGAGGCAGAGCGTAAAGAGGCGATTGACGCTTTAAAGCAAACGCCTTTGGCTCGAACGGTGATGAGGCGTTTTAACGCCAGAATTGACCCAATGTCGGTTAAAAAGAAAGTTTCTTAATCCATTGAATCAACAGAAAGGATAAAAATTATGCGTGGAAATATGGGTGCGCTTTTAAAGCAAGCCGCGCGAGTGCAGGAAAACATCAAGCGTCTGCAGCATGAGCTTGAGCATCTGGAAGTAACCGGAAGCGCGAGCAACAACCTGGTTCAGGTGACGATGACCTGCAAGCACGCGCTCAAGTCCGTGAAGGTGGATCCGAGCCTTTTGCAAGAAGATGTGGATATGGTTGAAGATTTGATTTTCATGGCCACGAAAGATTGTTTGGATCAAATTGAAACCATCACCAAAGAAAAAATGGCTGCCGCCACCGCCGGCATGCCCTTGCCTCCGGGGATGTCCTTTTAAGGTTTGATCATGGCTTCACTGAGCCCCAGTCTGGACGAATTGGTTGACGCGTTAAAGCGCCTGCCGGGCTTAGGCCCGAGGTCTGCCTCGCGCATCGCCGAGCACTTGCTCTCAGAGGATCGGGCGCGCGCGACAAAGCTAGCCTCGGCGCTTGATCGGGCGCTCAAGCGTGTCAAGCACTGTGAATTGTGCAACACCTTAACCGATGAGCCGATGTGCGCGATTTGCGCCGATGAAACTCGGGATCGTTCCAAAATCTGCGTGGTCGAAAGTCCCGCGGATCAAAGAGTGATTGAGGAGACGATGGCTTATCGTGGGCTTTATTTTGTCTTGATGGGACTCATTTCTCCCATAAAAGGGGTAGGGGCGGAAGACTTGCACTTGGGGAAGTTATTGCAGCGAGTGCAAAAAGACGAAACGATTCGAGAAGTGCTGATTGCCACGCCTTACACCCCTGAGGGGGATGCGACGGCGCACTTTTTGGCTAAGGCAATCGCTTCCGTGGCCTCCCAAGTGAAGGTGACTCGTTTGGCGCGTGGCATTCCGGCCGGCGTTGAGCTTGAATACACCGATGCCAACACGATTGCGGGCGCCATATTTGGCAGACGCTAGACCGTAGGCAGTTAAAAAAGGAAGGAAAATGGCAAAAGAACATGTCAAAGCGGCGCTTTTAGAAGCGCGGGCGGCGTTGGACGCGTTGATTGCGGCCGATGAGACGCAGGAGGCCATTGTTCGCGCGTCGGACTTGATGGTCGATACCATTAGCCGTGGAGGCAAGATTTTGTCCTGCGGCAACGGCGGCTCGCTATGCGATGCCATGCACTTTGCTGAAGAAATGACTGGACGCTTCAGAAGTGATCGACCGGGGTACGCGGCAATCGCTATTTCAGATCCTTCGCATATGAGTTGCGTGGGCAATGATTATGGCTATCAAGCGGTTTTCGCTCGCTATGTGCAGGCGGTCGGTCAAGCCGGCGACGTGCTTCTTGCCATAACCACCTCAGGCACAAGCGCCAATGTGCTTGACGCGGTTGCGGCCGCTCATGAAAAAGGGATGAAAGTAGTGGGGCTTACCGGAAAGGCTGATAGCCCCCTTGCTCAAAAAGCTGATGTGGCCATTGTGACGCCGGCGGGCCGTTGGGCTGACCGTGTGCAAGAGCTGCATATCAAAACGATTCATATTTTGATTGAATTAATCGAGAGAAAGCTGGCGCCTGAAAATTACAAAAAGTGAAGTTTTGTTTACTTTTTTGTTGAGTGTTTTAAAAATTGAAGTAAACTACACATTAAGGTCTTTTTTATCGATTTATGTAGTTTACTTCATTTTTTTATGGTTCCTTTTGTTTTAAACAATGCGTTAACGCTCGAAAAGTTGGGAAAAGTCATTCGCCAACGTCGTAAACAACTGAATTTAACCTTAGAAGACATTGAAAGCGTAACGGGGATTAGCCGAAAAACGTTAATTAAACTGGAAAAAGGTGGGGACGTTCGCTTTTCTACTCTGACAACAGTTATCAGTTTTTTGGGTTTGCGTTTAGATTTAACAGAGCAGAGCAAAAAGCTGTTAGAGGGGCAAGAGGAGACAGGCGATGGCGATTGGTACTGATTGTGGAACAGACTAGTCGGTTCCTTTTCAATCGACTCCCAAACAGGCAAACGTTTTTTTTCGCTATTCAGTTTGAAGAGCGCTTTTAACTCATGAAAATACCCCGTCGGTAAGATGTTTACCAAACGGGGTGAAGTTCACATGGCGCATTCCTTTGGAAAGTCTCAATTATTCGAAGTAGTTAACGGTGAAAAGCATGTACACCTTGATGTAATTTAAAAATTGACTCAAAGGTACATATTCATCATTGGTACCTAACACATCGTAAACACCTGGTCCAAGTTGTGGAACTCTTTGATTGTATGCAACGGAAAGTTTTACAGCATCACCACCACCATTGCGACGCCCTGGATGGATAGGAGTCTTGAACACGGTTTCGTAGGCTTTCATCCCCTTAATAATGTCTGGATCATCGGCTGAAATAGTGGATCTGACGCAAGAATAAAGCTTTTCAATTTCATAACTTCCTTTTAAACCATCAACAGTATCAAGGACTTCCCTCAATTCTTTTTCTGCGCTTTCAACCGTTTCTCCCTTGGTGTAGCGTCTATCGATCCAAATAGTGCACATTGTCGGGTGCATATTGACCGTTTTACCTTCATAACCTGCGCTAGCACCGGTTACGTTAATCACCGCTCCAGTATTGGAGTCATGAAAGTAGCGTTCATTAAATAATTTTTTGTCGTATTCCATAATAGCCGACACTGCATCATGCGCTTTAGCTAGTGCATCCTTCTTAGGAAGTCGAGTTCCAGCATGCCAACCGTCGGAATTAAAAGTGACTTTCCAAGCGATACGCCCATCAGTTTCAACAATGATGGTATCTTCGGAAGCTTCCATGCAAATCGTAAAATCCGCTTTCATTAAGCCTTTGCTGATGCAATGCAAAATGCCGGCTTTGCCACCTTGTTCCTCATCGCAATTAAGAGCAATTGAGACAGTTCCCTTAGGGGTATAACCCATTTGCTTCAAATAGCACATGGCCAAAATACCGGCAGCGTTGCCAGCCTTCATATCGGTTGCCCCACGAGCATAGATCCTATCGCCTTCAATCTCACCGGACCAAGGATTTCTCGTTGCGTTTTCCTCAGAAGGGAACACATCTAAGTGTCCATTAAATAATAACGACTTACCTTCACCTTCCTTCCAGTCGCACAAAAGGTTGGGTCTATCCTTTTCTGCTTCGACAAAATAAGGAGCAAAGCCATTTGCCTTTAGATGTTCAGATAAATAATCTGCAACTGCTTTTTCGGATCCGGTAGGCGATGGAATCCGCAAATAGGTTTGTAAGAACTTAATTGCTTCATCACGATGGCTGTCAACATAATCGGAAATTGTTTCGTAGCGCATAACACACTCCTTCTACATGAAGTAAGTAATTCCAAAACCAATGGTTACAGCAATGATTGCCGTAACAGTGCCAAAAATTTGGAACGGATTATCAAAAACATATTTACCCATGGAGCTAGTTCCAGAACGGTCAATGGAACAAGCAGCAATGGCAGGACCATTAATTGGGAATAAGAAACCATTAACTGCCGGGAACATGGCAATCAGCGCCAGCGGAGACAAACCAAGTGCAAATCCCATCGGCATGATCGCACGTGTCGTGGCAGCTTGAGAATTCATGATTGACGTCATGAAGTAAAGAACAAAAGCGAAGCTCCAGGGATAATCTTGTGCTATTTGACCGAAGGTTTCCATAATGACTGCACCGTTGGCAGCCACAAAGGAGTCGGCCATCCAAGAGCAGCCTACAATGCAAACCATAGTTGCTACAGCAGAACGAAGAATTTGGCTATTAGCGGCAACCGTCAGGTTGGGTCGACAAGTAATCACTAAAAGTGCGCCGACAAGCAACATGACGAGTTCAATTACTGTGGCCAATGACAACGGTTTTTCACTACCGACAGGTGTCCGTAGTTCTGGGAAGAAACCTGTACTCACAATGAAGACAATACCTAACCCAAACAAAATCAATGAAAATTTAGCTTTAGGTGATGCCTTCTTTAATTCAGTTGGTCTTGGCATTTCAACCAATCCCTTGCGAAGTCTTTCTTGGAAAGCTTCATCTTTATCCAGGTCTTTGCCCCATTTCCAGAAAATAAACGATGTTAAAATGGCGGCAATTAAAATCGATGGAACCGTAACCATTAGGATTTGACCTAAAGTAATGTCGGAGTAGCCATAGGTTGCAAACAGCCCGATCAATGCAGCTGTTGCTGCAGAAATTGGGCTAGCAGGGATGGCGCACTGAGCGGCCATTGTTCCTGTTACCATCGCACGTTCAGGACGAATACCATTGCTGTAAGCCACTTCATAAATTACTGGTTGAAGGGCGAAACAAACCATCGCGGTTCCAGCAAAAAATGTTAGGAAAAACATTACGATTGGAGCTAATGTCGTAATGTATTTTGGGTGGTTTCTTAGAATCTTTGCGCCGATATTTATAAGCAAATCTAAACCACCGCAAGTTTCCAGAATGGCTGAGCAAGTGCAAACGCTTAAAATAATAAAACAGACATCGGCAGGCAAAGCTCCGGGAGTTACACCAAAAAATAAGCAGAGAATTCCTAAGCCTAAACAACTGATGATGCCGATTCCCATTCCGCCGTATCGTGTACCCAATAAGATTGCACCGATAACGATGATGAATTGAAGTAAAACTGACATGTTTTTTCGCCAAGGTTTAAAGCCTTCGCGCTCCGGTTTGTTAATCAAGAATTGGCCGAACTTGATTTCATTTTGAC
>DVMY01000036.1 GCA_018714755.1 Candidatus Aphodousia faecigallinarum | reverse complement strand
TGGTAAGCGCGATCCGCTTTTTGGGAAGAATGCTTCCCGTATCATGAAGACTGATATTCGTGAAACGGATACGAGCTACGAGTTGGATGTTGATTTGCCGGGTTTTAAGAAAGAAGATATTCAGGCTCATTTAAAGGATGGCTATTTGACCATTAGCGCGCAAAAGGGACTGGAGCGCGATCAAAAAGAAGAAAAGACGGGTCGTTACATTCGTCGTGAACGTTATAGCGGTTCTTGCTCAAGAAGCTTCTACGTGGGTGAGTCTATTCACGAGGAAGATATTGAGGCGAAGTTTGAAAACGGCATCCTTCAGATCAGCATTCCGAAGAAAGCGCCTGAAGTGCCGGTTCAAAAGCAGATCATGATCAAATAATTATCTTTCAGTTATCTTTTTGGACTGAATAAATAAAGGATCCCGCTCGGATTGGAAAAAGTCTGAGCGGGATTGTTTTTTTTTAGAAAAAATAAGCTCGGAGGCAAATTAATAGTGATACATTTAAAGTAAGTTCACGGCTTTGTCATATTGGCGCTTCAAAATAATGGATTTAGATTTGACAAATATTTTAGGAGCGATTTTATGAGCAAGCCGGATGGTTCTGAAATGACTTTGGCGAAGGGTCAGAGGGACGCTTCTGCTTTTATAAATAAAGGTGTTGATGTGGTTACAAAAACGGATAGCAAAGTGGAATCGAAAACAACCGGCGTAAAGAAAAAATCGCCCGCTAAACGGACTCATTCGAGAACGCTAGTCAAAAGAGAGAAGTCCATTCCCGTCATCAAAGACACAAAATCGGTTGATGTGACCAATCCGGAGTTTTACCTCAATCGGGAAATCAACTGGATTGATTTCGATCGAAAAGTGCTTGAGCAAGCCGAAGATAAATCCGTGCCGCTTTTGGAACGGGTGAAATTTTTGTCCATTTTCTTTAATAATTTGGACGAATTTTTCATGGTTCGCGTGGCCAATGTCTGGAAGCAGGTTCAAAGCGGCGCGGAAGCAACGGGCGCTGATAAGCTGCCTCCGAGGCGCCAGCTCTCGGAAATCGGTCGCCGCGTGCGTGAATTAAGCGAAGAGGCCGAGGACTTATGGAGAGAAGTTTTAGTGCCGGAACTTGAAAAGCAATCCATTCGGATTGTGAGTTACGCGGATCTTTCTCAGAAAAAACGTGAAATTCTAAGTAACTATTTTGATCACGACATTTACCCCATCCTCACGCCCCAGGTGATTGACTCTGGCCATCCATTCCCGTTGGTGTCGAATACCAGCATCAATTTCATCATTGAATTGGTCAATGAGAAAAATAAGAGCGATGTTCGATATGCGCGTCTGAAGTGCCCTAACAATGTGCCTCGCTTCCTTTACTTGCCTAGAGGCAAGGAAGAGGTCAATCCCAAACTCGTTTATGACTCCAACTACAGCGAGGTCAACGTCGTTTTAGTCGAAGATCTCATTGAAGAGTGCATGGAGCGTTTGTTCCCGGGCTACAAAGTAAACGCTGTCGGCCAATTCCGCATTACCCGCAACACGGACGGGGAAATTGAAGAAGATGAAGCCGATGACCTTTTGGCGGCCGTTCGTGATTATGTCGATCAAAGACGATTTGGCGACATCGTGCGAGTTGAGATGGGACGAGGCATGCCCGTTCGCTTGGCGGATTTGCTCATTGAACACCTGGAAGTCAAACCGCACCAAATCTACAAACAACGCATACCGCTTGCGTTCTCAGAATTCATGAGTTTGGGTTGCATTGATCGCCCGAAGCTTCAATATAAGCCCGATCCCACCAAGCTTGCGAAGGAGCTCGACGGCGAAAGAGATTGCTTTGACGCGATTAAAAAGCGCGACATTGTCCTGTACCATCCTTACGATCGTTTCCAAGCGGTTCTCAATTTCATTGATCAGGCCGCGCGCGATCCAAAGGTGGTGGCAATCAAGCAAACCCTTTATCGTTGCGGCAGCAATTCACCGGTTGTTCGCAGTTTGCTTGAGGCTCGCCGCCGCGGCAAGCAAGTGACGGCGGTTGTGGAATTAAAGGCTCGTTTTGACGAGGAGCGCAACATCAATTGGGCCGAAGAGCTGGAACGCGCGGGCGTCAATGTTGTCTATGGTTTTGTAGGCTTAAAAATTCACGCCAAACTTTGTTTGGTTGTTCGTCGCGAAGAAAGCGGAATCAAGCGCTATGTGCATATCGGCACTGGCAACTACAACGCGTCTTCAGCCAAGATTTACACCGATTTGGGATTGATCACGGCCGATGACGAGATTTGCGCCGATGTCACCGATTTATTCAATGTCATGACCGGATGCGGAGACATCTCTTCGTACAGAAAACTTTTCGTTTCTCCGAAGAGCCTGCGCCCATCTATCACCAAATTGATTCAAGAAGAGGTGGCCTTGCATCGTGAGCATGGCAATGGCCATATCATGATCAAGTGCAACCAACTTGTTGATGGCGAGATTATTGCCGAGCTTTACAAAGCCAGTATGGCAGGCGTCAAGATTGAGTGCGTGGTGCGCGGAATCTGCTGCTTAAGGCCTGGTATCCCCGGGTTGTCAGAAAACATTTCCGTGAAGTCCATTGTGGGGCGCTACCTTGAACACGCTCGAGTTTACTGGTTCCACCACAACGGTGATGAACGCATGTATATCGGAAGCGCGGACATGATGAGCCGTAATTTGAACGGTCGCATTGAAGTGCTCACACCGATCGACAACGAAAAAATCCGTCGCAACATCATGAATAACATCATGCGGCTGCAGTTGTCGGATACGGAACAGTCTTGGATCATGGAGCCCACCGGAGCCTACAAGCGCTATGTTCGCGCCAAGGGTGTCAAGAAGGTGGACGCACAAAACGCTCAAAATCATTTAAAGAGTCTGTACTAACCATGGCGAGTACTAATCACCAATATTCAAATTTGGCGGAGGAATCCGCCAAATCGGAGGCTTCGGCGTTTGTTAGACCTAATCCGACGGTGACACGTGTCGGTTTCATTGATTTGGGCAGCAACTCCTCCCGGCTGACGGTTGTTGAATTTGACAGGCGGGGACGCGTGACGGTGCTCAATCGTGTTAAAAGCATGGTGCGATTGGGCGAAGGCGCTTTTGAAACGAAAAAGCTTCAGCCGCAAGCCATGCAACGCGCCTCGTCGTGCTTAATTGAATTCGCCGATGTTTGCCGCTCATACGGTGTGAGCGAGGTGATGGCGGTGGGCACCGCCGCTCTTCGAGTGGCCAGCAACAGCATGGACTTCGTCAATGAAGTGAAGACCAAGACTGGTTTTGACTTGCAGGTGATTTCCGGAGATGAAGAGGCGCGTTTAATCCGTGTCGGTATCTGGGATTCTCTGCCCAAAACAAAAGACTCATTTCTTTTCATCGATATTGGCGGGGGCAGCACTGAGATTTCAGTTTCCTCCAGAGAAAAGATTTCATTTTTAGAGTCCTTGAACATCGGTTGCGTCATGATGACCGACGCCTTCAAGGGTAATGCCCAGGGAAAGATTTCCTCGAGCGTGTTTGCCAAAATGCAGCAAAAAGCGCTCGAAAAAATGCAGCATATTTTGAAAAAAGTCGAGCGCTCAAAGTTCGCCGCGGCGATCGCAAGTTCCGGTACCGCGCAGGCGCTTTTGGCGTTGGCTCAAGTGAAGTTTGGCGAGCAAGGGGGATTTGCTCAAAAGCCCGCGGGTATTGAATTGAAGCGCTCACAGATTGCCGCTTTGGCAAAATCGCTTTCGCAGATGAGCGCGGCCGAACGTGAAAAATTGCCAGGTTTAAGTCCTGCGCGCGCGCAGGTCATTGTGGGCGGCGCGGCGATTCTATTGAGTATCTTGCAGGCGCTTGATTTGCCCTGCGTTTACATTACTCCTAACAATCTTCAAGA
>DVMY01000035.1 GCA_018714755.1 Candidatus Aphodousia faecigallinarum | reverse complement strand
TTTCCGCGAGCTTCAACAACTGATTGAATATAAAGCGCAAAGGCGAGGGATTAACGTAATGTGTGTGGATCCCCGGTATACCTCACAGACGTGTTCGGCGTGTTCGCAATTAGGCAAACGAACGAAACACCGTTTTGTTTGTCCGCACTGTGGTCTCCGTGCGCACAGCGACTTGAATGCCAGTCGGAATCTGCAAGGATTGGGCTATCAGCTGATTACCCAAGGGCTGTTGTAAACCGGCCTAATGTCGAATTGCTTTGCAATTACGATAAATAAAAGCTTTCGGCTTCAGCCGAGAGTTGTTTACCGCCACAAATAAGGCCGATTTTTCTTCTAATTGATAGACAAAAGTACACGCTTACTCGGTAAGTAGTCATTTATACTTAGATTTAAATGAATTGAATCTGTAATCTTTTGATTTTTCAATAAAATAACGAACCTTTAATATTCTAAGACAAGACTATACCAATGAAGTTTCAACGCAATGAGATCAGTAAAATTCTGATTACCGTCATGGCTGGCGCCCTTTGCGCTCAGTCCGCATGGGCCACCACTTTTTCAAACATCAAAGACGAAGTATCGGCTGACTCGATTGTTCGGGTACCCTATAACGGCGTTTATCACGACGAACTTCATTTGGGCTCGCAGTTAAATAACTACAACTATGAAGTTGTTTTGGATAACGCCATCACCGTTCCATTCCACCTCTACTTTGCCTACACGCAGGACCAGAACGTCTTCGGCAACACATTGATTTGGGAAAAGGGAGACATCGGCTCCATGGCATCCCCGACCGATGTCTATATCTTTGCCGGTTATTCACAAGACGGCACAGTCAGCAAGAACTCATTGACGATTGAAGGCGGTTCTTTCTATACCGTATCCAACCCCGTTGACTATCCGTACGAGGATGTTGAAACGTTTGGCAAAATCGCCGCCGGCAAATCAGATAACGGCAATCTCGCGAACAATACCGTCGTCGTTAAAGGCGGAAATTACTTTGGCGGCATTGAACTCATCGGCGCTTACTCTAACGATCAGTCAATGAATCATCAACAATCCACCGATAATCAAGTGGTGATTGAAGGACAAACTGACGGATTGACCTTTCAGACAATCAATGATGTTGCCCCAAGCGTTTATGGGGCGAAGATGCATACCGCCGACGTGGCAGGAAACTCAGTGACAATCAAAAATGTCACCCATTCTGACTCAACGTTTAACCGTATTTTCGGCGCCGAAGCGGTCAACGGCAAAGTCTCCGGCAATAGTGTTCAGATTCTTAAAAGCAATTTCACTGTCAACGAAATCAACGGCGGCCGTCACGGCTTTGATGAATACGGAGATAACCAATACATCAACGCTGAAAATAATCACGTTTATATCGAAGACTCCACCATCAAATTTACCGAAATTTTCGGCACAAGAAATGAATCGGGCGGCGTTACTGGCAGCTCCGTTAAGATTGTCAACAGCCAATTAATCGGCACCGACTTCGCTGTTATCTCCGGAGCCGGATCGGACGCCTCCGAAGAAAGTTTAAGCAACAATCTCGTGCACCTGGTTGACGTAAAAATTGACGCGGGCGAAGCTGAATCTGTTCAAGTGATCGCCTCAGGCCACTTTTTGGAATCGGGCGAGGTTTTTGACAACCGAATCATCATTGAGTCCGCAAACGACGAAAATCACTTAAATGATTTGCACCAAGTCATGTTCATGGGAGCGGACACCTATGGTGATTTCCATGACAATCATCTGACGGTCAGACGCTGGAAAGGCGCGGTGGGCTCCATCTCTAAATTTGATTCCATCACATTTGAAAATTTCCTTTGGGAAAAAGACGGCACTGTCCTGGAAGTCAAAGATGAAGCCTCTATCGCCACCACGCAGTTGACGGTCAATGCCGAGAGCATTCGCTTTGAAGACGAAAGCCTTGAAACCCACTTCGGCGAACAAATGGCTCTAATTAAAGGAGAGGGCATTGAATTCAATCCTGCTTATGATAACGGCCAGACCGTTGTCATCCCCTCTTCATTGACGGAAGATTCAAAGGGAATCATCCAAAACAACCCTGAAAACAATTCAGTTGACTTCAAGTTGGAAGGGACGATTCCAAGTCGTCAATTGGAGCTTGTTTCCAATAACCGAAACATGGGGCTCTTTTTTGTCAACCACGGCGCAGAACTCATTTTGGATAATTTGGACGCGACCAATCGAGACTATCACTGGGGCTGGAGAACGTTCGCCTCAATCGATGGTGTGCAAAGCAACTATTCAACAAAGGGTCACATTGATGTCCACGGCTTTACCGCCGCAGCCGGTTTGGCGAACTCTATGATGGTGGGCAACAATCCGCTCTTAATCAATCTTTTTGTGGAAACCGGCAAGGGCGATTACACCGAGGAAATGTCTTACCTCAATATTGATCGGCGTTTCTCGGGTGATGTGAAGTATCACGGCGGCGGCCTTTCCATGCGCATTAAAAACCAAAACGGCTGGTATGCCGAAGGGTCGTTGCGCGCGGGCAAAATGGAAACCGACGTGAGCCACGGTCTCATTGACGGCAACGGAGTCTCGCACGGCTACAACCTCTCCACGTCCTATTATGGAGCGCATATCGGCGCGGGCCGAGTCTTTGATTTTGACAGTGGCGTCAAACTGGATGTCTTTGCCAAGTACTTCTACACTTATTTGCCCAGTGAAAGTGAAGAAATTATCGCTGATCGCGATACCTATCGCTTCAATTTTGACTCGGTCGGAAGTTCTCGCGTTCGCGCGGGCGGCCGTGTTTATTTCCCTGTCCAAGAAAGCATTTGGGCCTACACGGGTCTTGCTTATCAATACGACTTCACGCCGGACGTGGATGTCAAGGTTGACGGTGAGAAAATCGCTAATGGAGCATCCATGCGAGGCCCCATGGGCATAGGCTCGTTAGGCGTTCGGTATAAATCGGATCACTCGCCTTGGGTGCTTGACTTGAAGATCCGCGGCTATGTGGGTCAGAGAGAAGGTGTGAGCGGCAAGGCTCAAGCCGAATACCGCTTCTAGTAGCAAAATCGCCTCACTTGAGGCGATTTTGCATTTCAGCGCTTTTGCTTTAAACAATGATATTCATGACCGCCATCACCGCAAAGGCGAGCACAATCGGAATCAGCATAATGACATAGAGCATTTTGTCTTTGATGCCGATAACACCGAGGCAGCGTCCCATGTATTGCAATTGCGCCCCCATAACAAACATCGCGGGTAAAATGATCGCCACTTGTTCCCCGTTCAAAACGCCTTCGGAAATAAAGGCAATCAATACACCTATGCCGCCGCCATTTGACATCCAAGCGCTCACCAGCACCATGGCGCTTTCACCGGGCAAACCGAATAACGACATAATGGGTTCAAACGCAATACCGATATAGTGAATTAGTCCCGTTACCGTCAAAGCTTTAATCAAAACAAAGGCCATGACCACATTGGGCAGCATCGACTTTGTGGCCATTTCCCAGCCTTGACGCGCGCCACGAACGAAAACTTCAGTCATCAATGGTTTTTGAGTGGACATTGTTGTCATGATCAGTTCCTTTCCACGGTTAAGGTTACGGGGCTGGCAGCTAAGTCAGAAGCGGCGCTTTTTGATTGACGAGCTTGCAATCTCCATTGAATCAAACGCATGATGTTGGCGCCGACAACCTTGGCGATCAACAAGACCATCAATCCCATACCCATTGACAGAGGCACCAATTGAGCGCCCGTTGAATCGGTCATAGCCAAGACGGCTGCGCTGAAGGTCACGAAATTGGTAATCGGAGCGCAAGCGACCATTTGGAATGCGCTGAAATTATTGATTTCACGATAATTCAGAGCGCCCGAATCTTTGAGCTGCCTTGTCAAGGCCGCGCCGCCGTCTGTTGATTGCAAACAAGCGATGAGGGCCAAGGTCGCCGTGCCGGGCACACCGATTAAGAACTGCATAACAGGCGTCAAAAGTTGTTTGGCCGCGCGCAGGGCACCGTAATGTTCAAAGACCGTGATCATGCCCATTGCAAGCATCACACCAGGCAAAACCATTGAAATCGCCAACATGAAGCCATCGATGGCGCCGGAGCCGCCCACGCCTCTGAATGTGCTCATAGCGGTCTTAAGGCCTTCCGGGGTTTCGGTCACTTTACTGACGACTTTACCGGCACTGCCCATTAACGTTGTGAAATCCAAAAAACTCCAAAAGTAGGCGCTTCCGGCAGCGATTCCTGAGAAAAACACAATTGCTAAAAATAAGGATATGTAGCACCCTATCGTTACTTTTTCTTCATTGTTCGGTTGTTGTTTTTTATCGGACATTTTTTAATCCTTAAAAGTTATTCATTTTGAGAAGCAAGACCTGAGTCAATTTCTAAATCGATAAAAGAAGGGGCCGATCTGCTTCATGGCGCGCATTAAACGAGCGCAGAGAATGACAACACAAAGTTGATTAAGCAAAACTTTGGAACCGGACTTATCGCCTAAGACGATACGTTTTTGAGTTACACCTTGGCTAGAGGATCTCATAGCAACTTCCTAATTTTCAAGATTTTGAAAATGTCCGAATACACTTTGACTCTTATTGGATTGTCTTTAACGGTATTCAGACCGTTTTGGATAGATTCCGACTAGGGAATCGTCAGTTTTTAGCAATATCGGTAGCTAAAAATGACAAACAAAGGAAGCGGGAAACGACGCCATCGTTCCCCGATGCTAAAGCTGAAAAAGATAGCCTTGCGAGAGACACTCGAAAGGCTAATGGGTTTGACTGATGAGACCGCACAACAAGACGCGCAGGTGATTCCTGCATCGCTTTGCTGTGTTGAGTTTAAACGCCTATGAGCAAGCATTTTTACGGTCTCAAAAGAAAGAAATTGGAAATGTTGGATAGATTTTGACGCCAAAGGTGGCGTCAGAGCAATAGGCAGAAGTGCTGATTTTTTGAGAAAAATAGGCTTTACAGCTTAGGAAATAAGAAAATGAGACGGGATTAAGCAACCCATATTATCAAGGTATCCAGCAAAGGATAGTTTATCGGCCACATTATTGGATACATTAATTCAACTCAAACGGGTTGGAACAAAAGATAAAGCACGTCTTGCACGGGTGCTAAAAGACTTTTATAGGAAAATGGATATCTCTTACGGCTCAATTTCCAAACTTAGATCACTATGCTCAAGAACGCTTTCTTTGACTTGGTGACCAAGAGCTACGAGGTAAAGATTCGCGCCTTCGCGACGAGCAAATTTCATGGCAGGGACAAAGTCACTGTCTCCTGTTACCAAAACAAGGATCTGAACAATGCCTTTCAATGTTAAAGCCGCAATATCCATGCCAATACGCATGTCAACGCCCTTCTGCGAAATTTTTGGCTTTACATCATCTTTAGTAATGGAAACAGAATCTGCCTTCCTATTTAGAACCGAAGGACGAACTGTCCATCCTTGAAAGGATGTTTCTCCCATGCGCATTGCAAAGAATGGCTCTTTTTTCAACTCACTGAAAAGTGTTTCTGTTCTGGATGCGAGAGGTGTGGTCGAAAAGTCAATCATTCCGCCCTGTAAAGGCATTTTCTCCTTTACGGAAAGAGGGAATGCATCATAGAAGTAAACACGGTGCAAATCATGAGTCTTCAACGCTTCATGATTTTTAATTTTCTCAACGAGATTAATGATGTCTGTTTTAGTAGCTGGCTTTTTGGATGTGCCCAACTTTCTGCGGGCAAATCCACCGTCAATCAAAATTGCGTATTTCATGAGTGCACATAAAAAAAGAGAGGTGCTGCACCGGTCGAAGGTCGAGCCTTCTGTTATATGTCACCGGTGATTGACCTCGTTTTTATCGTGAGCTCATTTTATGTAAATGCAACTACATTGTCAAAATTGTTTTGTCACTTTTATTGAGATAAAAAATGACGCACGTTGACTGGAAGCCGTACTCAGATGAAGAAAGCCCCGCCGGGGCGGGGCTCTAGACTGAGTTATGACTTAGTCTGTGTTAGGGACCATTGGTTTATGATACCTTGATTAATGAGCTCAAGCTCATCTTGCCAGTATCGAAGAAATCGTCCAGAGAAACTAGCTAACATAAATTTCTCTTCAGGCGTTGCAATACCCTTACGAACCCGGTCAAGAATCAAGCCGAGATTAATCCCTGAAAAGTCAATTTGTGCCTGTCGGCGGTTTTTATTTTGAAATGCTTTCATTTTAAGCATCCTCATATATTTGCCGTTTCAGCACTAACCCGTTTTGTCCCATTACGTATATAATGGCATTACCGCTTAGGTTTAGTGCTTACTTCGGCGGTTTCACAATGCTAAGAGAGAAGTTTTGATCCTACGTCTCTCTTATCGCGGTAATTTTCTTGGGGGCTTGAGCTGCAACTTAAGCCCTCAAATCTTATACAAATCTATCTGTCCATCAAAAAATTAATCTCCTGAGTCTTAGCGATTCCGCCGAGACTTCCACGCAAATATTCATCAACTAAATTCATACCAGTGCGAAGGCCTGATTCACCGCTTCGTTGGACGTTCTTGGTTGCAAGGGAGTATAGATGTGTTTCGCCCTGCTCTCCCTTGTCAACGATCCACATTTCATCACGACGCAATCCAAGATCTTCATTCATTAAGGACGGATCGTGACTAGTAAAAATGATTTGTCCGGCGTGTGTTTTTTCAACCCACGACAAAAAGTCTTTAATGATTTTTCTGGTTAGCATTGAGTGTAAACTGCGTTCAATCTCATCAATTATTAGGACTCGTTCTCCATATCCGTCGCCCAACGTGCCCAAAAAGGTTAAAAGGGACATAAGCCTAAAAGTTCCGTCAGATTCATCACTCATATGAAAATGGATGTTCTCTCCAGTGTCACTTCGGTGTGTAGTATTAACCGCGAAGAATCGAGCTTCACCTTCAATTTTTCGGATAAATACTGGGCCTTGATCCTTATGCATGAGCGGGAAAACGCTCCCCTCGGACAGGATATTAAGAATATTTTCAATCAGACCGGAAGGAATATTTAAAGAGTCTTTTGCTAATTCAACCAATTGGACAGAATTTACTCCCGTATCAAACAAT
>DVMY01000034.1 GCA_018714755.1 Candidatus Aphodousia faecigallinarum | reverse complement strand
TTCAACTATGACGACGTTTATTTAACTTCTCGTTTGGCAATTATGTTTGGCGGCCGCGCGGCCGAAGAGGTGTTTCTCAATCAAAAGACGACGGGCGCCTCAAATGACTTCGAGCGCGCCACACAGATGGCTCGCGACATGGTGACGCGTTATGGCATGAGCGATGCGATGGGTGTGATGGTTTATGCGGAAAATGAAGGCGAAGTGTTCTTGGGTCGTTCAGTGACCCGCACCACGCATGTTTCTGAATTAACCATGCAAAAGATTGACGCGGAAGTGCGCCGTATTTTGGAAGAACAGTACGCTCGCGCCTGCGATATTTTGAAGGCCAACCGTGAACGCGTCGAAGTGATGGTTCAATGCCTCATGAAATGGGAAACGCTCGACGAGGATCAAATCGCCGACATCATGGAAGGCCGCGAAGTTCGCCCGCCCAGACCCGGCGCGTCAGCCAAGGCTGATCAAGAGCGACAAGCGCAAAGTGAAATGAAACCGGTTGAGAGTGTAGCGCAACCTCCGCAGCAGGATAAAA
The DNA here is from genome assembly GCA_018714755.1 of Candidatus Aphodousia faecigallinarum. Classification (GTDB taxonomy): domain Bacteria; phylum Pseudomonadota; class Gammaproteobacteria; order Burkholderiales; family Burkholderiaceae_F; genus Aphodousia; species Aphodousia faecigallinarum. Next base: position 10,862 of record DVMY01000034.1, on the reverse strand, counting down.
AGCCTGAGGATCAATCGGATCAACACTAATTTCTGTAGTGAGGAAATAAAAAGCCGGGATTAAAATTCTCGGCTTTCTATTAGAAAAAAGATTCCGGTCCTTTTTTATGTTTTTAGGATTGCTCTACGCCGTTCTAGCTTGCGCCATTTGGGGCTTGATTTATATTTTCCCGTTGCTCTTGCCTCAGTACAATCCTGTGCTGATCGCTTCGGCTCGTTTTGCCGTATATGGGCTGGCTTGCTTGGCTTTTGTGCCGTTTCAACTCAAAGAACTTAAAACCCTCACGCGGGCGGATTGGTTTTTCGCCATGCGGCTCGCTTTTTTCGGCAGCCTGGTTTACTACTGGGCGCTTGTCACGAGTGTTCAGTTATCAGGCGCTCCGATTGCCGGCATGCTGATGTGTTGGATTCCAGTACTGGTGGCGGTTGTTTCCAATCTTAGAAACAAGAAGCGGGGAGCCAATGTCGCATGGCGTCGCCTATTCATTCCTTTAAGTCTGATTCTGGTGGGCATGGTGGTTGCCAATTGGACAGAGTTTTATTACGCAGTTCACGAACAGTCCGCCTCTCCTGCGCAATTTTGGCTTGGTGTGGGCTGCGGCGTTGTCTCGTTGCTTTTATGGACGTGGTATCCGATACGCAATGCCGATTGGCTTTTAGCCAATAAAACGAAGGGCCCCAAAGTATGGGCGACGGCTCAGGGGTTGGCGATTTTACCTTTTACGCTCATTGCGTTCCCACTTGTTAGTTTTTGTTTAGAGCCTGCCGATGTTGGCTTACTAGGACCTGAACCTTTTAAGTTTGTCTTACTGATGCTTGTGGCCGGTATCGTTTGCTCTTGGTTGGGCGCAGCCTTTTGGAACGCGATGAGCGCGAGACTGCCCACCGCTTTAGGCGGACAGCTGATTGTGTTTGAAACGATTTTTTCGGTGATTTACGCGCTCATGTGGCGAGGTGATTGGCCAACGCTTTCAATGTCAATTGGCATGGCGATGCTGCTTTTAGGCGTGCTTGCCGCCCTTCGAGTTTTTAGAGGCGTCAAAGCTTGAAGTTCTTTTTGGGAAATTGTGCATAATAGCCTTTGATTTGAATTTTTTCTGGAAGCTCACTCATGACGACTTTTCTGTGGCACGACTATGAAACTTTTGGATTAAGTCCCAGTTTGGATAGACCCGCGCAGTTCGCGGCGATTCGAACCGATGAAAATTTGGATGCGATAGAAAAGCCGATTTGTCTTTATTGCAAACCGCCGATGGACACTATGCCGAGTCCGGAAAGCATTGCCATCACGGGTATTTATCCGCAAACATGTGATGAAAAAGGGCTCATTGAAGCGGAATTCGCCCGCACGATTCATAAGGAAATGATCCGAGATGACACGATCAGCGTGGGTTACAACTCGATGCGCTTCGACGATGAGGTGTCTCGTTTTACATTCTGGCGCAACTTTATCAACCCTTACGATCGGGAATTTGATCACGGGTGTTCTCGCTTTGACTTGTTTCCGCTCGTGGTTGCCACCTGGGCGTTGAGACCCGATGGCATTAACTGGCCTCAAGCCGAAGGCGAAGGCCGTCCGAGCTTTCGGCTGGAAAAATTGTCCGCCGCCAATAACCTCACCCATGAGCACGCCCACGACGCATTAAGCGACGTGCAGGCCACCATTGAGATGGCGAGATTGATTCGATCCAAGCAGCCTAAACTATGGGAGTTTGCCCTAAAGAACCGTTTTAAAAATTCAGTGGCTCAGATGATTCGATCCGGTAAGGCGCTGCTTTGGGTCAGTCCGATTCATGGAGCCGAGCGCGGCTATATTCGCCTGGTAAGAGCACTGGGAACATTGCCCGGACGCGCCAATCATGTTTTGATGTGGGATCTGTCCGAGGATCCTGCTGAGCTTTTGACACTTAATGCTCAAGAGGTGCGTGAGCGTGTTTTTGTCAGAGACGAAGAGTTGCCCGAAGGTAAAAAACGGCTTCCTATTTTTGTCTGCAAAATCAATCAAGCTCCGTTTATTGTCAACCACTGGGGTGTGTTAAGTGAAGAGAGAGCCAGAACATTCGGTATCGACAAATCGCTTGCGCTCGAGCATGATCGAAAACTCACGCCGCATTTGGATAAATTGCTGGGACTTTGGGCCGAAGCGTTTGAAGCGGATGATTCAAGTGAGGAGATAGTGCCTGATGTGGACGCGGGTCTTTACACGGGTGGGTTCGCTTCTTATAACGATAAGAAACTTATTTCCTGGGTCAATCGGATGGCCCCTGAAACGCTGGCCGAATGGGTGCACGACGGCAAGCTCACCTTTGAAGATGATCGCTATAACGAGTTGCTTTTCAGATTCCGCGCCCGAAACTGGCCACTCACGTTAAATGATGAAGAGCGTGAGCGTTGGCATCAATGGCGTGAGGCAAGACTGATGCAGGGCGTGGGCGGCGCTCGCACGCTAGAAGTCTTTGCCGAAGAAGTGGAGGCGTTGGCAGACAGTGCCGCAGACAACGTCGACGAACACACGGAGGAACTCTGCGGAAGACTCTACGAATGGGTGGAGTATGTTAGCAATTCGTTAGATAGTTGATCAACATAAACCAATTTAAGTTAAATGAGTGTTTGGAGTTTTCGTGTAATTTTTCACGATTTCTCCGAATTTCAAAACAAAAAGCCCCGATCGAGTAATTTCTCAGACCGGGGTGTTGAAAGTTGATCAGTGATTATTTTTTCATTCGGTTTTCTTTTAAACCGACGGAAAGGTTGAACACGGGGTGTTCTTCACTATGATCCACTCGATCGGCGACAAAATAACCCGTGCGTTCCAGTTGGAACTTTTCATCGGGCTTGGCTTGTGCCAAAGCGGGTTCAATGTAGCCCTTGACCACTTTTAAGCTATCAGGATTTAAAAGTGTGCGGTAGTCAGCATCCACAGCGTCGGGCTGAGCTACGGCAAAGAGTCGGTCATAGAGTCTGAATTCGGCCTCTTTGGCGGTCTTTGCGTCAACAAAGTGAATAGCGGCTTTGGTTTTCACCGATTCCGAGCCAGCGCTGCCGCTCTTGGTTTCGGGCAGATAGCGGCAGTGGACCGCGATGACCTTTCCGTTTTCGTCCTTGTCAACAGAAGTCGGCACCACCACATAGGCGTAGCGCAAACGGACCGGTTTAGCTTCCGAGCCGTCAGCGGGGATGGTTAAGCGGCGATAACCCTTGGGAGGAACTTCCGCGAAGTCGCTTTCATCAATCCACAATTCACGAGAGAAACTGAGTTCTCTCGTACCTAATTCGGGTTTTTGCGGATGGTTAGGGGCCGTCAACGTTTCCGTTTGTCCTTCCGGATAGTTGTCGATAATGAGCTTTAACGGATGCACCACACCGATGCGGCGCATGGCGCGGCCTTCCAAATCTTCACGCAAGCAGGCTTCAAGGACTGAGTAGTCGATAAGACCGCCGGCGACGCGGGAAACGCCACAGCGTTCAGCGAAAAGCTGAATGGCTTCAGGCGTGTATCCTCTTCTGCGCAAACCGAAGATCGTGGGCATGCGGGGATCGTCCCAGCCATTGACGAGGTTTTCTTTCACGAGTTGAATGAGTTTGCGTTTACTCACCACAACGTGGGAAAGATTTAAGCGGTTAAATTCGTACTGGTGAGAGAGCAAGAAGAAATTCGGGCGTACCACGTCAAGAGCGGCTTGCAGAAGCGGCGTGTAGTGTTCCGGCTGCGTCAAAAGCAGCGCCCAGAAGGCTTCGGCTCGGATACCCATGAGTTTTTCGGGGCCCAGATTATCACTCCAGGCATCGAGAATTTCAGCCAGCGCTTTTTCAGGAGCGCTTTGACCGAGTTTGGAACGATGTTGGTAGCAGGCACGCATGAAAGCGAGCGCGCGCTCATCTTCGCCCTTGCTCATCTTGAGCAAAATGCTCTTGGCTTCTTCAAACTGCGGTCCGCGCAACACCGGAATGGAGCGCTCAAGCGCCCAGTCATAGAACGCGCGTTGATCTTCGAATTCAAGCGTGCAGATGGAATGCGTGATGTTTTCAAGCGTGTCTTCAATCGGGTGAGCGAAGGTGTACATCGGGTAGATGCACCACTTGTTGCCCGTGCGGTGATGTTCGGCAAAACGGATACGGTAGATGGCCGGGTCGCGCAAATTGATGTTGGGGCTAGCCATGTCAATCTTGGCGCGCACCACCATGGAGCCTTCGGCATGCTTGCCGTCGCGCATTTCTCGGAAAAGACGGAGATTTTCCTCAATGGGACGGTCACGGTAGGGGGAATTCTTGCCCGGTTCAGTGAGCGTGCCGCGATTGGCGTGCATTTCTTCGGGTGTTTGTTCGTCAACGTAGGCAAAGCCCGTCTTCACCAAATGCTCGGCGCAGTCGTACATCCATTGGAAGTAGTCGCTCGCGAAATAAAGGTTGTTTTCTTCACCGTGTTTCCAGTCAAATCCCAACCACTGCACGGACTCCTTAATGGAATCGACATATTCTTGATCTTCTTTGACGGGATTGGTGTCATCAAAGCGCATGTGGCAGTAGCCGCCATAGTCACGGGCCAAACCGAAATTCAGGCAGATGCTCTTGGCGTGACCGATATGAAGATAGCCATTGGGTTCCGGCGGAAAACGCGTGCGGATGCGTGCGGGATCTTCCACGCCTTTTTCGGCTTGTTCTGCGTAGGGCGCAGGATGACCGCACCATAAGCGCGGACGGTTGGCGTTGCGCGCTAAATCTTCATCAATGATATTGCGAATAAAGTTGGTGACTTGTGCACCGTTTTCTTTGTTTTCCGTCGTGGACATACGTTTGTCTCAAATAAAGCAATGTGAAACCTCTAATTTTAAAGCTTTTTTGAGACTTTTTGTTTGTCGAATCCTTCGGGGCCGGCGTTCGCGTCAGCCCCGAAGATAAACATCATCCAGTTTAGCCGGAAATCTTCCTTAAAATTCCGACTAGGATACCGATGCCGATCGGCAGGCTCTGCGTATCTTGAATTTCGAAATTGGCACGGTGATGTCCATGGTGGTTGCAGCCGAACATGAAGTAGGCGCCTTTGGCACCGTGTTCGGCGGCGCGACGCAACATCATCGTGAAGTCTTCCGAGGCTCCGGGCTGCGAGCGCACGACATTATCTTTCCCAACGATGTCAGCGGCGGCTTCCTCGGCGATGCGGCAGGCTTCTTCATCGACGCAAATCGTGGTGCCTTCACCGACTTTAATCACTTCGCCCTTCACCTCGTAGGCTTCTTCAACGCCCTTGACAATATGTTTAACGCGTTCGGTCATGTACTGGTTGATTTCGTGCGTGGCTCCGCGCGTTTCGATTTGCATGACGGCGTGCACCGGGGTGACGTTGCGTCCTTCGCCCGCGTGCATGGTGCCCACGCTGATGCGAGAGGCGCCTTGAGAGTGGCGGGAAATGCCTTGGAACAAAAGAGCGGCGTCGGCGGCAGCCATCAAAGCGCTGCGGCCTTTTTCAGGATCAGAACCCGCGTGGGAGGGAGCGCCCGTGAAATGCACGTCCATCTTTGTTGTGGCGAGGAAACCGTCACGGATGACACTGACTTGTCCCAGGGGGCAGGCGCCGCCCACGTGCAAACCGAAAAGATAGTCAACGTGATCAACAATACCGGAAGCGGCCATTCCGCTGGCTCCGCGTGTGCCTTCTTCTGCCGGTTGGAAAATAATTTTAATGACACCGCAGAGTTCATCTTTGTGGTCGGCAATCCAGTGCGCAAGCGCCAAGCCGCAAGCGGTGTGCGAGTCATGACCGCAAGCGTGCATGTTGCCGGGAATTTCAGAAGCGTAGCCGTCTTTGTTGGCTTCGTGTTCAGGATCGGTGGTTTCTTCTACTTTGACGCAGTCAATATCAACGCGGAAGGCTACGGTCTTGCCCGGACGGCCGGTATCAAAAGTGAGCATGGCGCCCGTGAAATGTTCGCAAGCCTTGATGAACTCAGCGGGCACGCCGTGCTCGATCGCGCGTTCTTTGGCTTTAGCGATCAAGGCTTCATCGCGGCCCAGTGAGTGGGCGGGATCAAAAAGGCATTTGCCAAATTTGATATCTTCGAAACCGTAAGATTTCAATGTCTCGACGATCAAATAAGTGGTTTCAAATTCCGTCCAGCCTTCTTCGGGGCGACGGTGCAACGTGCGACGAACCTTGACGGCCTCGTCAACATACTTTTGGTCAATGGCCATAATCGATGTCCTTAAAAAAGTGCTCCATTTTCGAACGGATCTGGAGTCATTTTTAAATTATGTTCTCTTTTTGCTAAAAGAAAAATGCACATCGGTTTTAGCCTGAAGCTCAGAAGTTAATATCCTAGGTCAATCGCTTGTCTTGCTGGAAGCGATTTGAAATTGTTTGCATTGGCGTCCTTCTGTAATGTTGCATTTTTTGATATTTCAAAACCAGTAAAACGTGCAAAATTTTAGAAAATTAAATTCGTAAAACGTGCTTTCTATGGATATCGATAGTCGTAAAACGTGTAAAATTAAAGAAAAATCATTCGTAAAATGTGTTTTTAAATTAGAAAGATGCTGAAAAGAAAAGCGTATGAGCGATTGCTCAATTGGAAAAGAAATCGGAACGGCCAGACTGCTCTTTTAATTGAGGGAGCTCGTCGTGTAGGAAAAAGTACTTTAGCTGAGGAGTTTGGCAAGAGTGAGTACAGGTCAGTCATAACCATTGATTTTTCTTTGGTTTCAAAGGAGTTTAAGGAACTGTTTAGCGATTTAAGAACGGATCTGGATGAATTCTTCCGTTATTTATCGGCTATCTATCAAACACCTCTTTATCCCAGAGATTCACTGATTATTTTTGACGAAATTCAGAGCTTTCCCACCGCCAGAGAGTTTATCAAGCGGCTTGTCTCAGATGGTCGTTTTGACTACATAGAGACGGGATCGTTGTTGTCTATTAAACAAAATATTGAAGATATATTGATTCCTTCCGAAGAAGAATCCTTTCGACTTAACCCGCTTGATTTTGAGGAGTTTCTATGGGCGCTCAATGAGAAAAATCTTTCGGATCTCTTAAACGAGCATTTCCTTTCAATGCGGCCATTGCCGGATGTATTGCACAAACGGGCGATGAGGCGTTTCCGCGAGTATATGTTGATCGGAGGAATGCCCCATGTTGTCAATGAGTATCTTAGTACTCATTCATTTGAAGCAGCTGATTTTGAGAAAAGACAGATTCTGGATCTGTACAGGAAAGACATTGGGCGTTTCGCTAAAGGCTATCAGGACAAAGTGATTTCAATTATTGATGAAATCCCCTCTCAACTGTCCACTCATGAGAAACGTTTCAAAGTATCTTCTTTAGCGACGAATGCGCGAATGAGAAATTACGAGGAGGCATTTTTTTGGCTGTCCGACGCTCAGATAACGAATGCTTGCTTTGCCAGTACGGACCCTTCTATCGGTTTAAATTTAAGCCGAACGAAATCATCCCTTAAATGCTACATGGCAGATACCGGTTTGTTAACGACATTGGCTTTATCAACCGGAATGGTCACTTCAGAGGATATCTACAGGAATGTACTTCTTGGGAAAATTGCCATCAACGAAGGCATGCTGACGGAAAATATTGTTGCGCAAAGTCTGGTGGCCAAGGGTGAGAAGCTGTTTTTTTATTCACAGACGGACACTAAAAACAACAAAAAAAGAATGGAAATCGATTTCTTGCTGGTCAGACCCTTTCAAGATGCGGGCAACAAGCCCAGGGTCTGTCCTGTCGAGGTGAAGTCAACAGATCGCTATACGCTTGCCTCACTAGATCGATTTTCAGAGACTTTTGGCGCCAAAGTCGGTTACGAAATTGTTTTGCATCCCAAGCAAATCAAACAAGAGGGCAAGCGTTTCTATCTTCCGCTGTACATGGCCCATTTAATTTAGTTTTAACGTCCCATTTTCTGGATATGGATGATGTGTTCCTTGGCGCTTGAACAGGAGCCGTCTTTTTGACTGGCGCTTGCACAACCCGAGCAAGCGCCGCCGCAACCGCCCGCAGAGCGGTTTTTGAATTTAAAGACAACCACGCCAATAAACGCCAAAACGATCAAAATCAAAAGTAACCAACTGACGGTGTTCATAACGTTATGTCCTAATAACCTAAAGCCAATCCGATGAGTCGGACGATGAAAGCGACTACCCACGCGATCACGCATTGAAAGACAGCGACGCCCACGGCCCACTGACCGCCCAGTTCCCGCTTGATGGTGGCGATGGAGGCCACGCACGGGGTGTAAAGCAGACAAAAAACCAATAAGGCGAGGGCGGTCAGTCCCGACATCGCAGCTGTGAGCGCCTCGGTCGAACCAAAGAGAACCGATAAGCTGCTCACCACGCTTTCTTTGGCCATAAAACCACCGATTAAAGCGGTTGTGACGCGCCAATCGTCAAATCCGAGCGGAGCGAAAACAGGTGAAATCCAACCGGCGATGACAGCCAGAATGCTTGCCTGAGAGTCTTCGACCGGATTGAGGTGGAAGTCAAATGTTTGCAGGAACCAAATCACAATGGTGGCGACAAAAATGACCGTGAAGGCTCTTTGAAGGAAATCTTTAGCCTTGTCCCACAAAAGCAGCATCACATTTTTGGCTCCGGGCATTCTGTAGTTGGGCAATTCCATCACAAATGGTACTGCCTCGCCCTTGAAGATGGAATTTTTCATCAAATAGCCCAATAAAACGGCCACGACGATACCGAGTAAATACAAGCCGATCATGACGGAGGCGCCGTTGCCGGGGAAGAACGCGGCGACGAAAAATGCGTAAATGGGCAGTTTAGCCGAGCAGCTCATAAAGGGGGTGAGCAAAATGGTCATCTTGCGGTCACGCTCGGAAGGCAGTGTGCGGCTTGCCATCACGCCGGGCACCGTGCAGCCGAAACCGATCAGCATAGGCACGATGCTTCGGCCTGAAAGACCGATGCGGCGCAGGAGTGTGTCCATCACAAAGGCCACGCGCGCCATGTAGCCGCTGTCTTCCAAGAAGGACAGAAAGAAGAAAAGCACGACAATGGTTGGCAAGAAGCTCAGGACGCTTCCCACCCCATTGAAAATGGCGTCAATAATGAGCGAGTGAATAGACGAATTTACATTTAAGGCGGCAAGTGTCGCATCGGTGTAGTCCGTGGCTAAACCGATTACCCAGTCAAGCGCGTCGTTGAGCCAGACACCGATCACATTGAAAGTGAGCCAAAACACAAGCGCCATGATGGCAATAAAGGAGGGGATGGCGGTGTATTTGCCGGTGAGCACCTCATCGATTTGCAAACTTCTGATGTGTTCACGGCTTACTCGAGGCTTGACAACCGTTTGTCTGCAAACCTTGTCAATGAAAGCAAAACGCATGTCTGCAATGGCGCTTGCCTGATCGAGACCCCGTTCTGCCTCCATTTGTTTGACAATGTGGGCCAAGGTGCGCTTTTCATTGACATCGAGATCTAACTGATCGACGATGAGGGGATCGCCTTCGGCGATTTTGCTCGCGGCAAAGCGCAGCGGAATGTTGGCCTTTTGCGCGTGGTCTTCAATAATGTGCATGATGCTGTGCAAGCACCGGTGTACCGCGCCGCCGTGATCGTTTGCGTCACAGAAATCCTGTACGGCGGGCGGCTCCTGAAATTTCGCCACGTGCAGCGCGTGGTCAATCAACTCTTCAATGCCTTCGCCGCGGCTTGCCGAAATAGGCACCACCGGCATCCCCAACAAAGCTTCCATTTCGTTGACGCGAACCGATCCGCCGTTGGCCCACACTTCATCCATCATGTTAAGCGCGAGCACCATCGGACGTCCCAACTCCATCAATTGCATCGTCAGATAAAGGTTTCGTTCGATATTGGTGGCGTCAACGATATTGATAATCGCCTTGGGATTTTGTTTCAATATAAATTCCCGCGAGACAATTTCTTCGTTGGTGTATGGTGAAAGGGAATAAATGCCCGGTAAATCAGTGACTTGTGTGTCAGGGTGACCGATTATTGAGCCGTCTTTTCGGTCAACCGTCACACCGGGGAAATTGCCGACGTGTTGGTTGGAGCCTGTCAGACGGTTAAAAAGAGTCGTTTTACCGCAATTTTGATTGCCCGCGAGCGCGAAGGTAATGAGTTCACCCTCGGGCAGCGGATGTTCATGTTCTTTGACGTGATATTTACCGCCTTCGCCGTAGCCCGGGTGCATGATCTCTTCGGTTTGGGTGTTCAGGCCTTGCTGCGGCTGAGCCTCTCGAATGTCGGTGATAGTGATCGCTTGGGCTTCGGCCACACGAAGCGTTAATTCATAACTTCGAATGCGCACTTCGATGGGGTCGCCCATTGGGGCGCGTTTAACCATGGTGACAGTGGCCTGAGGAATCAGGCCCATGTCTAAAAAGTGCTGACGAAGGGCGCCGCTTGCGCCAACGGACTCCACGGTCGCGCTTTGACCGATGGGAAGATCATTTAAGGTAACGGGCATCTTAGATTTCTTTCTTTTTTTTGCACATTTTAATGTGCAAACGAGGATCAGCCATTTTAGTGCAGTCGATGTTTATGTGCTTAGTCATAAATTTTGTTCAACGGAAATTCTAAATTTCACTCAATAAAAATATAAAATTACAATCAATGAAAAAGTAAAATTGTATTCAGTCAAACAGCGAAATAACATTCAATGGTATATGTAACTAATTGAATTAAAAGATAAATATATAAAAAGAATTATTGATAAAGAAGTTAAAAAATATTCAACATCAGCGTCGTAAAATCACCTTACTCATAGCGTCGTGCCAAGGAAACTTGCGATTTCAATTGCGAGAGGAATTGGCACTCGCCCCACTGGGGCGATTTTTTTGTATAATGACTCAATCATGTGATTATATAAAATTATGC